>CAYZMW010000180.1:0-8915 GCA_964479645.1 uncultured Melioribacter sp. | reverse complement strand
TGCAAACTCTCAAAAAACACATTCTTAAAGATAAGGTCTTTTTTTTATTTATGCAAGTTTTTTAAAAAACTTTTTTCAATTTTTTTGTTTACCCTAAATATTTATTCGGGCTTTCTTATACAAAAAAGTATTCAATAGGTTTCATTATAACTTAAATAAAAAATCTTTTCTGCTTAAATAAAATTCGGAAACTGGCGAGGAGTAATTCCAAATGTCCATTAACGATGAGTGTATTGTGTTCAGATAACAGTAAGGAGTAACGGTTATGAGTTTCGAAATTTAATAAATAAATTAATATCGGTATTGCTAAAAGTCTGAAAACCTTCAAAAGGAAAAATCACCCATTGTCTTTTTACCAATAAAACTTTAAATAAATTTTTTGAGAAAACTTACGATCCAATTTTGGCGCAAACGAAAGCTAGCTTTCCATCATCTTTGTCAAACAATCCCTATCCCTATTACCACCGAGCCTTCACTATTCAAATCTATAATTTTCTTTTTTACTTTATCAAAATCATTTTTTTTGTCGAAACTAAATTACCAACCCGTAATGTGTAAAAATATATTCCACTTTGCAAATTGCTCGCATCAAATTGTACCGTATAATTCCCAGGCGCTTGTTCTTTGTTTACAAGCACTATGAGTTTTTGTCCAAGTGAGTTATAAATGGTTAAGGCAACATTAACGATAAATTGTTTAACCCCATCTCTAACGATACTTCTTGTATTCACGCTTGGAATAGAATACGAAATCGTCGTTGTAGGGTTAAACGGGTTCGGATAATTTTGTAAAAGTTCAAATTTTGCAGGTATGCCTATCTTTATTCCTACTACTTGTGAATATTTAAATACACCGTTTATATCTAATTGTTTCAGTCTATAATAATATTTTCCGTTTGAATTTATGTTATCAATAAACGAATATTTTCGCGGAGAGTTACTATTTCCGTACCCATTAACAAAACCTATCGGCTCCCAATCTGCAATAGGCTCATTTGATACTAAACGCTGCACTTCAAATCCGTAATTATTTATTTCCGTTGCTGTTTGCCAACTTAACATTACCTTATTTTTATTAAAGTTAGCGGTAAATGTAGTAATTTCAACCGGCAAAGGATAATTCAGCCCTTGCCTATTAGAATAATTAATTGTATTAATATCTGCATTTGAATGCGTAATAGAAGTTGAAGTTAAAGTTGTTGTTAAAACATAATATTGATTTTGCGTCCCGTTGCCTGTGACATCTCCGCCAGGAATTGTTGCTTCATACTCCGTTTCTGTCCCTGTGTAAAATGCTTCTACCAATAAACTTGAAGTCCACCCGTCAGTAGTATAACGAACAAATATATGTTCCTGCGTTGATTTCAATGCAGTTAACGTAATAGTTACTGTAACATCGTTCCCTGCGCCAGAATAATCATCAGTTACGTTATCGATACCCACAGGCGTTGCATTAGTTTCGAAAACTGCTGCATTTGAATTTGAGGCAGCCTCAATATTTTGAAAAATAAACGTGTAATATTTATTAACTGTTTCAGAAAAGTTTCCATTAGCCCCGCTTGAATAACATATTTTAGATGGAACGTTTAAGGTAACATTTGTACCGTGGCCCCAACTGTTTATCCAGTTTTCGTCGCTATCTCTAAATTTAAACTCGCTTGTTGCATCTGTTCCGTCCGATTGAATCGTAACTTTCCAGGTTGGGGTCCCTAAATCATTATACGTCATTACTTTCCCTTTCCAATTGTTCATTTCGCCGCTGTAATACATAAAATCATCAAAAGGAAGAGAATTATCAGGGTCGTAATCCCATGTTCTCCACGTAGGCGCCCCGACAAGATTTCCGTTATTGCCTGAAGCTTCATTGAGCGTTGTGGACCCAATTCCTTCGTCAAAGTGAAATAAAGCAGCAACGGAAGTTGAGGAAGTATATGGAACATCGTTGCGAGAAGTATGAAGGTCAGAAATCGTCAAAGCTCTACTCACAATCCTCAATTCGTCAATACTTCCATTAAAATATGTGGAAGACAAAGCATTTTTCCCAATATAAAGAGAAGTACTACGTGTTACGAAAGAATGCCCGTTTCCGACGGTTGCCGTTACATCATTTCCATCTACGTATAAGTGGATGTAATTTGAAAACCTTGTATTACGAATAACAGCAATATGATGCCATTCGTCGTTTGATAAAACATTGTCATTCGAATAAAAACTTGTCCAAACGTTACCATCATATTCATTAAAAGCGAGTCGATTATTTGTTTCCAAATAAACGTTGAATTGCTCTTCTCTTGCAAAAAATACTGCACCCGAAGATGTACCTGTAGGAATATAGACCCAAGCTTCCAAGACAAAATTACTAGCGGCATTTATGCGTCCTAATGTTACATCACTAGGATATGTAACATAATCGGTTGTTCCATTAAAAAACAACACATTAACATTATTTTGCGCAAATGAAGAAACTGGAATAATACAAAACAACACAATTGTTTGTAGATTTTTTAGTTTCCTTTTCATCTTTTGCTCCCAATCGTTTATGAAAATTATTAGTTACTAATTGTCAAAATTGTCGTTGCAATTACATAAAGTATTTACTTGAAATCTCTCCTGTAAAGGCTTTTAAATCATAATAATAATTAAATACTCCGAAAAACCAATAATTGTTTGTCTGAAAAAAACATATAAAAGCAAAACAATAACAAGCAAACTTGACGAAATAAATAAGAGTCGAATTTCTTTCATAAGTATTCACAAATATTCGTAATATTTGCCGAGTTATTCGTTTCGCTTAATGTAAAAAGAAAACTTTCGTAACGCTTGTTATATTGCGACAAAAACTTGGATAAAAACGAAATTCGGCTTATTCCGTATTTTTTTCTATTACTTTTATCCAGTCGGATGGTGAATAACCAAAGTGGTTTTTGAAAATTTTGGAAAAATATGAGGGGTTGGAAAAACCAAATTCGTATGATGCTTGAGTAACATTCCCAGATTTATTTTTTAAAAATTCAGAAGCCATCTTTAATTTTATAACACGAATGTAATTTGTTGGGGTTACATTCATTTCATTTTTTGTAATTCTTTGAAATGTTCGTAATGAAATCCCAAGGTTTTCCGCTAATTTTTCAGACGTTAAATGCTCCGCCTTATTTTCCATAATGTAGTTCGCGGCTTTCTGTAAAATTTTCTGATTGTAACTTAACCTTTCAAGATTGCTTCCCATAAAAAGCATTCCTTCTTGCAATTCTTTTGCGGAGGGAAGTTTACGTAATTCATAACTTCTATACATCAACCCTCCAATAAGGAATAATGAAAAAATAACCGTTAAAATGTAAATCCAAAACCATTCTTTACGGTATTTATTTGAAACTTTTTCAAACCATGTCGGTGCTCCAATTAATTCCGCTTCTTTCCAATATTGCGGATAACCGAAGTCACTGTAACCGCTCCAACTAAACGGATGCATTCCCGTTGAAACTTCTTCTATTTGTTCTGTTTGGGAACTCGGAAAATCGAAATCGTTAACACAAACATCAATGCCGATTTTCTTTCTGGTATATGGAACGATTCCGATGGAGGCAAAAGGAATTTTGATTTCAACTGTATAAACACTATCGATTATTTCATCGTTTGCCTTACCAATCTTACATACCGCAGAATAAAAAAGTATATGCTGAGCATAATCTTTCGGTACGGCTAACGTGTCAGCAAGAATTTCTTTCAAATCACCTTTAAATACTTCAGTGTTATTTTCAATATCAACAAGAAATTGATAATCGTTAATATCCATTTTACACGAAGATTCGTTTCCCGTATCAAAATACAATTCAACGCCGTCATTTAAATGAATTAACGGTTTATCGATACGGCCATGGATTTCTGCAAAAAAATGTTCATCCCACACAGTTATTGCACAACATAAATCAGTTTCGTTCCAAAATGTTCTAAAACATACTTTGTTCCTCGATCTCGGTAATTTTAATTTTTTAAAATCAAAGTCAGAAGGATAAATTTTCTCCAATTCATAAGATGTCTCGCTAATAAAAGAATTAAGCGTATCCGAAAAAAAATATTCAGCGTAAATTTCCCAATCATCAAGATTACCGTCAACTTCTATCGAACAACTACTATAAGGGATTATAATCTTTTCCCTATTTCCTTGCGAAAAAAAAGGTGAAGAGTAAAAAAATAAAAAAAAGTATGAAAGTAAATATTTCATCATTCCTTCAAAAATTTGAAGAAAAAATATGGGAAGACATCCGAAAGTCAACTTACAAAAAATTTACAAAACGCAAAAGAATTTTCGCTATAGACAATTTGTTAAATTCGCGACTAACAACAAATCAATTTTATAAAAATTAATTAAGATAAATTTGTCTTTGATTTTTTTTGTTAATTGGGTTAAGTTTACTTTTTATTTTAAATGAAAAATGCGACTTTCTAACAATTCACATACGGCTCCGCAAATAAGTTTCACGAAAAACAAAATATACTTCAATTACATTATTATAGGAGGATTTTAATGGGCTGGTTATCGAGAAGTCTAAGTACTTCAATCGGGAAAAAGGTAATTATGGCCGTAACCGGCTTGTTGCTCGTGCTTTTCCTGATTATCCACCTTGCGGGCAATTACACAATCTGGGGAGGCGAACATACCTTTACGTCGTATGTTGCCGCTTTGGAATCCCTCGGCTGGTTCACCCACGTTATCGAGGTGATATTCGCCGTTTTTTTTCTCACACATATTTATCTCGGGTTGAAACTTGCCATTGACAACAACGAAAAGAGACCGCAACCTTACAAGGTTTACAAGTCGAACGAATTGATTGATTTCAGCGCGCGTTACACTTGGCAAACGGGTGTTTTAATTTTACTTTTCCTTGTTATTCACTTAATTACCTTTTGGTACGAATACAAATTCGGCGGTTCGGGTAGAGAACTTTACGAAATCGTAACGGCATGGTTTCAAAACCCGCTTTATTCGTTGTTTTATGTTTTATTAATGATTTCTCTCGGAATTCATATTCACCACGGTTTCCAAAGCGCGTTTCAAACTTTGGGTTGGACGCATCCGAAATATACGCCGTTCGTCGAAAAACTCGGAACGGCTTTGGCTTGGATTTTCGGAGTCGGATTTTCATTAATTCCGATATACTTTTACTTTACTTCTATGGGAGGTAACTAATGGTTAAGTTAGATGCAAAAATTCCTGCGGGAGATATTGCGGAAAAATGGGAAAAACACAAATTCGAAATGAAACTCGTCAATCCCGCGAACAAACGAAAATACGATATTATCGTTGTAGGAACCGGCTTGGCGGGGGCTTCCGCCGCCGCAACGTTAGCCGAGTTGGGATATAAAGTAAAAGCGTTTTCTTTTCACGATACGCCGCGCCGCGCTCACTCCATTGCGGCACAGGGCGGAATTAACGCCGCGAAAAATTACCAAAACGACGGCGACTCGGTTTACAGATTATTTTACGATACGGTAAAAGGCGGCGATTTTCGTTCGCGCGAAGCGAATGTTTATCGTCTCGCCGAAGTTAGTAACAATATTATCGACCAGGCGGTTGCGCAAGGCGTGCCTTTCGCTCGCGAATACGGCGGATATTTAACGAACCGTTCTTTCGGAGGCGCGCAAGTTTCGCGTACGTTTTACGCTCGCGGCGAAACGGGACAACAACTTTTGCTCGGCGCTTACAGCGCTTTAAGTCGCCAAATCGGAGCGGGCAACGTCGAAATGTACACTCGTCGCGAAATGCTCGACCTTGTAGTCGTTGACGGTCATGCACGCGGAATTATCGTTAGAAATCTCGTAAACGGAAAAATCGAACGTTACGCCGCGCAAGCCGTAATTCTCGCAACGGGCGGTTATTCAAATGTTTATTTCCTTTCCACAAACGCAATGAACAGCAACGTTACAGCCG
Source organism: uncultured Melioribacter sp. (assembly GCA_964479645.1). Taxonomy (GTDB): domain Bacteria; phylum Bacteroidota; class Ignavibacteria; order Ignavibacteriales; family Melioribacteraceae; genus WGAL01. The sequence continues at coordinate 2,987 of CAYZMW010000180.1, read as the reverse complement.
CTTGGCGCGCTCATAAAAGAGGCGCGGTTTTCGCCAATCCCGCATTTACTCAAATTCACCCGACTGCAATTCCTGCGCACGGCGGAGCGCAATCAAAACTCGTTCTTATGAGCGAAAGTTTGCGTAACGACGGACGAATTTGGGTGCCGAAAAAGGCGGGAGACACGCGTAAACCTTCGGAAATTCCCGAAGAAGAACGCGATTATTATCTCGAAAGAAAATATCCTGCATTCGGCAACCTCGTTCCGCGCGACGTTGCATCCCGTAATGCGAAGTACGTTTGCGACGAGGGACGCGGCGTAGGTCCGACGGGACGCGCTGTTTATCTTGATTTCGCCGATGCAATAAAACGTATGGGAAGAAAAGCCGTGGAAGAAAAATACGGCAACCTTTTCGAAATGTATGAAAACATTACGGGCGAAAATCCTTACGAAACGCCTATGATGATTTATCCCGCTCCTCACTATACGATGGGCGGACTTTGGGTCGATTATCACTTGATGAGTAACATTCCCGGACTGTTCGTTCTCGGCGAAGCCAATTTCTCCGACCACGGCGCAAACCGACTCGGCGCAAGCGCGTTGATGCAAGGTTTGGCGGACGGATATTTTATTATTCCTTACACAGTCGGACATTATCTCGGCTCGGAGAGACCGAAAAAAGTCGGTACCGACAGACCCGAATTTGCCGAAGCGGAAGAAAACGTGAAAAATACGATTAAAAAACTTCTTTCGATTAAAGGAAAACAACCTGTCGATGCTATTCATAAAAAACTCGGTCATGTGATGATTGACAAAGTCGGGATGTCGAGAACCAAAGAAGGACTCGAAGAAGCGATTAAAGAAATCAGAGCGCTTCGCGAAGAATTTTGGAGCGACATCAATATTCCCGAAGACGACAAAACATTGAATCAAACTCTCGAAAGAGCGGGCAGAATTGCGGATTTCCTTGAACTCGGCGAACTTATGGCGCTCGACGCCTTGAACAGAAACGAATCTTGCGGAGGACATTTCCGCGAAGAATATCAAACCGAAGAAGGCGAAGCGTTACGTAACGACGAGGAATATTCGTACGTTGCCGCTTGGGAATTTAAGAAAGTCGGCGAATGGGAACTCAACAAAGAACCGCTCACATTCGAATATGTCAAACCATCGACGAGGAGTTATAAGTAATGGCAGCAGAAAAAATAAATTTGACTTTGAATATTTGGAGACAAGAATCTCCCGAAGCGGAAGGCTATTTTGAAGAGTTCAAGGTGCAAGTAACGCCCGACGCTTCAATTCTCGAGATGCTCGACGAACTCAACAGCGACCTCGAAGCGCAAAACAAACGGCCTATTGCATTCGAAAGCGATTGCCGCGAAGGTATTTGCGGTACGTGCGGAATTGTGGTTAACGGACATCCTCACGGACCGATTCCCAAAACGGCGACTTGCCAATTGCACATGAGAAATTTCAAAGACGGCGAAACGCTTTATCTCGAACCTTTCAGAGCAAAGGCTTACAAAATAATCAAAGACCTTGTAGTTGACCGTTCGCCGCTTGATAAAATAATTCAATCGGGCGGATTTATTTCGGTCAATACAGGCAACGCTCCCGATGCAAACACAATTCCGATTCCGAAAGAAACCGCGTTGAAAGCTCTCGACGCGGCGGAATGTATCGGTTGCGGCGCTTGTGTGGCGGCTTGTAAAAACGCCTCGGCGATGCTTTTCGTAAGCGCGAAAGTTTCGCAATTCGCGTTGCTTCCGCAAGGACAACCCGAACGTTACGAACGCGTTCAAGCGATGGTCAATACAATGGACGAAATGGGATTCGGAAGTTGTACGAACACTTACGCATGCGAAGCGGAATGCCCGAAGGGTATCTCCATTACGAACATCGCGCGCATGAATCGCGATTATATTAAAGCGAAAATCGCATCGCATTCGTTGCAATATTAATATTATTTAGGAACTTTCTTTTTTCATCAGCCTCCGCGGCGTCAATTGCGGAGGCTTTTTTGTTTCTTCCCGCATTTGACAAACATTTACAAATTTTATATTTTGTGAAATTGTAAACCATAAACAAATTAAGGAGGAACTTTCCTATGAAAAACACACTAACAAAATTATTCGCCGTTCTATTTATTTTTTCTCTTCTCTTTACAACGACAAATAATTCATTCGCACAAGAAAAAAGAGCATACGTAATCGCCACAGCGTCGCCGGGCGGAACTTACTATCCAGTGGGTGTTGCCATTGCAACTTTGGTAACCGACAAACTCGGAAAAGACGGAATTTCCATGAGCGCAATTACCTCAGCCGGCTCGGGCGAAAACGTTCAATTGCTTAAAAACCATGAGGTGGATTTTGCAATCTTACAAGGTCTTTTCGGTTCGATGGCTTGGCAAGGAAAAGGTAAATACGAAGGCAAACCCGAAAAAGAAATGCGCGCCGTTACGATGCTCTGGGAAAACGTTGAGCATTTTGTTGTTTACAAAGAATTCGCTCCGACAAACAACATTATGGATTTGAACAATCTTAAAGGCGAAAAATTTTCAATCGGGAAAAGAGGTTCGGGAACCGAAACCTCGGGAAAAACCATTTTAACGGCATTGGGCTTCAACCCCGAAAAAGATTTTCGTCTTGAACACATGGGTTATTCGGCATCCGCAACGGCTTTGCAGGACAGAAGAGTTCTCGGAATGAACATTCCCGCAGGACCTCCCGTTTCCGCAATTACGCAAGCGTTCGCTACAATCGGCGCGGACAAAATTACGGTTCTCGAATTTACGGACGACCAATTAAAACAAATCGATTCGCACTTCCCCGTTTGGAGTCGCTACGTTATTCCGGCGGAAACATATCCGGGACAAACCAAACCTATTAACACGATTGCACAACCGAACTTCCTCGCAGTTCGTCCGGATATTTCCGACGAAGACGTTTACAAAATTCTCGAAACAATTTACAGCAATCTCGATTTCTTACACAACATGCACAAAGC
>CAYZMW010000179.1:0-8525 GCA_964479645.1 uncultured Melioribacter sp. | reverse complement strand
GTTGTCGGATTGAACGGGTTCGGATAGTTCTGCGAAAGTTCGAATTTCACGGGCGTGCCGATATTTACTTCCACGACATCCGAATATTCAAATGTGCCGTCCAAATCGATTTGTTTCAATCTGTACGAATATTTTCCGCTTGCGCTTACGTTATCGGTAAACGAATACGATTTCGGCGAATTGCTGTTACCAGCGCCTTCTACGAAACCGATTGTTTCCCATTCGGAATTTTCATTGCTCACCGCTTGACGTTGAACTTCAAATCCGTAATTATTCACTTCCGTTGCCGTTTGCCAATTTAACAGAACTTCATTGCCACTTACATTTATCGTAAAGGACATAAGTTCCACAGGCAAAGGAAGCGAGGAATCGCTAACATAATTTCCTGTTATTATTCCGTAGGAAGAAGGAGTACGAGGCGCTCCGTTAGTATGTGTAAACGAATAATTCGACGCCGAACTAAGAGGCGGCAATTCGGTGTTGTCGTCGAAGTGATAGAGCAAAATCGTATTTGCGTCGTCGCTCAAGGGAGCGGAAGGTTTTGTATAATCCGCCGAAGTGTAGCGGGCAATATTTGAAATTCTAATATCATCGATTTTTGAATCGAAAACCGAAGAAGCATCGTTTTTTCCGAAGAATGTCAACGTATCGTTTGCCGTTGCAAGTGCGAATTTCGTCGCCGCATAATTGTTTTGTCTCACTCCGTCCAAATGCGTGTACATTCTCGAACCGTCGCAAGTGAAGGAAATAAAATGCCATTCGTCGAAACTTATGTTATCGACCCCGATATATCCTGTGGTCGCCGCGGCGGCATCGTGATTTTTAAGATTAATTTTATATCCGCTTGTAGAACCCGCAGTGTTTCCGATAGTCCAATAATCCGTTGCATCATCGTCAACGTCTCCTCGCACGAAAATTTTTCGATAATTAATGGCTTCGTCCGAGGCGATTTTAATCCAAAACTCAATGGTATAGTTAGCGGAAAAATCGAGGTCGTCAGAAGCATTGTCAACAACATAGAACAAACGTTTTGCTCCGCTAACATCCAAGACGTAGGTATTTTGCGCTAATATCATAGTAGATAATAACATTAAAAAAAAGAAGAAAGATTTGTACGTTAATGATTTCATGGCACCTCCTTATTGCATTGTGAATGATTATTCTTTTACGTAAATGATACGTTTGTGTGAATGAATTTTTATATAAAACCGTTTTCAATCGAGTGAAAGAGGATTGAACTCCATTGATTTTTATTAAATATTCCGGGCGAACGAAAAACGAAATCAGCCGCCGCACGAGCAACGACGGCTGATATAATTAAGGAGGAAGTAAATTAAGTTTATTTATTCGCTTTTTTATTTAACGGAAAACCGTACGGTAAGTCGTCAATATATTTTTGCAATTCCTTTTTCATATCTTCAAGTACGTCTTTATATTTCGGGTCTTTTGCAAGGTTATGAAGTTCTCCAGGGTCGGCTTCAAGGTCGTATAACTGGTCTGCGTCGTAATAACCGGGAAGTTTTCCCGTTGAGGTCAGTTCCGCGTTATTGCCTCCCGGTATGAGAGAAATATGGCTGAACGGCTTTGTCGGGTCGCCTTCGGGATTAGCCAAAACTTGATTCCGTTTTCTGCGTCGTGCATTTATCGAATCCACAATCCTTTTACGCTCCGCCATAGTCCATTTCAACGCATATTCGGGATAGCGCAACGCAAGATATTTATATTTCCCCTTGATAATGGCGCGAGTATAACCGAGTTCGAAATACATGGTTTTATGTACGGCGGAGGTGTCGCCTTCGAGGACTTTTTTGAAACTCAAGCCGTCGAAACCGTATTTTTTCCAATCGATGCCCGCAAGGTCAAGAATTGTCGGAGTGAAATCGACGTTTTGCACGGGTGTTTCGATAGTGTGCCCCGGTTTAAATCCGCCTTTCTTCCAAATCAGACACGGGTCGTGAATTCCGCCTTGGTAAAGTGTTCCCTTCGCTTCCTGTCCGTGGTCGCTTAAAAAGAACACATAAGTGTTTTCAAGCAACCCGCGTTTTTCAAGTTCCTTCATAATTGCGCCGATTCCGTCGTCAAGCCAGAGAACATTTTCCGAATTGTTTCCGTGAATTCCCGCTTCCTTAATACGTTCGGGTATCGTATGGCGAGGCGGTTGAACGTGTAAAGTGTCTTCGAGAAAACCGTCCGCGGTAGCGAGCGGGTTTGCGTTCCACGAGCGTTTAGGTTCGGTGGGCCAATGAACAAGCGTCGTGGCGAAATAGAGAAAAAACGGTCTCTCTTTGTCTTGACTGTCGATAAAATCAATTCCGCCTTTTGTCAGCCAGTCCTGATTATGAACCGAAAGCGCTTCGGGTCCGAGCATTTCGGGATTGCGGTAATAAACGCTTTCGACGAATTCCCAACCCATTTTCTTAAATCCTTCCTGAACGAGTTTTTTATTCTTTTCAAGTATCTTCTTGATTTCGGGTTTCGTCGGGTCGGTATCGAACGGTAACCACTTCCAGCCTTTCACTTTCATCACGTGATTTTTCCCGACGAAGCCGGTGCGATATCCGTTGCGCTGTAAAATTTTAGGCAATGTGTATTCGTCGTCGGGCAAGATATCAGTATTCCATTGTACTACGCTTTGTTTGTTCTTTTCCGCTTCCTTCTTGAACTCTATATTACGCGCGCGACTTCCGAATTTCCCGGTCAAGCAATTAAATCGCGCGGGCGTACAAACGGGGGAAGCGACGTAGTGGTTCATCAATATCGAACCTTCTTCGGCAAGTTTGTCGATATTCGGAGTAAGATTTTTCCCTTTCCCTTCCGGTAAAAAATTCATTTGATTTTTTTCCATATCGTCAATAATAAAGAAAACGAAATTCGGCTTTTTCTCCGACGCGTTTTCTTTCCCCGATTTGCAACCGAAAAGGCTCAAGCCCAATAAAATCAGTATAAAAACACTTTTTAGATTCTTCATAAAAATCACCGTTTTATTTTTTATAAAATGTAATGTTCGTTTCTTTCGTAAAATTCTTAACGGCGAACAAGGAAAATACAAGAGGTGCGTTCCAATTTATTGCAACTTCGTTCGTGGAATAACTTCCCACGTCGTCAAGATAACATTTTGCGGGCAAAAGAGACGGGTATTTTTCCTTTCCCAAGTCGTCGGTGTTGTTCGGATTCGGACCTCCGACGACAAATCCCGGAATAGGTTCGGGAACTCCGTCGGCTTCGCTTATTCTGTGATGAATATGCAACGGAGAAATTTTACCGAAACCGGTTACGTAGCAAATATTTAACGGATTTTTGCCGAGAACGTAATCGAGATTCGTTATCGCCGCATCGAGATATTTTTTCTTTCCTTCGAATTTATACGCCGCCAAAAGCATCATCGTTTCGTTCAGCAGATTGGCATTACTTCCCCATTTGAAAACGTCGAGTGAAATCCGATAAGGCGATTTAACATTGTCGCCGTAAATTTTTTCGACACTTTCAGCGAACTTGTTTTTAATTTCCGCAATATTCGAAATTTTTGTTCTCAAACTTTTTTCTCCGTTCAGAACGGTAAGAATACCGAAATTTGCAACATGTTTCCAGTAAAGAGAATCCGTAACCATAACGTCGAGTTCGTCGAGATATTTCAAATACGCCTTGTCACCCGTAGCGAAATAAAGTTCAATGCCCGCCCAGAAAAAATTATCTTTCAAGTCGTTATCGGAATATTCGCCCGTAAAAATATCGGGCGGATTACGAAAATGCGCGTCGGGATTTTCAATCGCCCAATTCCATGCGCGCCGCGCCATAAAAAGACACGAGTCGGAAAGTGCGGCGAGTTCGGGACGATATTTTTTTAACGTTGCCGAAAAATGAGAAAGCACGGCGGAAAAATCGAGCGCCGCCGCCGTTGATTTTCCGACGACAAAACGTCGAGCCTTGACTTTATCGGGCATGACGTAAGGCTGAAAATCGGCGCAAGTTAATTTGTGATAAACTCCGCCGTCGGTCGGGTCTTGCATCTTCATCATCCACCGCACGTTCCAGAGAATTTCGTCGAGAATGTCGGGAATTTCATTTTCACTTTCGGGAATATTCGTTCTCAACGTTTCAAAATAGTCGGGGAAAAATTCGTATGTTAAAATCAACGTGTAGGTAGTAACCGCGGAACTTACGATATATTTATTGTAATCGCCGGCGTCGAACCACCCTTTAGGCGCGGAAATTTTCGTCCCGGCTTCTCTTATTTTGCTTGCCGCCGACTTATGAACAATCACCGACGTATCGGGCAATCCCGTTTTTCTTTTCCATTTACCCGCGTATTTTGCCGGCAAGCGGACGGAAGCGCGTTGATAGTAATAGGCTTTAAGCGTCGCAACGGAAATTTCGTCGTACAAATTCGCCGAAATTTCAAAGGGAAAAGATTTCGCACCATCGACAAGCAAAACGTAACTCCCGGGTTTCGTCACTTCACTAAAATTCGCAAGACGCACATTTTCGTCCGATTGCGCCCAATATTTCTTTGCCGAAAGTTTCCCCTTATATACGACTTTATTTTCAGAAAGTGAAAAAATTCGGAACGTGTCCGTATCCGAAATCACGGCGGAAATTTTCACGGCTTCAGGGAAATAGCCGATTTGATTTACAAAAATTTCAGTTGTTTTCTTATTCTGCGGAAAAAGGACGGAAAAAGCGAAGAGTGTAATTAGGAACGATATTTTAAAATTTATTTTCACCTATTTAATTTTTTTATCAAAGAACTATTTCGACCTTGTTCGTCCGTTCGAAAAACTCAACCGGTATTTTATTCCCTTTTACGATTTTCCCGTTAACGCGCAATTCCGAAACGCGCTTTGTTTCGCCCGAATTGACAACGGTGATATCGAATTTATTATTTCTGAAAATTCTGCTCATCTTGAATTTTTCCCACCGCGCGGGAATTACGGGGTCCAAGATAAGCCCGTCGTAATCAGGACGAATTCCGAAAATGTACTGCGTGGCGGCGACGTACGCCCAAGACGCCGTCCCCGTCAACCACGGCAAACGCGATTTTCCGTAATGCTTGCTGAACTTGCTCATAGTGGATTGACAATAAACATACGGCTCAACTTCACGCAAGTCCGCTCTGTCGTTGTACGCCGCGGGCAAATACGCCGAATAATATTCGTAGGCGCGTTCGTTATTGCCGAGTATCGTTTCGGCTATTACGGCCCAGCCGAGCGTGTGATTGAAAATCGCTCCGTTTTCTTTCATACCGTCGTTAAACAACACCGCTTTAATTACATTGTGGTTCGCTTTTCTGTACGGCGGACCGAGCAAAGCCAAACCGTAATCGCTTGCGAGAAATTCATTTGCGCTTTCCATCGCTCTTCTTCCGCGTTCGTCGGATGCGTGCCGACTGAAAACCGCCCAACTCTGCGGATTGAGAAAAATCTTCCCTTCTTCGTTTTCCTTCGAACCGATTTTATTGCCGTTTTCGTCAAAAGCGCGAACGTACCACGCGCCGTCCCAAGCGTACGTTTCGAGTTTCGCATCAAGTTCCGCCAATTCCGCCGTCGCCCAATGACGTTCGTCGGTTCTTCCCAACAATTCGCAAATTTCAATGTACGTTTTCAACGCATAACGCAATTGAAACGAAACGAAAATCGATTCGCCCTTATTTCCAAGACGCAAAGCGTCGTTCCAATCCGCCGAAAGTCCGCTTGGCAAGCCGTGTCCGCCCGTTCTTTCCAAATTAAACTCAATCGCTTTTTTCAAATGAGCGAAAACCGTCGCTTTTCCTTTATCCGCAAAGGGCAAAACCAAATTGTAGAAATCGAGGTCGCCCGTTTCTTTTACGTAAGCGGGAACGGTATTGAAAAGCCACAAAGCGTCGTCGGAACGATATTCGTCCTCTTCGGGCGCTTTCTCTTTGCCCGGGTAATGTGCGAACGGTTTTACCACGGGCATTGCGCCGCCGCTTGAAACTTGTCCCGTAATCATAAGTTCGAGACGTTTCATCGCTTCGTCCGTTATCAACGGGGCGACGCCGAGTAAGTCCTGTACAGTGTCGCGGTAACCGAGTCCGTCGCGTTCGCCCGTGTAAATCAAACTTGCCGCGCGCGACCAACTGTACGTAATCAAACAATTGTAAGGGTTCCACACATTAAGCATGCTTTGCGCGGCTTTATCGGGAATATCGAAATCGAGCGCGCCGAGTTTGGAATGCCAGAATTCCTTTACTCTTAACAATTCCTCTTTCGCGCGGTTTTCGCTTTCGAAAAGTTTTATCGCTTCCGCACCTTCTACTTCCGCATTTCCAACACCCGTAATAACCGCGACGTATTTTTCTTCGCACGCGGTAAGTTCAACGTCGAATTGCAGAACGCCGACGGGATTGCCGCCTTCGTTGAGGAAATTGTTGCACGCGCCTTTTTCGACAACCGCCGGCGAGGCGTATGTTCCGTATTTCCCGATAAACATTTCCCTATCGGTATCGTAGCCGCTTACTTCCGCTCCCGCAAGCGCAATAAACGCAAAACGGCGTTGATCTTTATTCGCGAAATTCTCTTTATCTTCCGGCAAATTAACATTATGCCCCACTTCAATCGCATTACCGCGCTTAAAGGATTTTGTAATATATTGAGTGTATTGCAGATTATGCAAATCGTCCGCAACGTTCCAATTGCAAGTGAATTCGACGAAAGTAAATAAGCGCAAACGTTTCGTTTCGTCGCCGAGGTTCTTCAATTTGAGCATCCACACTTCGTAATCTTTACCGAGCGGAACGAAATATGTAACTTCGGACAATATCGCCGAATATTTCGATTTGATTTTCGTGTAAGCCGTACCGTGTCTTGTTTCGGTTTCGAATTTATCGAGCGGTTTTCCCGTCGGCTGCCATGATGCGCTCCAATAATCGCCCGTTTCCATATCGCGAATGTAGATGTATTTACCGGGTTGGTCGAGCGGAACGTTGTTGAAACGAAGCCGCGTGATTCTTCCTTGCGCCGTGGAATGAAAAAAACTGTAACCGCCAGCGTTGTTCGTAATAATCGAGCCGAAGCGCGTCGAGCCGAGATAATTGCTCCATGAGGCGGGCGTGTCTGGACGCGTAATCACATATTCTTTGTTAATATCATCGAAATATCCGTATCGCATAAAATCACTTTCCACGTAAAATTTGTTTCAAACCGTTTTGTTAGCATATTTCATTTCCCCGGAGTTCCCCTTACTGAAACAGAAAATCAGTTTTTACGTCGTGCGTTGTTCTCATCGGTCGAATTAAGCAATTCGGCAATCTTCACCGCAAGCGAATCGGCGAATTTTTCCGCGCCTTTAACACTGAAATGCACGCGGTCCGTCAAATTCCCCGAATCGGTAATTTCTTCTCCCTTAATCAAATAAATATGTTCATCGCCGTGGGATTTCCTTTCCGCCACGAAATTCGCCAACGCGGTTCTGAAATCTTCAATCGGCAAACCCGATGTGCGGGACGTTTCTTGCAACGTAAACGTTTGTGAAATGCAAAAGATTTCCGTTTTCGCATGCGTTTGACGAATTGCGTTCAAAACCTTTGTCAATCGCGTTTTGTATTCCGTCGTGTCAATCCCTTGACTGTTATAATCGTTATAGCCTATTAAAATCGTCATGTAATCTATTCGTTCGAAATCGTCGCGTAACATTGCGGCTATCGCAGAAGAAGTTTTCGCACCGCCTACGGCGACGTTATAAAGTTCCCACCCGAATTTTCGCGCCGTCTTGTACGCGTAAGTTTGACTTGTGCCGATTTGTCCCGCTCCGTGTGTAATCGAATTGCCGTAAGCCACGTAAATCGGTTTCTGTTCGGGTGCGTATTCGATTAAATCGTATGAGGGAGCGATTTCCATACCCGTAAAAGCCAAATTATTGAAAGTCGGCAAGGCGATATCGTACAACGCTTCTCCCGTGGTATTCGGTATAATATTAATTACGAACGACGAATCCGCGTATGCGTTAATCGTAAACGAACCGATTTCCTTGCGGTTACGATATATTGTGAATAACCCCGTGCGATTTACGCCTGGCAGTTTTTCGAAAAAGACTTTTATGAACGGACTTGCGGTTTTAAATGAGAGAACCGTACCGGATGTTGTTTTCGCCTTTTCGGAATTAAAGAAACTTTCACTCTGCGGCAGAGCCAAAACCGAATCGGAATGACGTTGAAAGTTTATCATCTCCGCGCTTATTCTGGAAAATTTCGCTCCGGTGAAATGAATTCTTGAATCGTTCGGCGAAATAAATTTCCCGCGATTTTTCTCTTCGAGCAATCGGGATACGGTTACAAACCGATAGCCTTGTTTTTTCAATTCGGGAACGATTTTCTTTATCGCCGTCAACGTCGCCTCCCTTTCGTGAGCAAGAACGACGACACCGGGCTTAATCCCCTTTGAAATTCTTGAATATACGGAATCGGCGGGAATATTCGCGGGACCGTCCTTGGCGTAAACCGCCCCGTCAACCGAAATCAAATCGAGTTCGTTCAAAACGCGGTTAACGCGATTATCATACTGCAAATACGG
>CAYZMW010000178.1:0-33653 GCA_964479645.1 uncultured Melioribacter sp. | reverse complement strand
GCGAAGCGCTTCTTCCACTTCCCGCGTGATGTTAATGTATTCCCGTTTTCTTTCGGTATTGAACCAAAGGTACTTCGTGTGAAATTTCATTTTCGCTCCGATTTAATTTTAGACTTCGGCGAATTTCAGCAAATATTCCTTTATAAACGGATTGATGTTGCCGTCCATTACACCCGCGGTGTCGGACGTTTCGTAATTCGTGCGATGGTCTTTAACCATATTGTAAGGATGAAAAACATACGAACGAATTTGACTGCCCCATTCGATTTTCTTTTTGCTCTTTTCCACTTCTTCGGCTTCCGCTTCCGCTTTCTCCTTTTCGAGTTGGTAAAGTTTCGCCTTAAGCATTTTCATCGCATTGGTTTTATTCTGCAATTGCGAACGCTCATTTTGACAAGCCGCAACAATGCCCGTCGGAATGTGAGTGATGCGAACGGCGGTTTCCACTTTGTTTACGTTTTGTCCGCCTTTGCCGCCCGAACGAAAAGTGTCGATACGCAAATCGGCGGGATTAATTTCAATTTCAATCGAGTCGTCAACTTCGGGAATAACGAAAACCGAGGCGAACGATGTGTGTCGGCGTTTGTTCGAATCGAAAGGGGAGATGCGCACAAGGCGATGAACGCCGTTTTCCGCTTTCAGATAACCGTAAGCGTGGTCGCCTTCCATTTCGATGGATACGCTTTTTATTCCCGCGCCTTCGCCTTCGAGATAATCAATGATAGTCGCTTTGTAACCGTTTTGCTCCGCCCAACGCAAGTACATTCGCATTAACATTTCCGCCCAATCTTGCGCTTCGGTTCCGCCCGCGCCCGCGTGGATTGTCAAAATGCAATTTTTGTCGTCGTCTTGCCCGCTCAACATACTTTTCAACTCCGCTTCCTCAAGATGTTTTTTGAGCGTTTCCAATTCGGCGTTAATTTCTTCTTCGAGCGTTTCGTCCTCTTCGCTTTCGGCGAGTTCAATCAAATCGGCAAGATTGCGCGCCTCTTCGTCCAACTGCTTCCATTCGTCAACCCACGATTGTTGCGATTTTATTTTTTGCAGAACCGATTGCGCGCGCTTTTGGTCGTCCCAAAAATCGGGCGCTTCCGACTGTTTACGCAGTTCGTTTATTTGTTCGATTTTCTTATCGACGTCAAAGATAACCTCTTAGTTTTTCAGTTTTTTGCAAATACTCTTTTACGATTTTCTTCTGTTCGTCGTACATAAAACTCTTTCTTTCTATTAATGGGTGTTTTTTTCTTTTTTATATTTTTTTAGAACCGAAAATTCGGCGGACGATTAACAACCGATTTCGGTTTGAATTAATTTACTAACGTTTCTCCTTACGGCACAAAAATCGCCGCGGCGATTACCGTAGTCCACAAACCGTCCTTATTTCCGCGCGCCGATTGCGTAATGTTAAAAGTGTTAACGATTTTTCCCGACATCTTGAAAACCTGTTCTTTTTCGCTCCACGCTTTGTCGGGGTCGAAATCAATTCCGAGCGTGGTCGCAAGCATCGACGCCGCAAGGTCTTCCGCATATTCGCCCGCGTATTCGCTTGTTTCTCCGAAAGGATGATGTTCGGAAAGATAACCGTACATCGTTTTGTCCTTGGGAATAGCCACACCGATTGACGCCGCTATTTGGCGGTTCGGTTCGTTCGTCGCGTTGCGCGCCATTACCGCGTGGACGATTTGTCCCGGCTTTAACTCCGCCAATCCTTTTTCGATTGGAACACGTTTAATTCCGACGGGATAAATACTGCTGACCATCACAATGTTGAATTTTTCTATTTTCGCGCTCCGAAGCGCCAATTCGAACGACGCCAAATATTCTTTATGTTTTCCGACGCCTTTCGTAAAAAAAATCTTTTTCGGTACGTACAATTTTTTTCTCCTTATTTTGCAATTATTTTAATAAACTTACGTTTTCCCACTTTAAGAACAAAATCTTTTTCGATTTTTATCGTTTGTTTGAAATCCGTAATTTTATTGCCGTCAATTGATACGCCGCCTTGAATTACAAGTCTGCGAGCTTCTCCGCGCGAAGGCGCGAAACCGACATCCATTATCAAATCGATTATCGGAATTTCTTTCCCGCTTTCGAATTCTTTTTCGGGCATTTCGTCGGGAACGCCTTTTTTAACGAAAATTTTATCGAATTCTTCTTCCGCTTTTATCGCCGCATCTTCGCCGTGATACATCGAAACGATTTTGCGCGCGAGCCTCCGTTTTAAGTCGCGCGGATTTACATTCGGATTTTCGAGCATTTCCTTGATTTTTTTCAATTCGTCGAGCGGTTCGTCCGTAACGAGTTCGAAATACGTGTAAATCAATTCGTCGGGAATTGAAAGAGTTTTTCCGTACATATTTTGCGGTTCTTCGTCAATGCCGATGTAATTGTCGTAAGACTTGCTCATTTTTTCCGTGCCGTCCGTCCCCACAAGTAGCGGCATTGTGAGAATCGCTTGCGGCTCAACGCCGTATTCGCGCTGAATGTCGCGTCCCACGAGCAAATTGAATTTTTGGTCCGTCCCGCCGAGTTCCACATCGGATTTAATCGCAACGGAATCCATTGCTTGCGCAAGCGGATAAAGAATTTCGTGCATCGAAATCGGAACGCCCGATTTGAAACGTTTCGTGAAGTCGTCGCGTTCGAGCATTCTTGCAACCGTATATTTCGAAGCGAGTTTAATTACGTCTTCGAAACTCATTTTTCCGAGCCATTCGGAATTGTAAACGATTTCGGTTTTCTCTTTGTCGAGAATTTTATACGCTTGCTTCAAATAAGTTTCCGCGTTTGCTTTCGCCTCCTCGAATGTAAGCGGCGGACGCGTGGCGTTTCTTCCGCTCGGGTCGCCTATCATCGCAGTAAAATCGCCGATAATCAAAATCGCCTTGTGTCCGAGTTCTTGAAATTGCGCAAGTTTTCGCAAAACCACCGAGTGCCCCAAATGCAAATCGGGACGCGTCGGGTCGCAACCGAGTTTAATATTCAACGGTTTGTTTTCTTCATACGATTTTTCGAGTTTGCTTTTCAATTCCTCTTCGGGAATTACCTCGACCGCTCCTCGCTTAATGATTTCAAGTTGTTTTTCAACAGGAAGAAAATTATTGTCGCTCAAAATTTATCTCCTATAATTTTATTTTTCTCGCTTCGTTGCGCATCATATCGCGTTTCGCAATATCTTCGCGTTTGTCGTATTTCTTTTTCCCTTGCGCAATCGCTATTTCCACCTTTACTTTCCCTTTGCTGAAATACATTCTCAACGGAACAAGCGTTTTCCCTTTCTCTTGCGTCGCTTTTTGCAAGCGTCGTATTTCGCTTTTGTGAAGCAATAATCTCCGTTTGCGCGTCGGTTCGTGATTGTTGATGTTCGCTTGTTTGTACTCGCCTATGAAAGCGTTCACAAGCCAAACTTCGCCGTTACGAACCGTTGCGTAAGCATCGGATAAATTTGCGTTGCCTTGCCTCAGCGATTTCACTTCCGAGCCCGTAAGAGAAATTCCCGCCTCGAACGTTTGCAAAATGTGATATTCGTGGCGCGCTTTTCTGTTTGTGGTAATATTTTTATCGTTTTTATTTTCAGACATAATAACTTGCAAATTTATTTCTCAAAGCAACAATAAGCAAATTGTTAATTAATTTTTCAACTAAAATTACACCCCTTCTTTCCACACCGAAAGAAACATAATCCGCATAAAGTTCTCCCGTAGTTGACGGGGCGCGCAATGACACGAATTTTCTGGTCTTTGCTAGGATGCGCCGACTCCAAACAAAAACAATTACAGTCCTTGCGAGGAGACCCGCCATAGCGGGTCGACGAAGCAATCTGTAGCACTACTGCGCCGAATAGTCTTTCGCTGACAATTTGACAGATTGCTTCCCCCGCCTACGGCGGGAATCGCAATGACGAACGGTGTTTGAAATTGTTCACTATTCACTATTAACTGTTCACTGAAAAAGCGCTGTTCGCTTAACGCTGAACGCCATAGGACATTTGGAATTTATCCCCCGCGGCGAGATTAAAAAATTTGAAATTAAATTTCGAACGTAAACACGAAAACCGATATTGTAAATATCTCCGAAGATTATTATTTTTATTTTTTGTTAATAAAACTAACATGGGGCTGGAAATGAGAAAGACGTTCGTAGGTGTTTTGTTCGGTGTGTTATTCGGGGTAATCGATGTAATTCCCATGATAATTCAAAATCTTTCGTGGGAGGCAAATCTTTCCGCATTTTTTCACTGGGTTTCGGTCGGATTTTTCATTGCGACGGTAAATTTGAATTTAAAAGCGAGCGTAAAAGGAATTCTCATCGCGGTAATTTCGCTAATTCCGATTGCGTTTATCGTCTGGACAAGCGACGTTTCCGCAATCATTCCGATGAGCGTTTCCACGCTTGTTTTCGGCGCTCTTCTTGGATATTTAATTGAAAAATTCGGAAACAAAAATAAAGTTCATTCGCAATAGGAGAAAGACAAATGGGAAAGAAAAAAACATGGAAAGAAAAACTTCACGACAGTAAGGATTTACCGAAGATTGTAAAACTTGAAGGAAAGATGGCGGAGAAATGGGGCGAAGGAACAATGGTAATTCCCGCACCGATTGAAGTTGACGAATTGATGAAAAAAGTAAAAAAGGGGAAACTGACAACGATAAAATTAATACGGAATTCTCTTGCGCGGAAACACGGAACGACAATCGCGTGCCCCATGACGACGGGAATTTTCGCAAGCATTGCGGCGAAAGCCGCCGAGGAAGAAAAAGAACAAGGGAAAAAACGCATAACGCCTTGGTGGCGAACTCTGAAGGAAAACGGCGTGTTAAACCCGAAATATCCCGGTTTCCCGCAGTTGCAAATCGCGCTGCTTGAAGCGGAGGGATTTAAGGTTATTCCGAAAGGAAAGAAAAACTTCGCGGTTGTCGATTATCAAAAATATTTGATAGAGCCGTAAAGAGAATCGCAGCGTAGCCTTTCGGCTCACGAGCATTTCGTGAATTTTATTCGTATCTCAACGCTTCTATCGGGTCGAGATTTGCGGCTTTGTAAGCGGGATACGTTCCGAAACCGACGCCGACCAAAACGCAAAGCAAAATTCCGATTACCACCCAAAGTAGCGGAATTGCCGCGGAAGCGTGAAGCAACATTCCCGCAAGATTGCCGGCAAGAACGCCCGTTACTATTCCGAGAACTCCGCCGATAAGCGAAAGCGTGACGGCTTCGGCTAAAAATTGCGTTAAAATGTTTTTCTTCTTTGCGCCTATCGCTTTTCTAATTCCGATTTCTTTCGTTCTTTCCGTAACCGAAACGAGCATAATGTTCATAATTCCCACGCCGGCGGCGAGCAAGGCAATTAGCGCTATGGCAATCGAACCGATGCGCGCGCCTTTGGTGATGTCGTTAATTTGTTCCATTATCGATTCGTTGGAAAAAATGCCGAAATCGTCTTCTTCCGTCGGAGGAACTTTCCGAATGATGCGCATTACTCCGCGCGCTTTTTCGAGCAAATCGTCGTACTGTTCTTTGTCCCACGCTTGCACGGTAATGTTAATAGAGCGTCGTTTTCCGTAAAACGATTGAAACGTCGTAATAGGCATAAGAACAAGGTTGTCCTGACTTTGCCCGAACGCCGCTCCCTTTTTCTCAAGCACGCCGATTACTTTTAATTTGTGTCCGTTGATTTTTATTTCAAGTCCGACGGGATTTAAATTCTTAAACAATTTTTTCGCCACGTCCGCTCCGATAACCGCTTTCCGTTCGCGTCTTTTTATTTCACGTTCGTTAAATGCGCGTCCCGTTTCGATATTCCAATTGTTGTTCGCGAACGAGCCCGTTGTAATTCCCGCCACTTGTACGTTCGGATTTGTTTCTTCTGAGCCGTATTTTACAATTCTTCCGTAAACCCATTGTTCCGCGCCGATACTTTTCGCTTCGGGCAATTTCTCTTTAAGTCGTTCGAAATCGTCGAGCGTGATATTTTTTCTGTTGCGAAATCTACCTCTGTGACGCGGACCAATGGTAACGGTTGCGGGATACTTTTGTATCTGAAAAGTGTTTTGTCCGAGATTGGAACTTACGCCTTCTTCGATGCTATTTTGAAGAGCCGCAATAACGGTGCTTATCGAAATTATCGAAAAAATTCCGACGAGAATTCCCAAGATTGTGAGGGAAGACCTTAATTTATTAGCCCAAATCGAATCGAATGCCACTTTTAATATTTCCATTACTTTTTACGTCCGAATATTTTTTTCATTTTCAAGAACCGTTATTCATATCTTAGCGCGTCAACAGGGTCGAGTTTCGCCGCGGTGTATGCGGGCGCAAATCCCGCAAGAATTCCCGTGAAGATTGAAATTCCGAAAGCGAGCATTACCGTGTCGATTTGAATTGAAGTCGGCAGCCATTGTTTAATAATCACGGTGGAAACCGCCGCGAGAATCAAACCGATAACGCCGCCGAAAAGACAAATCAACGACGATTCCGCGATGAACTGTCCGAGAATCGAACGTCTTTTCGCTCCTATCGCTTTTCTGATTCCGATTTCGCGCGTGCGTTCTTTAACCGAAACGAACATAATGTTCATTATTCCGATTGCGCCTACAAAAAGCGAAAGTCCGGTAATGAAAAATCCGGCGATTTGAATTACGCCTACCGTCGAATCTATCTGTTTTAGCAAACTTGATTGCTGATTAATCGAGAAGTCGTTTTTTTCGTTGTACGTCAGTCCGCGAACGCGCCGCATAATGCCGATTGCTTCTTCCTTAACGGCTTCCACCTCTTGCGAGTTCGCCGCGCGCACGTTTATCGTGATGCTTCTTCTACGGCGTTTGTTGAAATTCTTAAAAAGGAATTCCAAAGGAATGTAGGCTTGATTGTCGGGATTGAAATCGCCCATTACCCAACTGCCTTGTTTATCGAGTACGCCGACGACGCGCATTTTTTTTCCGCCGAGACGAACGACCGAGCCGACGGCATAATCCGCGCCTTGCGGAAAAAGTTCCTTTGCGATTTCGTAACCGAGCACGACCACGTTTCGTCCGCCGTTCGATTCCAATTCGTTGAAAAATCTTCCCGCGGCGAACGTGAAATTCGTAGTGCGTAAATATTCCGCCGTGCTTGCCGTAATAAAAGCGCTTTCGATTCGCGCGCCGTTAAATTCAATCGAACGCCGCGTAAACAAACTTGGAGCAATTGCAACGGGAAGTTTCGCGAGGCGTTTGTATTTTTCGTAATCTTCGTAAGTTAAATTTTTTCTGTTTCGCAGTTCCCACCAAGGCGTTTCGGTATTGAACCACGCCCATTTGTCAATGTAAAGATTATCGCTGCCGAGCGACGCAACGCCGTTTTGGAAAGCGATATCGATGCCTTTCAAAGCGGTTGACATTGTAACGACAGCCCAAATGCCGATTACAATTCCGAGCGTCGTGAGCATAGCGCGCGCTTTGTTTTCCCTTAACGCGCGGAGCGAAATCAAAAGTCCTTCCCAAATTTCGAATAACAGATTACGCATCTTGCTTCTCCGTTCGGATTTTGCGTTCGATAATTTCGTCGCGCTCTATCAGTCCGTCGCGAATTCTGATTATTCTGTGCGCGTTCTTTGCGATTTCTTCTTCGTGCGTAACGAGAATAATCGTATTGCCGTTCGAATGAAGTTCGTCGAAAAGACGCATAATTTCTTCGCCCGTTTTGCTGTCGAGATTTCCCGTCGGTTCGTCCGCAAGAATTATCGAAGGATTTGTAACGAGAGCGCGCGCAATCGCCACGCGTTGCCGCTGTCCGCCCGAAAGTTCGTTCGGCTTGTGGTCAACTCTGTCGGCAAGTCCGACTTTTTCAAGCGCTTCGTAAGCGCGTTCCAAACGCGTGGTTTTCGGAACGCCGGCGTAAATAAGCGGAAGTTCGACGTTGTGCAAAGCCGTTGAGCGCGGGAGCAAATTGAACGTCTGAAAAACAAAACCGATTTTTCGGTTTCGAATTTCCGCAAGTTGATTGTCGTTCATTTCGCTCACGTTTTCGCCTTCGAAAAGATAAACTCCTTTTGTCGGCGTATCGAGACAACCGAGAATATTCATCAAAGTCGATTTTCCCGAGCCGGAAGGTCCCATTATCGCGACGTATTCGTTACGATTGATTTCGAGCGAAACGTCCCGCAGAGCGTAAACTTTTTCAATTCCCACTTCGTAAATTTTAGCGATATGTTCAATCTTTATTATGTTTTCCATTGCGGTTACTTTTCTTTTTTCGATTTATGCTCTCTCTCTTTTTCAATTACGACTTTCTTTCCGTCTTCGAGTTCGCGGGAAACCGCTTTGTAAGGTCCGCTGATTATCGTTTCGCCTTCGCTTAATCCTTCCGTGATTTCGATGTAATCGTCGTCGCTAATTCCCGTCTTAACGGGACGCATCACCGCCGTGCCGTTATCGTAAACAAAAACGACTTCGACGGGTTTAATCTTTTCTTTCTTCCTTTTTTTGAAATCGCGCTTCCCGCCTTCTCCTTTCTTATTTTTGTTTTTGGATTTTTCGGGAATGCGAGCCGTCAGCGCTTGAATGGGAACGGAGAGAACGTCCGCGTGCGTTTCGGTTCTAATATCGGCGTCGCAAGACATTCCGGGCTTAATCTTTTTGTTTTTGCCGAGCAGTTTTATTTTGATTTCAAAATTCACGACTTGGTCTTGCGTTCCCACGCCGGTTTGCTTTGCGCTGTTTCCGATTTGGTAAACCACGCCCGTAAATTCTTCGTCGCCGAAAGCGTCTATTGTGATTTTCGCCGTATCGCCTTCGGAAACAAGCACGACGTCGTTTTCGTCAACTTCCACAACCGCCTCCATATCGTTGAGATTTGAGACCGTCATCAAATTCGTGCCTTGACTGAAACCGCTACCCAAAACACGCTCTCCGAGTTCAACGTTCAATTTGCTAATCGTTCCGGTCAAAGGAGAATAAATTGCGGTTTTAGCCAAATCCTCTTCCTTTTCAGCAAGCGATTCTTCGGCTTGTTTTACCGAAGCGATTTGCATTTTGTACTGCCCTTCGCTTGTAAGAAAATTCGCTTTTGCGACTTCGAGTTCTTGCTTGCTTGCGAGATTTTTTTCGTAAAGTTTTTTCACTCTTTCGTATTCGGCGCGAACTTGTTCGAGTTTCGCCTTGCTGATAGCGAGATTAGCCTTCGCCGCTTCGAGACTTGCTTTTGCGCGATTGCGTTGCGCAATGTAAATATCGGGTTTAATGCGAATGAGCAAATCGCCTTTTTTCACTTTGTCGCCTTCTTGAACCGGCAATTCAACAATTTCGCCGGTAACTTCGGGCGTAATTATCACTTTGTCAATCGGATTAATAGAACCCGTGGCGGAGACGGTTTGCGTTATCGTTCTCTTTTCCACTTTTTCGGTCGTAACCTTAACGAATTTTTCCCCGCCGCTGCGAGTTGCAACAATTATCACGACCAATAAAATCAATACTCCGAGAACCGAAAAGAAAATAATTTTCTTTTTCTTATTATTGTTTTTAACGGGTTTCATCAATTTCTCCTTTATTTCGATTTTTAATTTTTCGCTTGAAATTTTTTGTAATCCAACTTGCCGAGCGCGTTCAGCAACGTTTCTTTCTGCACGAGAAAAATATTCGCCGCTTCAATTTGATTGCGGAGCGCGTCTTGGTAATCTTTGTCGGCTTTCAACACTTCCACTATTGTAGCCGCGCCCATATTGTATTTTTCCGTAACGGTTTCGCGCGTTTGTTTTGCGGCGAGCACGGTTTTACGGCTCACTTCCAAACCTTTTTTTGCGGCGAGCAAATTTTCGTAAGCCTGTTTAATTTCCATTTTGATTTTTCTTTCGTACGCCCGCAAATCTTCGCGCGCGTTAAGTTCGCCGACTTTCGCATACTGCACTTGCGCGGACGTGTTAAAATTGGAGAAAATCGGAAAACTTAAATTAAGTCCGGCGGAAAACGTCTTGCGATTGAAAAGTTTGTTAACGCCCGCCGCGGACGTGCTTAATCCGTAATTCCCGGTTAGTCGCGGAAAATATCCGCTGCGCGCCATTGTTAGATTTTCTTCCGCGGCTTCCACGGCGAGTTTTTGTCCGAGAAAATCGGGACGGTTCGCCAAGGCGGTTTCCACCATTTCGTCAATCGGCTGCATAAATTCGTCAATGTCGGTCGGGATTTTCGTTTTACCGAGTTCGCTTTCGAATTTGTAATTCGCCGTAACGTCGAGCGAAAGGAAATCGAGCAACTTCGCTTTTGCGTTTTCGTAATCGTTCTGCGCTTGTATGAAGGCGAGTTCGGCGTTGCCGAGTTGCACTTGCTGACTGTAAACGTCCGCAATCGGCACGCTTCCGAGTTTGTGCTTCTCTTCGATTGTTTCGAGAAACTTTTTATTGTAACGGACATTCTCTTCGCGCACTTTCATTATGTAGCGGTTCTTAATTACCGAATAAAACAGCGTGCGCGTTTGCAAAACAATGTCTTGTTTGAGTTTTTCCAAACTTAATTTCGCGGCTTTCAGTTCCTTTTTGGTTTTTTGCAAATTCGAATAATTCGAAAGCCCGTTGAAAAGCGTCCAACTTCCGCTTACGCCGAGACTGTAATTGCGCGAATCTTCTTCGCTTGGAAGCGTAACCACAATGTTTCCGAGATAATCGAGTTGTTCGCCGCCTTCGTCTTTGATTTTATTCCAATGCCAAGAAGCCGAGGCGTTCAAATTAGGAAGAAAATCGCCGTAAGCGTTTTTAACCGACGCTTTTTTCGAGAGAAGATTGTTTGTTGATTTTATTAGGTCGGTGTTCTTTTGAAGCGCAATCGAGATTGCTTCGTCGAGCGTAAGCGATAAAGTGTCTTCCTTTGTTTGCGCGAAAATTCCCGTGGCAAACGTCATTAATAAAATTGTTGCGAATATTTTCATTAATTTATCTCCGAATAAATTATTTTCGTCAACAGAATAGACGCCGCGCTTAACGAAAAGTTTTACGAAACGAGAAATTTTTCACGCTTCCCCGTTTCCTTGTTCGAATAATTAAATGAAAAGGTTTTTCGATATTCTCTTTTTCTTATCTTTGTCGTTAAAAAAAATTGGCACGCACATTCGGAAATGTTAGTCTTTCGAAAAATATTTTTCATCGTCGCTTTTTTGCTTTTTGCCGTACCGCGCACAAGCGCCCAAACGACCAAATTCAACGCGTCGGTTTATGCTATTAACGATTACCTTGTTTCCGCACGCTTTTATAAATTGAGATTGAACGAAGGCGAATTAACCGCAATCGATTCGCTCTACGCGTTCGCCTTGAATTATTTTGACGGAAACAAATCGGATGCGTTGCTTTCGCTTACGTTTTCCCTTTTGCCGTTCGATAAAATGGAACTCGCTTCGCCGTTCGGCGGAAATTTTTCGCTTTATCTTCCGTGCACCGATTACGAGCTTTATCGAATGCGGCTTGAATCGTTGCCGCGCGGTTTTCTTCCCGATTCGCCGACGCGTCCCAATGCCGACACGGACAAACTCTCCCATTTTTTCGGCAACGCGTTTCTCGGTTACGATTTAAATTTCTTCAATTTTGCCGATTTTCTTGGTATTTTTGTCGAAGCGTTCGAATACAATTTCAAAATCAAAGGAGCGTTCGATTTGCGCGATATTCGAATGAACAAACTCGGACTTTTATTCGGCGACGCGCTGAGAAGCGGAAGAAACGTTTCCCCGTCGGAATTTATTGCGCTTTATTCAATCAATTATTTGGAACTGCCATGAAATCAATACTTGTAATCGACGACGAAATTCAAATTTGCGAAAGCATCAAGATGATTCTCGATTACAAAAATTACCACACCGATTACGTAACTTCGGCTGAAGACGCAAAAGAGAAATTGCGGTTCAACGAATATCACGCGCTTTTGCTCGATATTCAAATGCCCGGAATGAACGGCTTCGAGTTCCTCGATTGGCTGAAAAAAAACGATTACGAAATTCCCGTAATAGTGATTTCCGCCTACGGCAGTTTGGAAAACGCCGTGAAAGCCACGAAACTCGGAGCGTTCGATTTTCTTGAAAAACCGATAGACCGCGACAAACTTTTGGTAAGCGTTCGTAACGCCGTAAAGCACGGCGAAATATTGCGTGAAAACAAGCGCTTGAAGAAAACCATCGAGAACGAGTACGAAATTATCGGCGAAAGCGATGCCATAAAAAAAATAAAGGAAGTAATCGAACGCGTCGCTCCGACGGATTCGCGGATTTTGATTACGGGCGAAAACGGAACGGGGAAAGAACTTGTGGCGCGGGCAATTCACGAGAAAAGCAAAAGGAAAGACGCGCCATTTGTTGAAGTGAATTGCGCCGCAATTCCCGACGAGTTGATTGAGTCCGAACTTTTCGGACACGTCAAAGGCGCGTTCACCAATGCGATAAAAGACCGCGAAGGAAAATTCGAGCAAGCCGACGGCGGAACGCTTTTCCTTGATGAAATCGGGGATATGAGTTTAAGCGCTCAGGCTAAAGTTTTGCGGGTTCTTGAAGAAGGCAAAATTGAACGCGTGGGAAGTAACGAACAAATTGACGTTGACGTTAGGGTTATTGCGGCTACAAACAAAAATCTCACTGACGAAATTGCGGCGGGGAATTTTAGGGAAGATTTGTTTCACAGATTAAATGTTATCCCCGTTCACGTTCCGCCTTTGCGCGAACGCCGCGAAGATATTCCGATTTTAATCGAGCATTTTAACAAAACGTTGAGCGAAAAATACGGTTACGTTCCGAAAGAATTTACGCGAGATGCAATCGAAAAAATTTCGTCGCAGAAGTTTTCGGGGAACATTCGCGAACTGAAAAATTTAATAGAACGAATTTTAATTATGATTCCCGAAAAGAAAATCACCGCGAAAAATATCGAGCCTTACCTTCCCGTCGATATAAAAAAAGAAGATAATATTTTTGACATTGCCAATTCATTTGCCGAATTTAAAGAGAAAACCGAAAAAATGTTTTTGGAAAAACATTTGAAACTAAATAATTGGAACATTAGTAAAACGGCTGAAGCGCTCGGTATTCAGAGAAGTCATTTATACAATAAAATTAAAAAGTACGGTTTGGAAAAAGAAGGAGAATAAAATGGCGGAAACAATTTTCTCCAAAATCATTGCGCGCGAAATTCCCGCCGATATCGTTTACGAAAACGATTTGGTTATGGCGTTTCGCGACATTAATCCGCAAGCGCCCGTTCACATTTTAATTGTGCCGAAAGAAGAAATTCCGACGGTGAAAGCAATCGACGGGAAAAAGCATGCGGAATTACTCGGCGCAATGTTCGATGCGGCGAATGAAATAGCCGAAAAAGAAGGCATTGCAAAGGACGGCTTTCGTCTCGTCTTCAACTGTTGCGATAAAGGCGGACAGGAAGTCTATCACTTGCACATGCACTTAATCGGCGGAAGACAAATGCTTTGGCCTCCCGGCTGATTTGAAAGTGTTTCTTATTTTAATAAAATAAGACGCGCGGAAGCGCGTCTTATAGAATTTCAACCAAGATTTTTTAAACGTCGAACGGTTTTTCTATTTTACAATTTCGTCAATTTTTTCAATCGGACGAGCGAGAATCACCGTTTCTTCTTTTACGACAATCGGACGCTCAATCAAATCGGGATATTTCACCATCAGTTCGATAATTTCCGCTTGGGTGTATTTTTTGTTTTTGAAATCAAGCTCCTTGTACTCTTTCGCGCGTTTGCGTAAAAGGTCTTGCGCTTTCATTCCCATTTTTTTCAAGAACGTTTTCAGTTTGTTTTTAGAAAAAGGTTTTTCGAAATAATTTACCTTTTCGACTTCAACGCCCTTTTCTTCAAGCGCTTTAATCACTTTGCGGCTCGTCGTGCACGTCGGTTTGTAATAGACTGTCACTTTCATTTTTCACTCCGATTTATTGTTTTGAAACATATTCGATTAAATCGCTTTGTATGAAAAATGTTCCCTATTTCATGGAATTGAAAAATTTTATTATTTCGGGCGCGGTAAAAACGGGCAAGTCGTTTTCGAATTCCACGGTCTTGTTGGCGTCCCATTGGCGACCTTTCGAGAGTTCGTATTTGTTTTTTCCGAGAACCGCAAAACGTCGTTCCCGTATTTCATTATTTTCATCGAATACGAAAAACACTATCATCATCGGCATATTGAGTTTTTCGCGCCAGTTTTCGTATGATTTCGCCGCGCGTTCGTTAATCAACCATTTCGGTTTCCGCTTTCCTTTCCAATCGACGAGCGCACGTTTGCCGTTGTATTCGATAATTATATCGGGCTTATCTTCTCCGCGTTCCCAAACTTTTTCATTGCGTCTGTCTTCCCCGAAATTCGAAAAATTAAATCCCCATTGCACGAGCAAATTTTTCCCGTTGGCTTCCGCCATATCGTGCAGTTTGTAATTTTTCTTGAACGCCTTGTCGCTTTTAACCGGTTGGAAATCGAGTTTTTTCATTTCTTATTCGTCCAAAGGGTGGGAACTCATCAATTCGTCCAAAAATTTCAAGTTGGGCGATTCGCTTAACGAAAGAATTATTTTCACGGTTGACATAATCGGTACGGCAAGCAACATTCCGATAATTCCCCAAATGTAACCCCAAATGAAAAGGGAAAGGAGAATAACAAGCGGATTTATGTTAAGTCTGTCGCCGAGAACTTTCGGTTCGAGAATATTGCCGACAACCGTTTGCAACGCAACGAGAATGATTAAAAGAAAAAGCGCGTAGCCGAACGATTGATATTGAACCAGCGCGATTAAAGTCGGAAAAAGCACCGCGATAAACGGACCGATTGTGGGAATGAAGTAAAACAAAAACGTTACGACAATCCAAACTATCGTGAAATGAACGTCGAAAATCCACAAGGCAAGTCCAGTTGTCAGCGCGAGAATTAGTCCGAGAAAAAATTTCACGGAGAAATAATGTTGAATTTTTTCGCTTATCTGCGAATAAGTTACGTCCCAAGATTGCAAACTTCCCGAAATTCTGTTCGAATTATCTTGGGAAAATTCTATTCTTTTTCTGAACGCGCGCTGAATGTTTTCGTGTCCGAAAACGCTGAATACGTAAAACAAAATCACAAGGAAAACGGAAGTGGCAACGTTAACGGTTGAAGAGAGAACGTTCTGCGCAAAATTTCCCACGTTCAATTCGTTCAACAGCGCGAGAATATTAAGTTTGCTCAAATCGAGCGTTTTAAGTCCGAGAAATTCGGTAAATTCTTGCAGCATCGCGGTCAGACGATTTTCGTAAAACGGTAGAGAAGCTATGAATTGATTTATAGCCCCCGTTACGAAAACCGAAATTCCGTAAATAATCAAACCGATTATCACCAAATCGAGAAAAAGCGCGAAAATGAGCGGAACGCGTTTTTCCTTTAATTTTCTGTGTAACGGGTCGAAGAGAAACAGCAGAAAGACGGCAAGAACGTACGGAATTAATATCGATTTAAGTTCGATTAAAATTATCGCAAGGAAAACAATTCCTATTACGCTTATGAAAAATCTTACTACAGGGTCGTTTGTTTGAATATTCTTATTCATTCCCTCTCAATGTTTGTAATACTTTAACGCTTCGGGTAAAAGTTTCTTTATGTTTTTTATTCTTGTTTCGTCGGACGGATGCGTGCTCAGAAATTCGGGCGGTTTTTCTCCGCCGCTCCGCGCCATTCGTTCCCAAAATTTCACCGCACCGCGCGGGTCGTAGCCCGCCATCGCCATGAAAATCAAGCCGAGATGATCCGCTTCGCTTTCGTGCAAACGGCTGTAAGGCAACATCACGCCGACTTGCGTACCGATACCGTAAGCGAGTAGCCAAGCGGCGCGCGTTTCGGGAGATTTGTCGTCGAGCGCCACGGCAAGCGCCACGGCACCGACGTTGCGTAAAATTTCCTGCGACATTCTCTCCGCGCCGTGTCGAGCCACCGCGTGCGCGATTTCGTGACCGAGCACAACCGCAAGTCCGTTTTCGTCGCGAGTGTAAGGCAGTATTCCCGTGTAAACCACCACCTTTCCTCCGGGCATGCACCACGCGTTTACAGCGGGGTCTTCCACGAGATTAAATTCCCATTTGTAATCTTTCACCAAATCGTACTTGCCCTTACTTCTCAAATATTTTTCGACCGCCGCGGCAATTTTTCCGCCGACGCGCTTGACAAGCCGCGTATTCTTTTGGTCTTTGCTCAGTTGGTGAGTTTTCAAAAAGTCGTCGTATTGTTGAAAACTCATGCGCATTATTTCGGAATCCGATACGAGATGAAGTTGTTTTCGTCCCGTAACAGCCACTGTGCTGCACGCAACGGCAAACAAGAGCAACGCCAGCGAAATCAATATTTTTCGTTTGGCTTTCATTGTCTCACACGAAAATTTTATTCGAACTTTTTAATTATTTTATAGTCGTCTTGATTAATTTGACTTTATTTACTTT
The DNA here is from genome assembly GCA_964479645.1 of uncultured Melioribacter sp. GTDB lineage: Bacteria > Bacteroidota > Ignavibacteria > Ignavibacteriales > Melioribacteraceae > WGAL01. Next base: position 17,235 of record CAYZMW010000178.1, on the reverse strand, counting down.
CTCTTTCGAAAAATCGAGAGATTTTGTAATACGAACTTTCGCCGTTTCGATTTTAGTTTCGTCGTCTGTAAAAAGTTCCGCGAGAAGCGTCCCCTTTTTAATTTTATCGCCGATTTTAGCGTGGAAGATTATTCCGGCTTTCGGGTCGATTTTATCTTCGGCTTTCAAGCGTCCCGCGCCGAGTTCGAGCGACGCCATACCGAGTTCGTAATTGTTAACGCTTTTTAAATAACCGCTTTTGTCAGCATAAATTTTTTCGGTGATTTTCGCTTTCGGATATTTTTCCGGTTTCTTCAAATACGAAATGTCGGCGCCCTGGGCTTCCGCTATTTCAAGAAATTTATCGAACGCTTTGCCCGAAGAAATCATTTCTTTCGCAACGTAAATTCCTTCGTCAACGCTTTTGGCTTTTCCGCCGAGCCAAATCATAGCGCCCGCAAGCAGTTCCGACAACTCACTCAAATTATAAACATATTCGCCTTGTAAAACAAGTAACGATTCGTAAACTTCCAACCAATTACCGATGTAGTTCCCAAGCGGTTCGTTCATGTCCGTAATGAACGCGACGGCTTTTTTACGAAACTTTTTCGAAACCGAGACAAGCGAACGAGCGAGCGTTTTCGCGTTACCTAATTTTTTCATAAACGCGCCGCTACCCGTTTTAACGTCGAAAACAAATCCTTCGGCGCCTTCGGCGAGTTTTTTCGACATTATGCTTGCCGTAATAAAAGGAATTGCTTCCACCGTACCCGTAACGTCGCGCAAAGCGTAAATTCTTTTATCCGCGGGCGCAATTTCTTTCGTTTGTCCGATTAAAGCAAGACCGTGTTTCGCGATTAATTTTTTGTAACGCTTAAGAGAAACATTTGTTTTAAATCCCGGAATAGATTCAAGTTTGTCAAGCGTGCCGCCCGTGTGTCCGAGTCCGCGTCCCGAAATCATCGGCACTTTAACGCCCGCGGCGGCTACAATCGGCGCAAGTATTAGCGATGTTTTATCGCCAACGCCGCCCGTTGAATGCTTGTCAATTTTCTTTCCGGGAATTTCCGATAAGTCAACGACTTCGCCGCTGTAAAGCATCGAATTAGTTAGCGCGGCCGTTTCGGTTTTGTTCATTCCGCGTAAAAACGCCGCCATTAAAAAAGCGGAAAATTGATAATCGGGAATTCTCTTCGCCGTGAATTCATCTATTAAAAATTTAATTTCATCTTTATCAAGACTTTTTCCGTCACGCTTTTTCTTTATTAATTCGACTATGTTCATTGATTAATCCTTATTACATAAATTCTTAATAAAAAAAGTTATATATAAATATAAAATAACCGATTTTGAGTAAAAGTAAAAATACAATCCCATCCGAAAATAATATTTAAGATTATTAGCACATATGCAAAATTTCCAAAGAGGAATTAAGCGCAAAATGAATTAAGTTAAAGGTTGAAATAGAGAAATTCAATCCGAAATTAAAAAGGCGAAATTAAAAATAGCGTTCGGCATCGAGCGGACAGCAGTAAACAATCCCCAATTACAAATTCAAAATTCAAAAGTATTTTTAATCATTCAATCAATTCTCTATCCATGAAAATCCGTAAAAATCCGTGTTATCCGTGTTCTATTAAAAATAACAAGTTTTTCAATTCCAAATTACAAATTCTAAATTCCAAATTAAATCTTGCCTTGGTGAGACGTTCATCCAATCAACCAATCAATCATTCATTCAACCTTTTTTTAATCCCGCTCCAGCAGGACAACATTCATAATTCGTAATTAATAAAAATAACTCTGCGAGGACGCGCCGACGTAAGTCGGCAAGGACGAAGCAATCTGTAGAACCACTGCGCCGAATAGTCTTTTGCTAACAAACCGACAGATTGCCGCGCGCCCTCACACGCTGCAAAACACGTTCATTCTCAAATACCGTAATAAAATTCTTCAATAATTTTGCTTTTACTTGTATAAACAGTTATATCACAATTTATACAGTTGGGCATATTAAAAATGTGTAATTTAAACTAACATTAAGTATTGAATTTTTATTATTTCCATATTATAATATGTTAAGCCATACTTCACTTTACAAAATTAGACTTTAGGAGACACTAATGGCACATTACAAAGAACTTAGGGGAAAAGATCTGAACCAATTGTGGGAGGTTGGAGCAAAACATGCATTATATAGCAAAGATGGGAAATGGTACCATCTCTTGCGAACCTTTCCAGGTGCTTTGTTTGACGCAAACGGCTATGTGGTTTTTAAAACCGAAGAAGATTACCTGAAATGTGAATATTTGAAAATTGCAAAACACATTCACGTGCCTAAAGGGATATCTGCCATTCCTGGATATGTTCGCATTAGTGAGAAAAAACATCTTCAAAATATAAGTCGCCAGATTAGGGAAATGGCTGAACAAGAAAATCAATATACTGTCCGGGAACGCGAAGTGTCTTATAAACTTATACTTCCTCCTGAACCAAAGTCTGCTGATTTGGCAAAGCCACAACGTTTACAAATACAGACAAACCGCGTTATTAGGGACACAAAAGTATCACGGTGGATAAAGTATATTCATGAGTATCGTTGTCAATTATGTAACAATACAATTAATCTCGGAAATGGTGAATTCTATGCGGAAGCGCACCATATCAAACCATTAGGTGCGCCACACTATGGTCCTGATATCGTGGAAAATGTTATTTGTGTTTGTCCTAATTGCCATGTATTACTTGATTATGGAGCAGTATCGTTAGATATAGGCAAAATCACCAGTGTCCCAGGACATGAAATAAGTGAGGAGTACATCAAATACCATAACACAATGATCTATAAGGGCAGGCATAAGAATGGCATGGCCTAACCTATGCTTGTGCCGTCAGTGCTGGCGCACAAGGAGGAGGTTTGCACACAAAAATAAAATAGTGATTAGGTGAGAATATTTTGGGCAAAACACCACACAACAGCAGAGCCAATTGTTAAAAAAAGAAAATGCGGAAGAAAAATTTCAATATTTAACTAAAGATATAATTTTCACATTAAAAGAAGTACACATACTCAAACGTTCACAGAATTACTCACATTCGAATTTCCCCCAAGTTGCATAATTAATATTTCGCCAACAAACCGATAGATTGTTTCTCCCGCCTACCGCAGCATTCGCAAAAGCGAACGGCATAAAACATACTTTCCGAATTAATTTTAATTTTTAATAAAAAGATATATAAATCTTTTTATTAAAAATTTCTTGACAATTTAATTTCGGTTGATTTTATTTGAGTAGAGGAAAAATTTATTAAAATAAGATATGTAAATCTTATAATAATTAATTAAAGGTAAGGCAATGTCATTAATAGCAATAATCGACGACGACCCCGATATCGTGGAAGCGCTTTCGGCAATTCTCACGGCTAAAAATTATGAGGTTGTCGCCGCAAAGAACGCGGCGGAGGGCGAAAAAATCATTGCGGAACATTCTCCCGACTTGGTTATTCTCGACGTAATGATGGAGGAGCCGGACGACGGTTTTTTCCTTGCGCAAAATTTACGCGCGAAAAAATTCACAAAACCGATTGTAATGCTCACGTCCGTTTCTAAAACCGTGGGATTCGAATTCGATGCGGGAGAAATGGCGCCCGTGGATAAATTTCTCGAAAAGCCCATTTCGCCGCAACGTTTGCTCGCGGTAATAGACGAACTAATCGCGAAAGGAGAAAAACAATGATTGCAACGGAAAGCTTAACGGGCTACGACGAAGTAAGGGAAATCGTCGAAAAATACGGTGCGGAACGAAAAAATCTTTTGCCGATTTTGCAGGCGGTTCAAGAAAAAGACGGATTTATTTCCTCGGAAAAACAACAAATAATTGCGGATTTACTTTCTATTCACCCCGTGGAAGTTTTCAGCGTCGTAAGTTTTTATCATTTCTTAAACGACAAGCCGAAAGGCGCGGTAAAGCTCCGGCTATGCAAAAGCATCGCTTGCGATATGGCCGGAAGAGAAAAAATAAAAAGAGTAATCGAAGAAACGCTCGGACTCAAAGCGGGCGAAATTACGTCGGACGGAAAAATTTATTTCGAAGAAATAAACTGTTTCGGATTATGCGACGTAGGTCCCGCGCTTACGATTAATGACAAAATTTTCACAAAATTGACGGAAGAAGACACAAAAGAAATTCTTAAAGATTTGTCGGAGAAATTACAATGAGCAACAGAAAAGGAATTATACTTTTAACGGAATACAAAGCGGGAGAAGGATTGAAAAAAGCGTTGGAACTTCCCCGCCACGAAATATTGAACGAATTAAAAAAATCCGGTTTGCGCGGCAGAGGCGGCGCGGGTTTTCCTATCGCAACGAAATGGATGCTGACCGCCGCGGCAAAAAGCGACGAAAAATTTCTTATTTGCAACGCCGACGAAGGCGAACCGGGAACGTTCAAGGATAAAGTTTTACTAAACGAATACGCCGCTCTTGTGCTCGAAGGAATGGTAATAGGCGGATACGTAATCGGCGCGAAAACGGGAATTCTTTATTTGCGCGGAGAATATTTTTACTTGCTCGAACATTTGCACGCTCATTTGGAAAAAATGCGAAAAGAAAATCTGCTCGGCAAAAACATACTCGGAAAAAATATCGATTTTGACATCCACATTTTCCTCGGGGCGGGCGCTTACGTTTGCGGCGAAGAAACGGCGTTAATAGAATCGCTTGAAGGACGACGCGGAGAAGCGCGAAACAGACCGCCCTTCCCCGTTAGCAAAGGGTTCTTCGGCAAACCTACCGCGGTGAATAACGTGGAGACGCTTGCGACAGTTCCGCGCATTATTTTAACGGGCGGAGAAAACTATGCGAAATACGGAACAGAAAAGACAAAAGGGACGAAACTGATTTCTGTTTCGGGAGATTGCGAAAAGCCCGGCGTTTACGAAGTGGAATGGGGCGTAAGCATAAAAGAAATTGCAAATCTCGTGCAAGCGAAAAACCCGAAAGCCGCGCAAATAGGCGGCGCTTCCGGCGTGTGTGTTCCCGCAAATGAATTCGGGAGAAAACTCGCTTTCGAAGACCTCGCGACGGGCGGTTCGGTAATCTTCTTCGGGAGCGAAAGAAAAATGCTCGACGTGCTTGAAAATTTCATGGAGTTTTTCACCGAAGAATCGTGCGGACAATGTACACCGTGTAGAATCGGAAACGTAAAGTTGCTCGAAGCGGTTCGAAAAATAAAAGAGAATAAATTGAGCGAAAAAGAATTGAGCAAACTATTCGAACTCGCCGAAACAATGAAACTCGCGTCGAAATGCGGCTTGGGACAATCAAGTCCGAACCCGTTCGTTTCGATTTTGAAAAACTTCGGCGAAGAAATATTTAATCAAAAGAGCGCGGCGGAGGTTTAAAATGGTAACGGAAACAAGAAGATCGCCGGAAAGTCAAAAACCGCATAAAATTTCACAACCGGAAAATCCCGAATACATCGGAGGTTCGGTTAGCATTGAAATAAACGACAGGAAATTAAAAGTTCCGCTCGGAACAACAATTCTCGAAGCGTGCAAACAAGCGGGCATACACGTGCCGACGCTTTGTCATCACGACGATTTGTGCCTTGCCGGAGTTTGCCGCGTTTGCGTTGTGGAAGTGGAAGGAATGAAAACATTACAAACGGCTTGCGCATTCCCGATTACTTCGCCCGTTAAAATAAGAACCACGACTCCCAAGGTTCGGCGCGCCCGAAAGAATATTTTGAACTTGCTCATCAGCGAACATTACGGCGAATGTTATTCGTGCGTAAGAAACAACAACTGCGAACTTCAAAGTCTCGCCAAAGAATACGGCGTGGAAGATTATCCTTTCGGGCACGTCGCCGAACCGAAATACGATGTTGACGGCTCAACCGACGCAATTGTGCGCGATATGAACAAATGCATAAATTGTTTGCGCTGCGTCAGAACTTGTATCGACTTGCAGGAAGTGGGAGTTCTCGAAGCGTTGTATCGCGGCGACAAAACTAAAATCGGGACGTTTACCGACGCGCCGTTGAACGAAGTCGTCTGTATTTATTGCGGACAATGTATCAATCGCTGTCCGACGGGCGCGCTTCACGCGAACGACCCGCGCGATAAGATTTGGGAAGCGATTGACGACCCGACGAAACACGTGGTTATTCAAACCGCGCCCTCTCCTCGCGCGGCAATCGGCGAAGAATTCGGTTTGCCGCCCGGAAATTCGCTGACAGGCGAACTGAACACGGCGCTTCGCAGAATCGGTTTCGATAAAATTTTCGATACGAATTTCGCCGCCGATTTGACGATTATTGAAGAAGGAACGGAACTTTTAACAAGGCTTTACAAAAAACTCGCCTTGAAAGAGGATGAAATTTCGCTGCCGCAATTTACGTCGTGTTGTCCGGGTTGGGTGAAATTTCTCGAACATTTTTATCCCGAATTCATTCCGAATTTGAGTTCGGCGAAATCGCCGCAACAAATGTTCGGTTCGGTAATTAAAACATTTTACGCGCAACTTGCGGGCATCGACGCGAAAGATATCGTTACGGTTGCGGTAATGCCCTGCTCCGCAAAGAAATTCGAATGCAATCGTCCCGAAATGAAAGATTCGGGTTATCAAGATGTTGACTACGGTTTAACGACGCGCGAACTTGCTCAAATGATTAGGGAAGCGGGAATTCATTTACCCGAAATGCCCAAATCGGATTTCGACGATCCGTTCGGCGACGCTTCCGGCGCGGGATTGATATTCGGCGCAACGGGCGGCGTAATGGAAGCGGCGTTGCGCACGGTTCTTGAACTTGTTACCGACGAAAAGATAGAAGATATTTTCGCAAATGCGGATATTACGCCCGTGCGCGGTTTCGAAGGAATTCGTTACGCCGAAATTCCCATTCCGAAAACGGGAAAACCGCCCGAACTTATCGCCAAATTGATCCCCGATTTCGATTGGCTTGAAGGCGCAACGCTTAAAGTGGCGGTGGCGCACGGTACGGCGAACGCGCGGAAGATAATGGAAAACATAAAAGCGGGCGGGAAATTTTCCGAATGTCATTTCATTGAATTTATGGCGTGTCCGGGCGGTTGCTTGGGCGGCGGCGGGCAACCGATACCGACGAACGAAGAAATCCGCAAAAAACGCGCCGAAGCGATTTACGCGGAAGAAAAGCGACTGAACGTCCGCAAGTCCCATGAAAATCCGAAAATCGTAAAAATATACAAGGAGTTTCTAACCGACGGACCGTTGAGCGAAAAATCACATAAACTTTTGCACACGCATTATGTCGCGCGCGGGAAATTCATCGGAAAAAATTAAGTGTAACATGTGTCGGACTCCTATCATAAAAGCGTCGCTCGAAAATACAGGGCGACGCTTTGCTTAAAAAGGAAATTGAAAATGTTTAAGATAATTCCCGATTGGTGCAAACACTTCGACGAATTTTGGGCTTCAATTCGTAAAAGGAATTTATTTTTCATACGCTTGCGCTATCTTGCGGTGATTGCTCTGACTCTTTTCGGAATTACCGCGGACAAAATCTTTTCTTTGAAATTATCGCAAACTCAAAGCGTGGCTATTTTTATTATCGCCGCGTTTCTGCTTGTTTACAACGTCGCTATACACAAATTTCGCAACGGCATAAAATCCGATGCCGCCGAATTCAATCCCGTTCATCTTTCCATTTTACAAATGACAATAGATTTGATTATTCTTACGCTCACGGTTTATTTTACGGGCGGAATTGAAAGTCCATTCCTTCCCTTTTACATTTTTCACATGATAATCGGAAGTCTTGTACTGCCAAGTTGCATAGTTTATTTCTCGGCGGTATTGGTTTCGCTTTCGGTAACCGCTATCGCTCTTGCCGAATACGGCGGTTCGCTACGCCATTACTGTCTTTACGGACTTTTCAATGCGGAACTCTACAATCACCTTCCTTACGTTACCATCACATTGGCGACGTTTTACGTTACGCTTTTTTTCAGCGTATTTATCGCAAACAAAATTGCGCGACAGTTGTATCTTCAAGAAGAGCATCTGTTGAAAGCGCTTAACGAATTGAGAACATCGAACGAACGGAAACAAAAATACATTATGGGCGTCATGCACGAAATCAAATCACCGATTGCGGCAAGTCAATCGCTTGCGGATTTGATTTCCGGCGGCTATCTCGGCGAAGTTCCCGAAAAAATAAAGGAAAAAATCGAACGGATAAAACTCCGCAATAATGAAGCGATTGAGATGATTAACGACATTTTGAGAATTTCGCGAATTCATTTGCTCGAAGAAAGCGAACTTGAGGAAATCGACGCGTTGGAACTTCTTGAAAAAGAGAAGGAAAAAGTTTCGGCGCAAGCGACGGCAAAAAATATTTCAATAAAACTTGTTCCGCCTAAAGGAAAACCAAGAAAAATCAAAGGGGACGCGCGCGTGATGTCGCTTGCATTGTCGAATATTTTCGGAAACGCAATAAAATACACGCCGAACGGCGGGAAAATAGAAGCGTTGACAATTTTCAAGCAAAATTATCTCGAAATTAGAATTTGCGATACGGGAAAAGGCATTCCGAAAGAAGAACTTGAAAAAGTATTTACGCCGTTTTACAGATTGAAACGGGATAAAGGGAAAACCGAAGGAAGCGGTTTGGGACTTGCGCTCGTCAAGGAAATTATCAATCAACACAACGGCGAAATTTTACTCGAAAGTCCTTCGCATCTCGGTAATGAGGAAAACCCGGGCACGTGCTGTCTTTTGCGTTTGCCTTATTCTCCTAACGAAAAAAACGAAACTGAATTAAATTGACATCGTCAAACAAATGCGTACGAAAGGAGCGACAATGTTAAAGAAAATTTTTATTTCTCTTTTTTTAGCAATGGAAATTTTCGCACAATCCGCAACGTTGGTTGGAACGGTGACCGATAAAAACGGAGAGGCGGTTTCATACGCAACGGTGCAAGTCAAGGAATTAAACTTAACCGCAATTACAAACGGAAGCGGAAAATTCATCATAAAAAGAATTCCGTACGGGAAATATCGTTTGATAATTTCGCACGTTGCATTTGCAGTAAAAGAAGTGAAAGCGACAATAGACCAAAAACGCGCGGAAATCAAAATCACATTGACGCGCACGCCGGTTAAACTTGGCGAAGCCGTTGTAGTAGGAACAAGAACGCCCGAAACGGAAAAGAATTTCGCGCTTCCGGTGGAAAGCATCGGCGAAAGAGACTTACAGATTTCTTTGCCAAATTCAATTGCCGACGCTCTTGACACAAAAGCGGGCGTTGCGGTTGCACGCGACGGCGCGTGGGGAACAATGATTAACGTCCGCGGGCTTTCCAAGCAAAATCTTGTTTATATAGTTGACGGCGCAAGAATTGAAACTTCCACAAACATAGCAGGCGGGCTTTCGCTATTCGATTTGAACGACGTGGAAAAAGCGGAAGTGATTAAAGGCGGGCTTTCAACGCTTTACGGAAGCGGCGCAACGGGAGGCGTGGTTAATATTGTCACCAAGCAAGCGCATTACTCGGAGAATAATTATTTTTCGGGACAATTCTCTTCGGGCTACGAAACCGTCAACAAAGGTTATTCGAACGGGTTAAATCTTTTTGCGGGCGGCGCACGCTGGAAAACGAAAATTTCGCTCGGTTCGGCTAAAGCAAGCGACACGAAAATTCCCGACGGTTATTTGGAAAACAGCAGTTTTAAGAATTACTCCTATGCGGGAAATTTCGGTTATTTGCTTTCGAACAAATTGGAAATAAGAACCGAATTTCAAAAATATAAAGCGGAAGACGTCGGAATACCGGGCGGCGCGGCGTTCCCTCCGACCGCAAGAGCCACTTATCCCGAAGCAAGCAGACAATTATTTAATGCCGAACTACTTTACCGAAAACCGTTTGCTACGATTAACCTTCTTACAATTCGATATTACAATCAATGGATTAGACGCGTCGTGGAAATTATTCCCGCGCCGGGCAAAAGCGTAAAACCAAGCTCCGACCACAGAACAAACGGGGTTACGCTACAAAGCGAAGCGATTTTAGGCTCGAATTTCGTTATTGCCGGCATTGACGCTTGGCAACGAACATACAACGGAATTCGTGAAACGCGCAATGACGCGGCAAACGCAAAAATTTACGATAAACCCGTACCGAACTCAAAATTCGCTTCGCTCGGATTTTTCGTAAACGACGATATTCCGCTTGCGCCCGAATTTAAGATGACACTCGGCGGTAGATATGATTTCATTCGCATTGAGAACGACGAAACAATTAACCCGATTTATAAGGTTGTAAACGGTGAAATCATACACGCACCTAACCCAGCGGCTTCATTTCCCGCGCAAGAAGAAAACAACGAATCGTGGAGCGGAAATCTGAATCTCATTTACAAAGCCGCGCCGAAACTCGATTTCACTTTTTCATTTGCAAAAACATTCCGCTCGCCTTCCCTCGAAGAGCGCTATCAATACATTAATCTCGGCGGAATAATTTACCTCGGCAATCCCGCTTTAAAGCCCGAAAAAAGTATTTCTTTCGACTTCGGCACACGCTATTTCGGCGACAAATTTTCGGTTAAGGCGGATGTTTTCCTTAATAATTTCAACGATTTGGTAATAGACGAAGCGGTAAACCCGGAAAGTCTTTACGTGAAAAACAACGTCGGGAAAGCGCGTTACTACGGTTTCGATTTATCTTTTCAAATTAAATTATGCAAATCTCTTTTCGGCGGCACGCTTTCGTACGTTAACGCGCGCGATACCGAAAACGACGTTCCGCTCCCGCAAATTCCTCCGTTAAACGGCACGCTTACGATTAACGCGCCTATAACGGATTTATTAAATTTTACGCTTTGCGGAACGTTTTACGCCGACCAAAACGACACCGCTCCCGATGAAAAAAGAACGCCGGGTTACGCCGTTTACGCTTTGCGCTTACAGTCGCGTTCGGTTAATCTGAAATCAACGAAACTACGAATTTACGCGGGCGTGGAAAATATTTTCGACAGAAAGTACAGAAATCATCTTTCCACTTATCGCGGAATTTCCGTAGCGGAGCCGGGAAGAAATTTTTATCTTAAGATTTCGTTTAATTGGTAAACCTACAATCAAGACGGAGTAACGAATGCCGCAGTGGTTTTTATACGCTTTGCTTTCGGCGATTTTTTCCGCCGCCGCGGCGCTATCGCAAAAAAGCGTATTGAAACATATTGATGCGGTTTCGTTTTCCTTTTTTGTTTCAGTCGCAAACGCTTTGCTAATCGGCGCATACGTAACAATTTACGGCTTGCCGCTTCTCGGCGCGACCGAAGCCTTTATTTTCTTAGGGAAAACTCTTCTCGGCGCTTTCGCTTTTCTGTGCGTAATGATTTCAATTCGCAATTTCGAATTGAGTTCAGTCCTTCCGGTACTTGCTTTTACGCCGGCTTTGGTCGCTCTTGCCGCGTTTTTCTTCCTCGGCGAAAAATTAAGCGCAATCGAAATAGCGGGAATGTCATTTATGCTCGGCGGAATTTATTTGCTCGAAGTAAAAGAGAAAAAACTTCTGATGCCGATAAAGAAACTGCTCACCGCTTCCGAAAGCAAATATATCGTGTTCGCATTAATTCTTTTCACTTTCTCGTCGGTTATCGATAAAACGTTAATCGGCGTTTACAAAATTCGTCCGCGCGATTTTATTATTTGGCAACAAATTTTCGCTCCGCCTATCTTCGCAATTATTTTCGCATACTTCGCAAAACAAGGTAAAACCGAAATTAAATTCTCGACGAAAATCATTTATCTGATAATCGCCATTTCGGTTTTTACAATCGCGTACAGATTTTTATACGTAAAATCGTTACAATACGGAGCGGTTGCGCTTGCTCTTACCGTAAAAAGATTTTCCGTTTTCTTGGCGGTTCTCGCAAGCGGGAAATTATTAAACGAAAAGAACATTCCAAGAAAAGCGATTGCGACAATTATAATTCTGACTGGAAGTTACTTATTATTAAAATGACAAAAAGCGGGGAACGATAAATTTTACGTTGTAAAAATCACTCTGAAAACGGAGCCTTTCCCTTTTTCGCTTTCAACTTCTATTTCGCAATTGTTTAAATCGCAAAACGATTTCACAACGGAAAGCCCCAATCCGTTTCCGTCGAACTTACGGGTGTATCCGACATCTTCCTGTGTAAAAGCGTCGAATAAAAACGGCAAAAATTCCTTTTGAATTCCTATTCCGGTATCTATCACTTCGACGATAATTTTACCGTTCTCTTTTTTAACTTTCACGGTAACCGTACCGTTTTTCGTATATTTTACGGCATTATCGACAAGATTGGTAAAAATCTGCAAAACGGAATATCTGTCGGCAATCATCATAATTTCGTCTTCGTCATGCTCGAACTTCAATTGGTCGCCTTTCATTTCGGCAAGTTGTTCGTATTCCGAAAGCACACTTTGCAGCAACTCTATCAAATCAAATTTTTCCACCGACTTTATGTAACTACCCGCTTCCAAATCGGACTTATTCAACATAAGTTCGACGGTTCTGAAAATTCTGTGACTGGAACGAATAATGCTACCGATTGCCATTTCCGCCTCGGGCGAAAGCGTTTGCTCTATCGACTCCTTCAAAAGCGCCGTAAAATTAACGATCGAAGTAAGCGGTGTTCTAATCTCATGAGACATTTGCGCCAAAAAGTTGTGCCGCAACTCCTTGCTTTTTTCCAAATGTTCAAGCGATTCACGCAAATTCTTTTCGGCTTCTTTTTCGCTCGTAATATCACGAATTACCAAAATAGCCGCATTTTGATTTTTATATTCAATAACTTTGGCATTTACTTCCACTTCAAGAATTTTTCCCGCATTGGTTTTCATCAAAGCAAGGAAATTATAATAAGATGTCTTTGTTTTTTTAAACTGTTTAAGATGTTCTAAAAATTCATTGCGCGAAATATTAAATAATTCCTCGAAATTCACTTTTCTAAATTCCTGCAAGGAATACTGAAAAAGCTTGCAAGCGGCGATATTTGCATCAATAACTATCAACTCGTCAATATTCAAAATCAGCATCGGAGAAAATGCATTGTCGAACAATTCCTGATATTCAGTGCTTGTTTTCCGCAATTCGTTTGCAATTTCTTCCTTTTCCTTCACTAACATTGACAGTTCTTCGTTTCTTTTCCTTAAGGATTTCTCTCTGTAAACGACAATCAGAATTACAACAACGCCGATAGTCATTACAATTAAAAAGAAAAATTGAGGTGTTTTCCAAAACGGAAGCGAAATGTCGAAAGATAAAATTTGCGGCGCTTTTTGTCTGTCGGAATACTGGTCGCGAACCTCAAGATTTATTTTGTATTGATCCGAAGCAAGGTTAACAAGGAAAATCTCCGCGTTTCTTTTCCATGCGAACTTTTGATTATAACGTTTACCGAAAATGTCATATCGGTATTCCAAAAAATTCCTATTCGTAAAACTTATTGTTCCGAATTTCAAAAAGACATTATTTTCAAAATGTTTAAGTTTAAACGACCGAACGGGCAAACCCAAGCGGCTTTTACGAAACACTTTATTATCCTCTCCGTTTAATATAATGTGAATTTCTTTCACATACGGTCGCAATAAATATTTGTGCGCAAGAAAACTATGAGGATTATCGATTCGCAATATTCCTCGTGTTCCGCCAAGCCAAATGCGTCCTTCGTTATCAAGCAACGAAGACGCTTGATTATATTCGTCGCCTATCGCGGGATCGCCCTGTCCGAAATTCACGAATTTCAACTTATTCTCGTTGAGGAAAACATTATAATCGATAATCGATAAACCGTACGCCGTCATTATCCACAAATTCTCTTTGTCGTCAACCAAAACTTCGTAAACGGTATTGTTAATTAAACCTTCTTTTTCCGAAATATTGACCAACGCCGCGTTCGTGTCACGCGCGTGCGGATCGAAAATAAACAGTCCGTGAAAAGCGCTACCAAGAATTAGTTTTCCGTCATGAGTTTTCTCTATCGCGTAAAACTGGTTGGAGGAAAGCTTATCTTGAAACTTAAAATTAATAAATCCGCTACTATCGAATTTACGTAAGCCTTTATCTCCGATAACCCACATTTCACCGTTTTCCGCACCAAGAATTTCGTAAAAATACGTATTTTTTAATTGCGGATTGTAAATCGAATCGATTTTTCCGTTTTTGTATCTATACAATTTCTCATATGAAGTAAACCAAACGGAACCGTCCTCCGCTTCGTAAGCATCCCCAAGAAAATTCCACGGCGAATTGTTCTTTTTTTGTACTTTATGTTTTCGACCTTTTTTATCGTAATAAATTAAGCCGTCGGGGCTTAACACCCACAATTTACCGAAAGAATCTTCATAGATGGCGGTAACGAATTTGTAGGGAAACGTTTCGTCAAATGTTTCGAACCCGTATCCGTTATACTTCAGAATACCTTCACCGTCCGTCCCGACCAATATCTCGCCGTTTTTTCGTTGACAAAAACCGAAAGGATTCGATTTAACACCGTAATGTCTTTCAAAAAACTGAATATTCAAATCGTAATATTTTAACAAGCCACCTTCGGTATAACTACTAACCCACAAAATTTCATCCTTATCAACGAAAATTGGCCCATCGGGTAAAAACTCGGTAATAAAAACTTTACGTGTTATTTTTCCGTTTTTAAAGAAAACTATATCATTATCGACATTAATCAAAAACTCATCCGTAGATTTTAAGTGAGCGACGGGATGAATTCTATCATACGAATATATTTCATCGAAAATAAGAATTGTCGAATCTTTATTAACGGAATAAATTCCGTCTTTTGCCGCCAGAATAGCCTCCCCGCTATTATTTTTACTAAAGAAAAACGCCATTGAATTTACAAGGCGTTTCCATTTATTTTCCTTTTTAATTTTAACGTAAAATCCTTCCCGAGAAAGAACATACTCTCTACCGTTAAACTTGACATATTGATACGGGCGTTTATCATTAAAAAAAGCCAATTCCCTTTTGTGAATCAGCTTGCCGTTTTCATAGGAAAGAAACCCTATCGACGTCCCGAGAATAATTTCATTCGGCAATTCCGTAAAGGAAAAGACGGAAAATGACACACCGTTTAATGAATCAAACTTTATCGGCTTCCCTTCGACGGGTAAAACAAAAAAGCCGTCGGAAGTACCGACGTAAATCGTATTATTATTATCTACGTATATCGTTAAAATCAAAGCCTCTTTTAAATCAACAAAATCGTCCCGCTCGATATTCTCACCGTCATAGTAAAATAAACCGCTTCCGCTTCCGATTAAGAGAAGCCCGTTTTGGTCTTGTGCCAATGCACTCACGGAAGTGCTTGTCATCCTCTTTTGAATAGGAATACTCCTAAAAAGTTTCTGTTGAGGATAATTTGAGACAACAAGAAATGTCAAAAACAATATGAGGTATGAGGGAATAATCTTTATCATATAATGAAAATTTCGATTAATGAGGATTTATCAAATAACGATAAAATGTGCTATTAAATATAATACAAAAAATTAATTTAATCACATAAAAAAAGGCGCGAATAAATCGCGCCTTTCAATAATGTTTTGCCGTTACAATAATAATTTATTTCAACAGCATCATTTTCTTAACGGCTACATAATTACCCGCTTGAATTCTATAGATATACATACCGCTTGCCAAATTCGAAGCATTAAAGTTGATTTCATGATATCCCGCATCTACATTCTGATTAATCAAAGTCGCCACTTCCTGACCAAGAGCATTGTAAACCTTAATGGTTACATGCGCTTCTTTCGGAAGAGCATACTTGATAATCGTCGTAGGATTAAACGGGTTCGGATAATTTTGCATCAATTCGAATTTCTTCGGAATTCCCATTTCATCAACACCGCCTGCAGGATAGAAATCGTCCGTCACGGCTCTGAATTGGAACTCGCGGTCAGACATCGTCCATTGTCCTGTTGTCGGGTCATAAACGTACGAACGCGTATCTTCAAGTGCACGACCAAGCGTAAGCCATACTTCGTCACCCGGTACTGAATATCCGATCCAGAAATCACCTTGCATCCAGAGAATATCCTGATATTCTCTCAGATCAACAACGGTCATTTCATAAGGATTCTCAAGATTAGCCGCAGGTTCCGCGGGTATCGGAGTTATTAAATCCTCACCGGGAACTCCGTTATTATCAGCCCAAACGTGAACCATCATGCTACCGTTCGGTCTTCCCGCATCGGTGTAATTTCTAATAAGCGCCGTAACAAGGTGTGTTTCCGTATTTTCAGGAATACTCATACGTTTTGCAACGGCAACATCCGTCGTAACATTCAATACGTATGTCACTTCGTTATCGTCAAAATTCAGATAATTACCGGCGATGTAAAAATACGGTTCGTTATTATTATCAACTGTATCAGCATTGCCAACATTATCAACAACCGAAAGTCCATATGCGACCATTGTTCCAGGGTCTTGTGCGGGAATATGGAAATAATATGTATCACCTATGGTCGAGTCAGCGGGTAACGAATAAATTTGTGTGGTGTCATCCATTATCGCATAAAGAATATTAGCGGAGGCAACACCTGAAATATCCGTAATCTGTGCTTCCAAGTGGAAGTCACCGATCGTGCCTTCATAATCTTCAGGAAAGTCCGCGACAACAAGCGGAGGAGTTGTATCTTCGTTCGATACGCGAATCTTGAAGTCGTCAATGTACATTCCGTCCATGTTATATCCGGCATCACTGACAAAACGGAATCTTAACTTAACGCCCGTATGTCCCACAAATCCGCCGAGCGGAACAATCACTTGCGTCCAATCGTTAACCACTCCGTCGAACGAAGTAAGCGTGTACCACGACTTCGCACCGTCATAAGTAATATCCAAATACATGTAATCGAAACCTTGTTCGATTTCGTATTTGGTCATAAATTCAACTTGAGCGTCGAATACTTCACTTAAATCAACACCTTCGTTCATTGTTGCCAAATAAACGGCGTTATCGGCATAGTTACCATTAGGACTTTCGGTCAATGAATGTGTAGGTGAAACAAATTCGTCTTCTGTTAAACCAAAGCCACCAAGTAACTGCCAATTGCCCGTTCCGTTTTCGAAATCGTCGGAGAATACAACGGAGCTATCACCGCCACCGCCGACCAATTCACCGTTACCCATTAACAAAATGTCATCTACAACCAATCTGTATTGATCAGGATCGCTAAAGCCGTGAAATGCAATATAATACTC
>CAYZMW010000177.1:0-3143 GCA_964479645.1 uncultured Melioribacter sp. | reverse complement strand
CCGAACCCGTTCAATCCGACAACGACGATTTCGTATTCAATTCCAAGTGTCATTGCGAGGAGCGAAGCGACAAAGCAATCTGTCGTTAATGTAACATTGGCAGTTTACAACGCACTCGGACAAAAAGTCGCAACGCTTGTAAACAAAGCGCAAGCGGCGGGCAATTACACGGTGCAATTCGACGCGAGGGATTTGCCGAGCGGAATATATTTCTACACTTTGCGCGCGGGTGAATTCGTTGCAACGAAGAAAATGATTTTGATGAAGTAAGTAATTTTTCAATTTTCAAATGGAGCGCCGGTTGGACTGAGTTGTCGGTTCGATCGGCGTTTTTATTTATTTTATTGCAAGTAGTGAAATTTTCTTTTCTATTCCTTCGTGAAATTTTTCTTTCGAACCGATATAAAAATCGCGGGAGCGATAATTAGCGCAATTCCTGAGCTTATGTAAAACGGCACTTGTGCGCCGTATGCGTCCCATAAAATTCCGGTTAGCACGGAACCGAGCATGATTCCGAACCCGTTAATCGTGTTGAACGCTCCGATAACCGTCGCGCGAAATTTATCGTCGGTTAAATCGGAAATCCACGCTTTCAGAACTCCTTCCGTTGCGGCGGAATAAAAGCCGTATAACGTAAAAGCGGCGAGAATCAATGCGAGATTATTCGACGATGCGAACATAAAATAAACCGTCGCAAAAATCAGAAGTCCGGCGGAATAAACCGCACGTTTCCCGATTTTATCGGCAAGCGAACCCGCGGGGAATGAAAGAAAAGCGTAAACAGCATTGAAGTAAACGTAACCGCCGATTGCATATGCGTCGGAGTGTGAAATTTCTTTCAAACGTAAAATCAAGAAAACGTCGCTACTGTTTGCAAGAGAAAAAATTCCCGTAAGCAAAAGAAGGCGCTTTAATTCGAACGGCGCGGCATTCCAAGCCTCGACGAATGCGTATTTTTCACGTTTTCTTTTATTCGTAATTTTTTCTTTCGTCTTAAATGCGAAATAAATAGCGCCGAGCGAAGGCAAAACGGAGAAATAGAAAACGGTTCTGTAATTATTACCGGAAATAAAAAGAATCAGAAGTGCGACGAGCGGGCCCGCAACCGCGCCGAAAGTATCCATGCTTCTGTGGAAGCCGAAAATTGCGCCTTTGTTGTTTGCGTCGGCTTCGGCGGCAAGCAAAGCGTCGCGCGGAGAAGTTCTAATGCCTTTGCCTATTCTGTCCAATGCGCGTGCGGAAGCCACCGCGGTAACGTTCGGGAAAAATCCGGGAAGAGGTTTTACCAATGCCGAAAGCGTGTAACCGAGTTTTACAAACAGCGCGCGTTTTTGAACTTTGTCGGAGAGCGCGCCGAAGTAACCTTTCAGAAGATTCGCGATTATTTCGGCAATCCCTTCGATTAAGCCCACCGTCGCCATCGAAGCGCCGAGAGCCGCGGTAAGAAAAATAGGCGCGACGGGATAAAGCATTTCGCTGGCAAAATCGGTAAAGAAACTAATCATTCCGAGAATAAAAACCTGACGCGGAATTTTAAACTTGAATTTCATTGAAAATTCGTTTTATTGTAATATTAATTCTTTTGCAAAGTTAAAAATATTAACATAAACAATTCGGAGAAAATCATGGAATATTACGAGCTGCACCCCGATAACCCGCAAAAAAGATACATCAATAAAGCGGTTGAAGTTTTGCGTGAAGGCGGCGTAATTATTTATCCGACCGATACGCTTTACGGTTTCGGTTGCGACATTTTCAACAAAAACGCGCTCGAAAGAATTTACGCAATCAAAAACGAACCGACGTCAAAACTTTACAGTTTCGTTTGTCCCGACTTGAAAGATATTTCCAAATACGCGAAAGTCTCCGATTACGCTTATAAGAAAATGAAACGTCTCTTGCCCGGTCCTTACACGTTCGTTTTACCCGCATCGCGCGAAGTCCCGAAAAAACTTTGGACGAAACGCAGAACCGTCGGAATTCGCATTCCCGATAATCCGATAGCGATTGAACTTGCCAAAGAACTCGGTCGCCCGATTTTAAGCACAAGCGTTACGAATCGTCTCGGTGAAACATATCACAATCCCGACGAAATTCGTCACGTGTTTAATCATTCCGTGGATTTGATGCTGGCAATGGGAACGCTTGACGGAAGTCCTTCGACGATTGTGGATTTAAGCGGCGACGAACCCGAAATAATTCGCGAAGGTGCGGGGGATATTTCATATTTCTTTTAGAAAAGAGAATTTGATTTTCGAATAAATAAAAAAGCCTTGAAAACATTACGTTTCAAGGCTTTTTCTTTTGTACGCCCGGGAGGATTCGAACCCCCAACCTTCTGATCCGTAGAAAGAAAATAACTATTACGACAAAACAACTTACGGTTTTTTTGTTGTAATTTCTGTTGTAGTTTCCGGAACAATCGCGAGTCGCGCGTCAAGCGCGTTCGCGATTTTGTGCAAAATTTTCGAACTCGGGTAGAACCGCGCCGACTCAATCCTCGCTATGGAGGATTGTTTGAGGTCGGTTTTTTTCGCAAGTTCCTCTTGCGTCATCCCGAGTTCGCGGCGGCGGTCGCGAATTTCCTTCGCCAACCGCTCGCGCTCGGAAAGAAGAAAATCGTTCCAAGCGCTTAAAGCGGCTTCGCCGCACGCATTGCATAAGTCGTTCTGCGGGTCCTCCACCGGAAGCCCGCAGTTTACGCATAATTTCATTTTTTCCTCCTTAATATTAAAAAAAGGGAGCGTCTGCTCCCTTTCCCAAACAAAAAAAAAGATTAAAGTTCTATCTGGACGTCTTCTACGAAAAACTCTTCTTCCCATTCCGCAACAGTATGCCCGGACAAACCGGCGAGTTTTTCGTCGAACTCTCCGGAAAAATAATCGTATGCTCCACGAAGAATTTCCTCATCATCAAGCCCTTCGCAATATTCCGCGAAAGTATAATTCTGTGCAATTTCGCGAGGGAAAAGAGATTTCGCCCAAGCAAGCATTTCGCCGAAATCATCGCCGACAGCGTGCTCAATTATATCCCAATCGCTGTTTGCGGTCGTGTTGGCGTCGAAGCGATACAGAATTCTTACTGGCGGGAAAAAATTCTCGTTCTGCGAAAGCCCTACAGAAAAAAGTTCCTCTGTTTCGGGA
>CAYZMW010000176.1:0-2492 GCA_964479645.1 uncultured Melioribacter sp. | reverse complement strand
TACACTCCCGAAGATATTGCGGATAAAAACTATATGGACGAACTCGGTTTCCCGGGACAATATCCGTTCACGCGCGGTATTCACGCCACCGGCTACCGCGGAAAAATTTGGACGATGCGTCAGTTCGCGGGCTTCGGAACGCCAGAGGACACGAACGAGCGTTTCAAATTTTTGCTAGAAAAAGGACAAACCGGGCTCTCCGTCGCTTTCGATTTACCGACGTTAATGGGCTGGGACGCCGACGCCGCAATGAGCAAAGGCGAAGTCGGTGTGTGCGGCGTTGCTATTTCATCTTTGGAAGATATGGAAATTCTCTTCGACGGCATTCCGCTCGATAAAGTTTCGACATCGATGACTATCAACTCTCCCGCGGCGATGAT
Organism: uncultured Melioribacter sp.; assembly: GCA_964479645.1. GTDB lineage: Bacteria > Bacteroidota > Ignavibacteria > Ignavibacteriales > Melioribacteraceae > WGAL01. The sequence goes on along the minus strand of CAYZMW010000176.1, from coordinate 2,112 downwards.
TTTCGCTTTCTATCTCGCGGTTGCGAAAAAGCAAGGCGTTAGTTTCGACAAACTTCGCGGAACGTTGCAAAACGATATTCTCAAAGAATACATTGCGCAAAAGGAATTTATTTTCCCGCCGACACCTTCGATGCGAATAATTACCGACATGATTGAGTTTACAACGAACGAAGTTCCGAAATGGAATCCGATTTCTGTCAGCGGCTATCACATTCGCGAAGCAGGTTCCACCGCGGTTCAGGAACTTGCTTACACGCTTGCCGACGGTTTCGCGTACATCGAGAGTTGTCTTGAACGCGGAATGGACATCGACAGTTTTGCGCCGCGCATTTCGTTTTTCTTCAATTCACATCTCGATTTCTTCGAAGAAATCGCGAAGTTTCGCGCCGCCCGCCGAATTTACGCGCGTAGATTAAAAGAAGTTTACAAAGCTAAAAATCCGCGTTCGTGGTGGTTACGTTTTCATACGCAAACGGCGGGATGCACTCTCACGGCGCAACAGCCGGAAAACAATATCGTAAGAACAGCATTTCAAGCGCTCGCCGCGGTTCTCGGCGGAACGCAATCATTACACACAAACTCGATGGACGAAACGCTTGCGCTTCCGAGCGAAAAAGCGGTGAAAATCGCATTGCGCACGCAACAAATTTTAGCCTATGAAACGGGCGTTATCAATTCAATTGATCCGCTCGGAGGCAGTTATTACGTTGAAACTCTTACTGACAAAATGGAAGAAGAAGCGAACAAAATTTTCGAGGAGATCGATTCGTTCGGCGGCGTAATTCCTGCAATCGAAGCGGGTTATTTCCAACGCGAAATCGGCGAAGCGGCGTATCGCTATCAAAAAGAACTTGAAGCGAAAGAGAAATTTATTGTCGGCGTCAACGAGTTTGTTGACAAAGATGAAAAAATCGACATCCCGATTTTGCGCATTCCGCCCGAAGTTGAAACGCGACAAGTGGAACGACTTGCCGCTTTACGCAAAAAACGCGACAACGCCGCGGTGGAACGCAGTTTAAAGCGCATTGGCGAAGCGGCGGTTACAAATGAAAATTTGATGCCCGTTTTGATTGAGGCGGCTGAAAATTACGTAACGCTCGGCGAAATGGTTGAAGAATTGCGCAAGCATTTCGGAACGTACGAAGAGCCCGTTTACATTTAATCAACTTACCTTCGCGCGTTCTCGTTTCGGCGGGAACGCGTCGGTTTTTCGGAGCGATTTATATGAAAAAAATTGCGGAATTAATTCGCGTACGGCATTGGGTTAAAAATCTTTTTGTTTTTGTTCCCCTTGTTTTTGCGCGTAAATTCACTTCGTTCGATGCCGATTTGAACGCCGTCCTTTTATTTTTCCTTTTTAATTTTGTCGCTTCCGCTGTTTACGTGATTAACGATTTGCATGATATAGAAAAGGACAAAAATCATCCGGTCAAAAAGAATCGTCCGCTTGCTTCCGGCGCAATTTCGAAAAGAGAAGCGTTCACGATAATTGCCGCGCTACTTCTATTTTCGCTTGCGATTGTATTATTCACGGAACTTTCGCCGAAGGCGGAAAAAGTGGCGCTTGCATATTTCGTAATAAATTTGCTTTACACGTTCAAGTTAAAAAAAATAGCGATTGTCGATATTCTTACAATTTCTTCGGGTTACGTTTTAAGAGTTTACGCGGGCGCGTTTGCCGTCGGAGTTCCCGTTTCGCAATGGCTGATTGTAACGGTTCTTTTTCTTGCGCTCTTTCTTGCGGCGATTAAGCGGGGAGCGGAGTTTCGCAAAAAAGAGAGCGAAAACGTTACGCGCGTCGCTCTCGAAGAATATAGCGGAGAATTAATTGACGTAATTGTAATCGTTGCGACAACGGGCGTGATAATCAGTTATCTTTTGTATTCTATTTCGGATAAAATTTATTCGGAAATGCACTCGTACGATTTTGTCGTGACAGCCGTTTTTCCCATTTACGGACTTTTCCGCGCATTGCTTCTTTATTACAAAGACGATAAAGGCGAAGACGCTTTCGAGCTTGTGCTGAAAGACGTTCCTTCGCTTGTGAATATTTTGCTTTACGGGGTTACGGTGTTGCTCCTTCTTTCGAAAAGTTTGTGAGTACTCACTAAT
>CAYZMW010000175.1:0-2207 GCA_964479645.1 uncultured Melioribacter sp. | reverse complement strand
ATCGGCGGTAAATCGCTTACGGTTTTGTTATCGAACGAAATTCCTTCGAAAAAAGGGGCGGAAGAATTAACAACAAGCGGTTGAATTTTCGTTTCCTTGATTTTTTTATTTGTCAGTTCGAACGCCGAAGTAAGTTCGCGTGCCGCCATTATATCCGTCCTTTTCCCTATTTGCAAATAGTAAGGAAGTCCGCTTTTAAGCGCCGTTCGAAATACTGAGAAAACTTTCCGATTGTAACCGGGCGCAGGATAGCCGATAAAAAAAACGGCTTTCGTAATTCGCAGTTTTTCGCGCAAGCGAGCCAAGTCGGGCGATTTTGTATTAGCGAAAAAAATCGCATCGTTCACCGTAAAATTGGTATCGCTCCGTATCGCCTGTTTTATGAAAGTGATGTCGAAATCGGGATTGTCCGAAACAACAAGAATATTTTTCCTTTTGTCAAGAACTTCCACCGAAACGCTTTTTTTATTGTTAAGCGTGTTTTTTTCGTCGGGAATTTTATCAATCTTCACAGACAATCGCTTTTTTCCCGTTGTTTGCGGGACGTATTGAAATTCGATTTTTTTTACTTCGCCCGAAACCACCTCAACTGTTTTTTGCAATTTAAGACGATTATTTTCAAAGAGTTTTATTACCGTTTTTCGGGGCTTGAAATCGCCTTTTGCGAAAACGGTTACTTGCACGGGAGCGGCGCGACGTTTGTACAAAACGGAATTTACGCTTAATTTTTTAATTTCGATATCGGGCGGCGTTTCGGGATTGCCAAGCGCAAGAACGTGAACGGGTACGGTTATTTCACGCAGTTTTTTTGCGGGATTTTCGCCGCTTGTTATTACGCCGTCCGAAACAAGCACCGCGGATGACAAACTGTCTTCATCTTCTATTATTTTATCGAAAACGTTCGACAAATTTGTTTTTGCGCCTTTCGGATTAAGCGCCGTCGAAATTTCGCGGCGCGGTTCTTGCAAAGAATTATCGAAGAAAAAAACGTGTGCGGAAAAATTTTTTGCCGCTTCGATTTTGCGAATGAAATTCCTTAATTTTTCAACGGTGCGGGAACTGTCTCCCACGGCAATCGATGCAGAATTATCGATAAAAAAATCTATTCGCGGCTTTATTTCCGTCGTTGTTTCATATTCCGCTTTCGGATTGAAGAATAATAGCAAGATGAGAAACAACGCCGAAAATCTCAGAAACATAAGTGAAATTCGGAGACTTTTCGAAACGGGGGGAAGAGTTTTTCGATAATAAAAAAAAGTCCATACGCCTAAGAGAAGCGCTCCCGCAAAAAGATAAACGCCGTCAAAGGAGAAAATCACGCGTAGATTTTCGTAATCGAACATTCTTTCTAAAATTGCCAATCTTTATACTTTTCGTACGCGGAGTAATCCGTCAAATCGAAATGTATCGGCGTAACGGAAACGTAACCCGCTTTCAGTGCATAATGGTCGTATTCTTCGGTTTCGTCGTTTTTTTCGTCCATATCGCCCGTCAGCCAGTAATATTTTTTCCCGTACGGGTCGATGCGTTCTTCGTAATGGTCGTCCCAGCGCGTCATACTTTGTCGCGTAACCTTAATTCCCTTTATTTGCTCTTTCGGAAGATTGGGAACGTTAATGTTTAATAATGTTCCGCTCGGTAAACCTTCTTCCGTAACTATGCGCGCGAATTTTTTCGCGATTTCCGCGGCGTAGGAAAAATCATCGACGTTATGGCTATCGACCGAAATGGCGAATGACGGAATATTCATAATTGCGGCTTCGCGCGCGGCTGAGACAGTTCCCGAATATATTACGTTGATAGCGGCATTCGAACCGTTGTTTATTCCGCTGATTACAATATCGGGAGTTTCTTTGAGTATGTTTCTTATTCCCATTTTAACACAGTCGGCGGGCGTTCCCTCAACGGCGTAACCGAAAAACTCGTCGCCCTTAAAATATCTGTGAACGCGAAGGGGAATTTTCATCGTAATCGAATGTCCGACGGCGCTTTGTTCGGTCAGCGGAGCTACGACGAATACCTCGCCGATTTCCCGCAATGCCTTGGCTAACGCCGCAATTCCGCGCGAATGAATGCCGTCGTCGTTAACTATCAAAATTTTCATAAAACCTTTTTCCGTTAATAATTTTATTTGGAAGTTTCAAATATACTTAAATTGAACGAAAAGCGGGCAATGAGTAAAGATATTCAGCGAACAGTTAACAATG
>CAYZMW010000174.1:0-21285 GCA_964479645.1 uncultured Melioribacter sp. | reverse complement strand
GGAAAAGTTGGAATCTCTTTTTGATGAATTGAGTTTGGAAAGGGGAAAGAATTTCAAGCGTGTAATCGAAGAAATGAAAATCGGAAGGAAAATCGTGGGAATCGATCCTAAATATTATCGTCCGACGGAAGTTGATTTGTTGATGGGAAATCCTGCGAAAGCGAAAGAAAAACTCGGGTGGGAAGCGAAAACAAGATTTGAAGATTTAGTGAAAATTATGGCGCGTTATGATTTTATAAAAACAATGCAAGATTTTGCCGATTAATAATGTCCGATATTAGCCAACCGCATGCTATTGTGCAAAAATTTCATGGAGTGAAAAACGAAAATCCGTTTATTTTCCCTGGGAAACGTATCAATCCCCCTTTTTAACGTCCATTCGAAAGTAAACTGCGCGTAAAGAGTTTTTTGCAAGGTTTATTTCTTTTTGGCTTGAAAATTGCATTTTTTCTGCGTATGGATAAGAATGCAAAAATATACGTAAACAGACCTACGCTTCCCGATTTGGGAGAATTTCTCCCGCTTCTTGAAAAAATTTGGGTGAGCAAGCGCCTCACTAATATGGGCGAATTTCACCGCAAGTTCGAAGCGGAGCTTGCGGATTTTCTTGGCGTTAAATACGTTTCGCTTTTTGCGAACGGAACTTTGGCGTTAATTGCCGCATTGCAAGTGCTTCGTATTTCGGGCGAAGTAATAACGACGCCTTACAGTTTCGTGGCCACCACACATGCGCTTAAATGGAACGGGATTACGCCCGTTTTTTGCGACATTTCGCCTAAAACTTGCAACATCGATCCGAGCAAAATCGAAAAATTGATAACTCCGAAAACCACCGCCGTTTTACCCGTTCATGTTTACGGCAACCCGTGCGAAGTCAATGAAATTCAAGAGATTGCGGATATTTACGGACTGAAAGTTATTTATGATGCGGCGCACGCTTTTAACGTTAAACTTAACGGGACATCGATTTTAAATTTCGGCGATTTGTCAGTGCTAAGTTTTCACGCTACTAAAATTTTCAACACTTTCGAAGGGGGCGCAATAATTTCACACGACGAAAAAACTAAAAAGCGAATCGATTTTCTGAAAAATTTCGGATTTGCGAACGAAACGACGGTGGTTGCGCACGGCATAAATGCTAAAATGAACGAAATGCAAGCGGCACTCGGACTTCTACAATTGAAAGACGTTGAGAAAAATACATTGAAACGCAAAGCGATTGCCGAAAAATATCGCGCCGCATTTTCGGAAATTCCGGGCATCCGATTTTTCGACGATTTTGAAAACGTCGAACATAATTACGGTTATTTCCCGATTTTCATAAACGGAACTGAATACGGGAAAAATCGCGACGAATTGTATGAAGAATTGAAAAGAAATAATATTTTCGCTCGTCGTTATTTTTATCCGCTAATCAGCCAATTCCCGCCGTATCGCGGACTGGACTCCGCCGACGCTAAAAATTTACCGAACGCCACGGAAATTACCGAAAAAGTAATTTGTTTGCCGATTTACGCGGATTTGGAAAACGAAGGCGTTGAAAAAATTATTGAAATAATCGGGAGAGGGAAAAAGTGACAGCCGCAATAATGCAACCTTATTTTTTGCCTTATATCGGCTATTTTCAATTGATTAACGTTGCGGATAAATTCGTGGTTTACGATAACATAAAATTCACCAAAAAAAGCTGGATAAATAGAAACCGATTTTTGATGAACGGCAAACCCGAATATTTTACGATACCCTTAAAAAACGCTTCCGATTTCTTAACAGTTTCCGAAAGAGAAATTTCCGCGGATTTTCTTACCGCAAAAAATAAAATATTAAGACGATTCGAAAACGCATATAAAAAAGCGCCTTTCTTCAATGAAACTTTTCTTTTTGTTAAAGAAATTTTTGAAAATGAAAGCGTAAATTTGTTCAAATTCGTTCATAATTCCATTTTGAAAGTTTGCGAATTATTGGAAATCAAAACGGAAATTATAATTTCGTCGCATGTCGAAATTAACCACGCACTGAAAGGGAAAGAAAAAGTTATTTCCATTTGCAAAAAACTGAACGCTAACAGATATGTTAATCCGCAAGGCGGAATAAACTTGTACGATAAAAATGAATTTTTGCAAAACGGAATTCAACTGTCGTTTCTTTTCCCGAAAGGCGTTGAATACAAGCAATTCGGCGATGAATTCATCCCGAATTTATCGATTATAGACGTATTAATGTTCAACGGAACGGATAAAACGAGAGAATTTCTCGGGAGATACGAGCTAAAATGAAAAAGGAAATCGGCGGATATTTTCAACTTGAATTGAGAGAAGGAAAACATTTCCACGAAAAAGCCGTGAAATTAAATCTCGGCAGAACGGCGTTTGAGCTTTTGTTGGAAATTAACAAATATAAAAAAATTTATTTACCCGCTTATGTGTGCGAAAGTGTTCTTGAACCGGTAAGAAAAACCGAAACGGATTACGAATTTTACAATATAAACGAAAAATTGGAACCGATTTTCGACAAGTCTTTGTTACCGAATGAGGCGTTCTATTATGTTAATTATTTCGGAATTAAAAACGATTTTATTGCAACGGGTATAAAATACGGCGAGCAAGTGATTATTGATAACGCGCATGCTTTTTTTGATTCCCCGCAAAACGGGTTTGAAACCTTTTATTCCGCTCGGAAATTTTTCGGTGTGCCCGAAGGTTCTTACCTTTATACGTCAAGGAAAATTGAACGGGAAATCACGCGCGGAAAATCGTACGATAAAGCGGCTCATTTATTAATCAGAATTGACGAGGGCGCCGAGGCGGGTTACAAGCATTTTCTTGAAAATGAACGAAAACATTCTTTTGCGGAAATTAAACGAATGTCCTTTTTGTCGGAAGCCATTTTGCGAAATATAGATTATCCCACGGCGCGGCGAAGAAGGTCTGAAAATTTCAAATTTCTTCATGAAAACTTGTGCAAAATAAATGAAATGACAATCAATCTCGAAGAAAATGCTTCGCCGTTGTGTTATCCGCTTTTGATTAAATCGTATGGAGTTCGCGAAAAACTTATCGAAAATAAAATTTTTGTTCCGATTTATTGGAAAGACGCTCTGATAAGAGACGAGCTTTCCAATTATGAAAAATATTTAACGGAAAATTTGTTGCCCTTGCCCGTTGACCAGCGTTATGGTAAAGAAGAGATGGATTATATTTTGAAAGCAATTGGAGAGGCAACGAGTGGAAAATAAGTTCAGACAAGAAAGTTATAAAAAAGATACGCGACTCGAGGCTAAATTACAAGAAGTAAACGGCTTGCTTGGCAAAGTCGAAAAAGAGCTGTTGAAAGATTTTAATGAACCGAAATTTCCCGCCGTAATCATAGTGGGAGCGCCGCGAAGCGGGACAACTCTTTTGCTTCAATGGCTTGCGGCTTCGGGAAATTTTGCTTATCCGTCCAATTTGCTTTCAAGATTTTATTCGGCGCCTTTTATTGGAGCGAAAATTCAAAAAGTTCTTGCGGATTACGACACGAGGAGCGAAATATTCGGAGCGGAAAAACGTTTCACGTCTCTGCTCGGTAAGACGGAAGGAGCGCTGAACGTTAATGAGTTTTGGTATTTTTGGAGGCGTTTTTTCAAAGCGAAAAACGAAGGATATTTTACCGACGAAGAACTGAAAAAGGCCGATGTAAAAAATTTCAAAGCGGAGCTTGCCGCTATTGTTGAAGAGTTTGAAAAACCTTTTGCAATGAAAGGACTTATTTTTAATTGGAATGCCGATTATTTGGCGACGCAATTGAGAGGGAAATCTATTTTTATCCATATAGAAAGAAACGTTTTCGATAACGCGGCTTCTTTGCTTGAAGCGCGAAAAGAATTTTTCGGCGACGTCAAGCGTTGGTATTCTTTTATGATTCCGCAATTTGAAAAACTTCGTAATGAAAATCCGTTTTTCCAGGTCGTTGCGCAAGTTTATTTAACGAACGAAAGAATAAAAAACACGCTCGGAAAACATTTCGAAAAATATTATTTGCATGTAAAATATGAAGACTTGTGTGAGAATTCCGCAAATGTTTGGGAAAAACTACGCGAAAAATTAAGCGACATCGAATTCGATTTGCCGAAACGAGAAATTCACGAAAAATTTACGGTTAAAGAGAAAAACATAGATGATACGGCAATGTCACAATTCACCGAGGCATTGAAGAGATTGAAAAATAAAGAATTTTGAGAAGACGAGGAAAAACTATGGAATATGTTTTTTTGGTTTGTTCCGAAAGGTCGGGAAGTAATATGATTACGAAAATCATGGATGCTCATTCGCAATTTTGCGGACCTTCGCCGACTCATATGTTCAGATTTTTACTTGAAAATTATGACAAATACGGTGAGTTAACCGAAGATGAAAATTGGGCGGATTTTTTATGCGACGCTTTGAATTTGTTCAATTCGAAATTGAGCGTGTGGCGAACATCATGGACGTTTGAAAAATTAAGCGCGGCGGTAAAAGAACGAACGCCGAGCGCGCTTCTTAAAACAATTTTCGAAACGGAAGCCGTAAGCGCAAATAAAAATAAATTGTTCATAAAAGAAAATCATGTCGAAAATTTTTTCAACGAACTTGAACGCGACTTTGAACGACCCAGATATGTGGTTTTGGTTCGCGACCCGCGCGATATGGCGCTTTCGTGGAAAAGATCGCCGATACTCAGAGGTGGCGTAATTCGCGCGGCAAACAGATGGAAAAAAGACCAAACATTTGCGAAAAAACTTCTTACGCAAATCGCACCCGAAAGAAGCTTTATGTTAAGGTACGAAGATATTCTTACCGAACCCGAAAAAGAAATTAAGCGTTTGTGCGATTTTCTCGGGGTGGAATTCGAAGAAGAAATGCTTGCGTTTCAAAAAAATTCTCTTACCGAAAAGAACGCGCAAAAAACGAAAGATTGGGAAAATCTGAATAAACCGTTGATGAAATCGAATTTCAACAAATATAAAAAAGAACTGAGCGAAGATGAAATTTGTTATGTGGAAGCAATATGCGGCGACGAAATGGATTTCTTCGGTTACGAAAAAATCTACGATGGGAATTACGAGGCTGATTTTTTGGAAAACAAAATAAGACCGTTCGAAAGAAACGAGAAAGAAGAATATATGTTGCAACCCGAAGAAGAAAGAAAACAACGGGAGCGTCAACACAAAGCAATGAAAAAAATACAAGGGAAAACAAAATGAATTTCGCGCCCGTATTGATAAGCGTTTACGACAGATTAAATCACTTGCAACAATGTGTGGCGTCGTTGAAAAAAAACAAAGAAGCTGCTTACACGGATTTATTTATCGCCGTGGATTATCCCGCCAATGAAAGAGACGAACCCAAAATAGACAAAGTAATAGATTATTGTGAGAAAATCGATGGATTTAAAAGCGTTAACATTATCAGACGTACCGAAAATTTGGGCGCGGGCAATAACATGCGTACCGCGCGCCTTGAACTTTTCGAAATGTACGAACGCTTGATAACCATGGAAGACGATAACATCGTAGCGCCGAATTTTCTTGAATATATGAACGGCGCGCTTGAATTTTATGACGATGACGAACGAATAGTTACGGTTTCGGGCTTTAATTTCCCGATGCGTATGCCTGAAAATTATGATAAAGATGTTTACGTCTGGCCCGCGGTCAACGGCTACGGAGTAGGATGGTGGCGGAAAAAATTCAGTTTGGATTATTTTGAACTCAAAGATTTCGAGGATTTTATTTTCGATGATAAAGCGATAGCTTCTTTTTTAAATGTGGCTGAACATATTTTACCGATAATGTTGGACGGCATTGCGCGCGGCATTTTGCAAGGCGATGCTGTTAAGAGTTACAATTATTTTCGTAGAGGAAAGTTTAATTTGTATCCGGTCGTTTCGAAAGTAAGAAACATCGGTTATGACGGAAGCGGCGTGAATTGTAATACGGACGAACGTTTCGTGCGTCAAAAGATTGACGACGGCGCAAGAAAAACGAAATTCGTTAAAAACATTTTGCCGGATGAAAAAGTTTACGAAGCTTTGCGCGAATATTTCCGCATTGACGATTTTACGAAAAAACAATTGGCGCAAACGATAACCTTTTTTCGAAAAAAAATTTCCGAAGGAAAAAAAGAACGTCCATATTCACCGTTAACGAATACTCAAAATGTGCGAAAAATTCGAGAAATTCCCGTTTCGCTGATAGTTTCGCTTTACGGCGTTTACAATATTGACGTTAGGAAATATTTTAAGGGACTTGACGCAGTAGATATTTATAAATGCAATCGATCGGGCTTCGAGTTTTATTATCCGCTTAATCTTGCGGGAGACGGTGAATTCTACGAGCAATTGCAAAATATTCCGTGGTATTACATGGACGAAAAATGGGAATTCGACGTGGCGCTTGAATTCATAAAACCGAAAGAGAAAGTACTGGAAATCGGTTCGGGCAAAGGAGCGTTTCTAAGAAAAGCGAAAGAAAAGGGCGTGGAAGTTTTCGGAAGCGAGCTTAATAGAGAGCAAGCCGAGGCTTTAAGAGAAGAGGGCTTTACGATTTTCGACGAAAATTTCAAAACGTTTTCCGAACATAAAGAAAACTTTTTCGATGTGGTATGTTCTTTTCAAGTTCTTGAACACGTCGCGAACCCGAAAGAATTTATTGAATATTCGTTAAAAACCTTGCGCAAAGGAGGGAGATTGATAATTAGCGTTCCCAATCATGATTCGTTTATGGGTTTGGACGATGAAAATTTCCTTGATATGCCGCCGCATCACATGGGTTTGTGGAATGAACAATCTCTTGTTTCACTCGAAAAATTTTTCCCGATGAAATTGCGAGAAATCCGTTTCGAGACGTTGCAATCGTATCATATTGATTATTACAAGTCGGTTTTTGAAAAGAAATATGAAGACGAGTTTTCTTTAAAAGAAAAAATTTTCGATTACATTGAAAAATTTCCGAATAAAATAAAAGGGTTTACAATTTTAGCGGTTTACGAAAAGGAATAAAAGGTTTTTGATGATGCATGAAAAAATAGAACATATACGGGAACTTTTGAAAAAAGACGCATTACTTGAAGCGGCGAAAATGCTTGTCGGAAACGACAACGAACAACCGACGGACTTGAATTATTTGCGTGCTGTTTTTGCGATAAAAATAGGCGATTTCGAATTGGCAAATAATGCTTTGGATGTGGAACTTTCTTTATATCCCGATAATGAGAAAGCGAAAAGACTGAAAATTTTAATTGCGGAACCCAAACCGAAGAAATTTGCGACGGACGAGAAAATGTTTCCGCAAAAATCGAAAACGCTCGTTAATCTCGGCTGCGGAAACAATTGGCGCGAAGGTTGGATAAATATTGACGTTGTTTCAAATTCGCCGTATGTGAAAGCGTACGATTTAAGGAAAGGAATTCCGCTCGAAAACGAGAGCGCCGACTTTGTTTACAGTTCGCACATGTTGGAACATCTCGGCAAGCGCGAGGCGGAAAATTTTATTCGCGAATGTTTTCGCGTTTTGAAAAAAGGGGGAATTATAAGAATAGCCGTCCCCGATTTGGAAACTATTGCGCGCGAATATCTTAAAAATTTGGAAGCCGCGAAGAAAGGCGACGAGGAAGCGAAAAAAAGATACGAGTGGATAATGCTCGAATTGCTCGACCAAACCGTACGCGAAAGAAGCGGCGGGGAAATGCTTAAATATTGGGCTCAAAAGGAAATTCCCGCTTACGATTACGTAATAGAAAGGGTGGGAAGCGAAGCGGAAAATGCAATTGCGCAAATTCGTGCAAGCGGTTATGTGCCGTCCGAAAAAGAACCGCAAGACCCGTGTGAAATAGGGAAATTCCGTTTGTCGGGAGAAATACACAAATGGATGTACGACGAATTTTCACTCGGAGAACTTCTCAAAAAAGCGGGGTTTGTTAATGTCAAAAAAGTTTCCGCTTACGAATCCTCATGCAATGAATTTCTTGAAAACAACCTCGACTTAACCGAAGACGGAAAAATTCGCAAACCCGATTCACTTTTTATGGAGGGTGTCAAATGAAAATAGTTCATCTTTGCACTCAGGATAACGGCGGCGCGGGGAACGCCGCATACAGATTAAACGAAGGTTTACGTCGTAGCGGTATCGATTCGACGCTAATCGTGACGACCAAAACGAAAGCCGACGCCTCCGTAAAAGCAATACCGAGCGATTATTCACAAAAGAAAACACTTGTGGAAAACGAAGTATATGTTTCGTCCGAGTGGCAAAATTTATGGTATTATTGGACACAAAAAATTGCCGAATATCCGAATCGTCCCGCCGGACTTGAAATTTTCACTTTTCCTGAATCAACAATCGATTTGACGGAAATTAAAGAAATTCGTGAAGCCGACATAATCAATTTGCATTGGGTTTCGGGGATGTTGAATTTCGACGAAAAAACGCGTGCGTTTCTTTCGGGAAAAAGATTGGTTTGGACGTTACACGATATGAACCCGTTTACGGGCGGTTGCCATTATGCGGGCGAATGCCGTAAATTCGAAAATTCTTGCGGCGCTTGTCCTCAACTCGGAAGCGAGAACGAACACGACGCTTCCTTCGTTAACTTTACGACGCGCAAAAATTTTTACGCCTCGTTGAACTTCAACATCGTTTCTCCGAGTAAATGGTTGGCGAAAGAAGCGCGGAAAAGCGCGCTTTTTTCTCGATACGATATTCGCGTAATTCCTAACGGTTTTCCCACCGACGTTTTTCAACCGTATCCGAAAACGATTGTTCGTGAAAAAATGGGCTTGAAACACGATGCAATCTTAATAATGTTCGGTGCGGCGTACGATACCGAAAGGAAAGGTTTTCGCTATCTGTTGGAAGCTCTTGAGAGCATTACTTCGAGTGAAAAAATTTATCTCGGCGTTTTCGGCAATTTACCCTCGGTGAGTAGCGAAAACACAAAGTTCGAAATAATCAATTTCGGTTCGATTGACGACGAAAAAACGCTCGCAATAATTTACAGTGCGGCGGACGTTTTCGTTATTCCGTCCATTGAAGATAATTTGCCGAACGTTGTTCCCGAAGCGCTTTTGTGCGGTACTCCCGTCGTTGGATTTTCTATCGGCGGAATTCCCGATATGATTGTGCATAAGAAAAACGGTTATCGCGCCGAACCGAAAAATCCGCGCGACCTTGCCAAAGGAATAGTTTGGGCTATTAAAAATCGCGGTGAGGATTTGTGGAGCGAAGCACGGAAAAGCGCCGAAAAGAAATTTTCACTCGAAACTCAGGCGAAAAACTACACGGCACTTTACGAAGAACTATTGTATAAAAAGAGAACGATTGTTCAAACCGATTTCCACGTTAAAAAATCTCTTCCCGAAATCCCGAAAATTACGGTTGTAACTCCATCTTTTAATCACGGCGAATTTTTGGAACAAACCATACTTTCGGTTCTCGACCAAAATTATCCTAATTTGGAATATATAATAATGGACGGAGGCAGTACCGACAACTCGGTAGAAATTATAAAGAAATACGAAAAATATCTTACTTATTGGCAGAGTAAACCCGACGGGGGACAATACAAAGCGATAACGGACGGCTTTGCGAAAGGGACGGGTGAAATTATGACGTGGATAAATTCCGACGATATGCTTGCGCCGTTCAGTTTTTACGTTGCCTCTTCCGTTTTTATGCAACACAAAGATATTGAATGGATAACGGGAAAAAGTTGTATTTATCAACAAGAGAAAGATAACATAGGAATCGGGGGAGCGTATATTTGGAATAGAAAGAAATACTTGAAAGATACTTATAAATTTATTGAACAGGAAGGAACGTTCTGGCGAAGAAGTTTATACGAAAAGGCGGGCGGATATGTCAATTCGGATTACAAACTTGCGAGCGATTTGGAACTTTGGGTGCGTTTTTTCAGACACGCGAAACTTTACACGCTGAATATGCCGATGGGAATTTTCAGAAGTCACGGCTCGCAAAAATCCGTGGATTTTATGGACGAATATTTGCGTGAAGCGGATGAAATAATAATGAAAGAAAACGAACTTGTGGAAAAAAACGGGGAATATCTTGACGATAGCCGAAATTTTTTGGTGATTGAAAATCTCGATTTCAAACAATTGCTTGACAATTCGGATTTCGACGAAAAATTAAATGAAGTCGTTTCCTCGTTTCGTGGAAATCGTCTTGAAGGTTTGGCGGGAAAGGTTTATGAATTGATTTATAAAAAGCCCGAAAATAAAGCGCTTTATCAATTGCTTGTGGAATATTACGATAGAATGGGAAATTCGCAAATACAAAATCTTGTTTTGTGGTGGGCTACTGTTGTGTTCAAGGATGTAAGTTTTTTATCGGAATTGATAGTCTCCGAAATAAGTTTTTTGAGAATTGGTGTGGCGAAAAATTTGTTTAACGAATTAAAAAGAATTTCGCCGCAACATCCTTCCGTAAAAAAATTGGAGGAGTTTTTTGAAAATGTATAAAGTGTCGGCAATAGTTTCCGTTTATAAAGCGGAAAAATTTATCCGCGGTTGTTTGGACGATTTGGTTTCCCAAACGCTTTTCGAAAAAGGAGAGTTGGAAATTGTCGTGGTAAATTCGGGTTCGCCCGAAAACGAAGATGCGATAATCAGAGAATTTTCGGATAAATACGAGCATATAAAATATATCAGAACCGAAAACCGTGAGGGAATTTATACGGCGTGGAACAGAGGCATAAAAGCTTCTTCGGGCGAATATATCACGAATGCGAATACCGACGACAGACACAGGCGCGACGCATTGGAGATAATGGCGAAACATCTTGACGAAATGCCCGAGATAGACCTTGTTTACGCTGACCTGTACGTTACGAAAATTCCCAATCAAAAATTCGACGAAGCGGATAAAGTCAACGTTATCGTAAGAGAAGATTTTTCGGTGGGAATGATGCTCGACGGTTGCCAAATGGGGCCGCAACCGATGTGGAGAAAATCGGTGCACGAAAAAGTCGGTTTTTTTAACGATGCTTACAAATCCGCGGGCGATTACGAATTTTGGCTACGCATGGTTTTTTTGAACAATTCGAAAATGTTTCATATAAAGGATTTTCTCGGGCTTTATCTATTCAATGAAAACGGAATAGAACTCGGCAATCGCCCGTTGAGCGTTTATGAAACGGGAGTTATAATTGACACCTACAAAAAATATATTTTGAAGAAACAAACGGCAAGCCGAAAAGAGAAACCGATTGATATAATTTTTCTTACACACAACAGGATAAAATATTTTTTCCAAACGATTTCCGCTTTAATAACGAATACGCGTTATCCTTATCGCATTATAGTTGTGGACAATGCAAGCGCCGACGAATTGAAAACGTATTTGAGACAGTCGGAAATTTTGTACGATGAAATTATCTACAATAAACAAAACGAATGGACGAACGCTTTTCAGTACGGAATTGATGTTTCGGAGAGCGACCCGTTTATTGTTTCCGACCCCGATATTCTTGTTCCGGCGATGGAAGGGAAATGTTGGCTTGAAAAAATATTGGAACTTCATAAAAAATATCCCGAAATGGGTTTGATAGCTCTTAACCTTGATCCCGCAAACAAACCGAAAAAATTGCCCGATGTCTATATCGGCGAAAAAACGGAGTACAATGACGAAATCGTCCTTGCAAACGTAGGTACGGTAATGCAATCGATAAAAAGAAAATTTTTCGATTTTGCTTATACGACGGATTGGGAAACATGCGAAAATATTAGGCGAAACGGCGGCAAAGTCGGTTTTGCAAAAAAAATAGTCGCTTATCACCTCGGTTGGAACGAAGAGGAAGACTATCCCGATTACATGGTTGAAAAGTACAAATTCTTCAAGAAGCATTTTAACGTTGAAACGTATAAGCTCTACACCGAAAAAGAGGAAATCTTGAAAAGAATGAATTTCACGAATGATGTCGTTTCGAATTATTACGGAAACGAACGTCCCGAAGTCGTGAAACTAATTAATAAAAAATCGAAAAAAATTCTTGATGTCGGTTGCGCCTCCGGCGTAATGGCCGCTAAGATAAAAAAAGATTTCGGAGCGGAAGTCTGGGGGATTGAGGTTGTGGAAAGTGTTGCAAAAGAAGCTGAAGAGAAAATAGACAAAGTTTTAATCGGTTCGGTTGAAGAAAAAATTCCCGAACTGCCCGACAACTATTTCGATACGATTGTTTTCGCCGATATTCTCGAACACCTTGTCGATCCGTGGCGCGTGTTGAAGGATATTAAGAAAAAGTTGAAACCTCACGGCGAAATTGTCGTAAGCATCCCGAACATTCGTCACTGGAGTACGATAATCGATTTGTTGCAAGGCTCTTGGAGGTACGCCGAAGCGGGCATCCTTGATAAAACGCATTTGCGATTTTTCACAATGGAAACGGCGGCGGAAATGATACAGGGCGCGGGTTATGATATTTTGGATTTACAAGCCACGCGATTCGGAGAATCTTTAATTACCCGAGAATTCGTGGATGCTTTGAAGAAACTCGGGTTTAAGGTTGATGACTTGCTTGAAAAAGCCACGCACTATCAGTACTTGTTTAAAGCCGTTAAGTTAACTCCTAAAAATAAAATTTCGTTGATTGTTCCCGTTTACAATCAAGCGAAATATACGAGCGAAATGCTCGCATCTATCGGAAAACACGAGGGTTACGAACTTGAGATTATTATTGTGGACAATGCAAGCGACGAAGAAACGAAAAATGTTATTCGCGAATTCGAGAAGAATAATTCGAATGTTAAGATAATTACAAATACGGAAAATCTCGGTTTCCCGAAAGCGATAAATCAAGGTTTGGCGGTTGCAAAAGGAGATTATGTTTTTCTTGCCAATAACGACATTATTCTTCCGCCGGATTGGCTTGAGCGCATGGTTGCTCACGCCGAAAGAAACAAGAGTATCGGAATGGTCGGTGTTGTGTCCAATAAAGTTAGCGGATTTCAAAAAATCAAAGAAGAAATCACTTATCGCACACCCGACGAGATGTTGATTTTTATGAAAAAAATCGCTGAAAAAAGTAACGAGAAGTTTTTCGAATTTCCCCGCGTCGCTTTTCTTTTCGTCTTAATTAAGAAAGAAGTGATTGATAAAGTCGGGTCGCTTGACGAAAGGTTTTCGCCCGGTAATTACGAGGATGACGATTATTGTTTACGCGTACAACGCGCAGGATTTAAAGCCGTAATTGCGCTCGATGTTTACGTTCATCATTACGGCTCTGTAAGTTTTACGGCGGAAGGGAAAGAAAAATATTATGCGCTTCTCGAAAGAAACAGAGAAAAATTCGTGGAAAAATGGGGAAGCACGCCTGATGACATTTGGTTGCGAAATACCGAAAGAAACATTAATGAAACTATGTCGTTGAAGAAAAATCGATTTATCGAAAACGTTGATGCGGCTAACACGGCGATTCAAAACGGCGATTTCAAAAAAGCGAAAAAATTTCTCGAAACGGCGTTGGCAAATTACGACGGCACTTTGGGCATAGAAAAGAAGCCGCTTGAGAAATTATTGGAAAAGATTAACATCGTGTTGAAAAACAAACGGCATTAACGAAAGAATTTCAATATTCGAAAGAGGTGGTTTGTAAATCGCAAATGTCCTATGGCGTTCGGGGAAGCGGTCACAAGTAACAAGCCTTCGCAATTCAAAATTAAAAATAGCCTTCAGCGCTTAAGTAAATTGAGGTTAAGGTTGAGAGAAAGAAAACCAAAATAACTGTAGAAACACGCTTTCGCGCGTCTCCTAATCCATGCTTCTTAGCCTTAACTCAACTCGTCGCTATTTTTCTATTCAGAACGCTTTTAATAATATCTTCGGAAGTGATTCCTTCGGCTTCGGCGGCGAAACTCGGAATAACCCGATGCCGTAAAACGGGAAGAGCGACGTTTCTCAAATCTTCTTCGTTCGGTGTGAATCTTCCGTAGAGCACGGCGCGGGTTTTTGCGGCAAGTATCATAAATTGTGATGCTCGCGGTCCTGCTCCCCACTGAACACGCTTTTTGATTTCTTCGTCGGCGGAATTTTCGGGACGAGTGGCGGAAACAATTTCAACGGTTTTTTTAATTAAATTGTCAGCAACAGGAACGCGCAAAACGAGTTCGATAAAACTTTGAAGTTCTTCGCGCGAAACCACCTTTTCCAACTCTACGGTTTGAGGAACGGTCGTGCGCTTAACGATTTCGATTTCTTCCTCTTTCGCCGGATAATCGACGTGCAAATTAAACATAAATCTGTCCAATTGCGCTTCGGGTAAAAGATACGTGCCTTCTTGCTCAATAGGATTTTGTGTGGCGAGAACAAAGAAAGGTTTCGGCAAATCAAACGTTCTGCCCGATGCGGTTACTTGTCCTTCCTGCATCGCTTCGAGTAATGCCGCTTGCGTTTTCGGCGGCGTGCGATTTATTTCGTCGGCGAGAATAACATTCGCAAAAACGGGACCTTGAATGAATTTAAAAACCTTTTCCCCCGTTGTTTTATCGGTTTGCAGAATTTCCGTTCCCGTGATATCCGACGGCATAAGGTCGGGCGTAAACTGAATGCGCTTGAACGACAAATCGAGAACGTCGGCGAAAGTTTTAATCAAAAGCGTTTTTGCCAAACCGGGAACGCCGACAAGCAAAGAGTGTTTGCCCGCAAGAAGCGAAATCAAAAGTTTTTCCACAATGTCGTTTTGTCCGACAATTACCTTTCCGACTTCCGCATAAATTTTTTCGGTTTTTTCCTTCAGTTTTTCTACAAGTTCAACATCGTTGTTGTTCATAAGTATTCCGTTTAAATTCTAATTTCCCAATAAATTTTGCTTTTGATTTCTTTCAACCACTCTTCGTAGAGTTTTTGTTTTTTTCTTAAAATTGCGAGTTGCTTAATGTCGTCGTAATCTTTTTCAGGGTCGGGCTTGTGCTGACGCACGCGCTTGTCAAGCCTTACGATGTGAAAGCCGTAAGTCGTGCGGTTGATGTCGAGGCGTTTCGGATAACTGATTTCGCCTTCTTTTAGTTTGTAAACCGCATCGCGCGTTTGCTTGTCGAGTTTCGAAACTTCGAACGTCCCGAGTTTGCCCCCGAACTTCGCCGATTCCTTATCGTCGCTATATTTTCGCGCGTAATATTCGAACGTGTTGTAACCTTTAACGATACTATCGCGGATTTCCGTCAAAAACTCAATCGCTTTCAAATCCGCTTCGTCGTCGCTTTTTACTTTAACCAAAATGTGGCGCGCGTTTATCGCTTCGCCGCGTTTGTCCAAAAGTTGAATAATGTGATAGCCTACGGGCGTTTTTACAACGTCGGAAATTTCACCTTTTTTCAAGGCAAACGCCGCCGCTTCGAATTCGGGATAAAACAATCCGCGTTTCGCCCAACCGAGATTCCCGCCGTCCGACGCGCTTCCGGGGTCGTCGCTGTATTTGCGCGCAAGTTCGGCGAAATCGGCGCCGTTTTTCAGAGAATCCAAAAGCGATTTGGCAAACTCGTAGGCTTTCTTTTGTAAGCGTTTGTTGTTTTGAGGATTGATAAAAATATGCGAAATCGTAAGTTTTTCGGGGATAAGACCGAGCGAGTCCTTGTATTCTTCGAAAAATTCATAAACCTCGCGACGTGTTACGTCAACGTTCCCGAACTTTTGTTGCTGCACCATTTGCGCCATCAAATCTTTTTTGACATCCTCGCGAAATTCCCGCTTGATTCGCTCAATGCTCATTCCGTAAACTTGCTCCACGCGCTCTTTCGAACCGTATTGCTGAATGAAATAATTCATTTGCATATCGAGTTGTCTGTCGATTTGTTCGTCGGTGACTTCAATGGAATCCAACCGCGCTTGAACGTAAAGCAATTTTTCGTCAATCATTTGTTCGAGAATTTTTTCGCGAAACGCCGGGTCGTTCGGATTTTTATTCATTCGCGTCGCCATATACGCGGCGCGAACGTCGAGTTCGGATTTCGTGATTATTTCGTTTTGCACGACGGCAACGATTTTATCAATCACTTTTTCTTGTTGCGCAAATGCCGAAACACCAAGCGTAAAAGAAAAAAGTAGCGCAAGAAAAAATTTATTCATTTAAATCTCCGTAAATTTCAATAGTGTGGTTTTTGAAAATTTGTTTTTTATATTCCGAAAACATCTTCGCTTTTTTCTCCAAAGCGAAACGCGTTTCGACTTTGGTGCGCACCGCATCGAAAGGTAAAATTTCCCCCGCTTCCGTGCGACGTTTTAAACTGAAAACGAAATAAGAACCGTCGCTCGTTTTAAAAACCGGCGAAATTTCTCCTTCGCTCAAAAACTTCGCGGCGCGCATCGCTTCCGCCGTAGGAAAATCTTTTTCAAGAAGAAAATCGTTTTCCGAGTATCTTCCCGAAAATTTGCGAACGGCGGTAGTCCAATTTTTCTTTATGGCGAATTTTCTGAAATCGAGCGCGACATCGAGCGTTTGAAAAAAAGCCGTATTGACAAGACACGCGTTTTCGTGCAAAACGAATTCGCTTTTATGTCGTTCATAATATTCTCGCGCATCCGTTTCCGATACGATTACGGGATGAGTTTCGAAAAATTCGTCAATCAATAACGCTTTGGCAATTTGTTTGCGATTTTCTTCGGAAAGAATTTTGTATTTTTCCGCATCGAGCAAACCTCTGCGTTTCGCCTCCGCATAATAAATTTCGGATTCTATCCAAGAGTTAACCGCTTTGCTTCTGTTTTTTTCGTCTAAGGAATGCAGTTTCATTATGCGGTCGAGTTCCCTTCCGCTCAACCGCACGTCGTCCACCGAAGCGACCGTTTTTGCGGGCGGCGCTTTTTTTTCTTCGCAAGCAAAAAACAGAAAAGAAGAAACCAACAAAAAAGACGCTATTTTAATTTTTGTCCGGTTTATACGCTTTCTCCAATTCGTCGTAATAATATTCAACGTTGTAAATATCTTCGAGACGTTTATTTAATTCTTCGGTTAAACGTTTTGTTTCCATATCCTGATATTTTCCGACCATTTCGGCAAAACATTCTTCGAACGTTTTTTGGCGCGAAGGCAATTTTTCGACAAGTCGCGGAATTCCCCACACGCCGCCCGCTTCAACAGGCGAAGCGAAACCGCCCGCTTTTTTAACGCTCCAAGCCGCTTGTGCCACGGGATTATTGGCAATTTTTCTTTCGGATTTCTCCTTTATTCTCAAGTCTTTAATTTTACCGTTCTTGATAGAATCCGCAAGCGCCTGATATGTAACTTTTCCGTGCACCAAGTCTTTGTAAACGGCGGCGATTAACGAATCGTTCTTGGAATAAATCATATCGAAAATAACGGTGTTTTCGGTTTTGCAATTATCAAGATTTTCCTCGTAAATTTTACGAACCGCGTTCGTATCGATTTTAATTTTATCCCACACGTCTTCCTGTTGCAATTTGAAGATAAGCAACCCGTTTTTGTACTCGTTCATCAAATTCGCAAAGACCGAATCGGTTTTTAACAAATTCTCGGATTCGGCGTAAAACGCATATTTGTCGCCGAGTTTATCGGCAAGTTGTTTAAGTCGCGAATATTCAACTTTTTTCCCTTTGGTTTCCTCGTCGTTAATTCCGAAGCGAATTAGAGTATCGAGTGTCGCTTTTGAATCGTCAATCGTGAAAATTATCGAATCCTTGTATGTTTCGTAAAACGGCGTGCGAACGATTTCACGGACAAACTTTACGTCTTTTGCCGCATTTGCAATCTTGTTCAGAGTTTCGGTATCTATTTTAAATCCGTATTTCTTTTTCAGAGAATCCACGAACGCGCGCAAATCTTTTTTAAAGCGCGTTTTCATATATTTTTCTTTGAGTTTGTTTTTAATTTTTGCGAATTCGGGATAAGGTTCGATTTCCGTTAATTTTATTATATGAAAACCGAAACGAGTTTGAACAGGTTTGGAAATTTCGCCGGGTTGCATCTTAAACACCGTTTCGTCGAACGGCTTGACCATTTGTCTTCGTTGAAAATATCCCAAATCTCCGCCGCGTTCGGCGTTGCCTTTATCGTCCGAATATTCTTTTGCGAGTTTCGCAAAATTTTCGCCGTTCATTAATTTTTGATAAATTTCCTCGGCTTTCGCTTTTGTCGCCGCCGTATCGATTTTCCCGTCTTTTTTAATATATTTAATTAAAATATGACTTGCGCGAACCTTGTATTTTACAGGTTCTTTATCGGTAACTTTCAGAATATGATAACCGTATGCGGTTTTAACAGGTTCGGGATAAACTTCGCCTACGGGGGTTTTGTACATTGCATCTTCAATTTCAGGCAAAATCTGATTTACCGTAATATAATATAAATCTCCGCCGTCGTTTTTCGTGTATTTGTGTTCGCTGTATTCCTTGGCGAGTTCGGCGAAATCTTCGCCTTTTTTCAGCCTTTCAATTAATGAAAGAGCGAGAGCCTTCGCCTCTTTGTCGCCGCGTTTATCCGTTCTTATTAAAATGTGGCTTAAACGAATTTCGTATTTCCCGCGATTATAAAGCGTGTCGAGTTTCGGTTCCACGAGTTTTTTCTCAATTATATAACTTTCTCCAATTTCCTTGAAGTAGTCGTTATATTCCTTTTGAATTTTCGGGTCTTCTTCGTATCCGCGAATTTTCGCATTCCGCAATTTCAATTTATAATCGGTGTAAAGTTTTAAGTATTTTTTATAATTGTCAATCGAATCCTGTTTCGCTTTCTCTACGCCTCCGACACTTTCGGCGTATTTCTTTTCGAATTCGCCCATTTTAACTTTTCCGACATCATATTTCGAAAGTACAATATCGGAATGATTAACGGCGCTACAACCGCCCAATAAAATTGCTAAAAACAAAACCAACAATGCCGAACCTTTTTTTAACATTCGGTAACCTCCTTCTTATTCAATTTTTCAAAATTACGGAATTTATTCGAGTTATCGTTTTATTCGTATCACGTTTTTTTCAGAGAATTTCTTTCCCAAAAAACGCCGTCGCGGTAACCTTGAATTTCCCGATTGTTTTCGGCTTTTTCAAGACGATATTCGCAAAACGCGCAATATTTTTCATCGCGCTCTATTCCGAAAAATTTTCGTCCGAGTTTTTTCGCCACCACGGAAGTTGTCCCCGAACCGAGAAACGGATCGAAAACAAAATCGCCTTTACGAGAACTTGCCAAAACCAATTTAGCGATTAATTTTTCGGGCTTTTGCGTCGGATGCTCCGTGTTCTCGGGCATCGACCAAAACGGCACGGAAATGTCCGTCCACACATTCGATGAATACGTCATTCGAAACATACCGTTTTTACTTTCGCGCCAATCTTTCGGTTCCCCCGCGTCGTCGCGGTAAGGCGCTATCACGCGTTTTTTTAATTTCACGGCGTCGGCATCGAAATAATAATCGTTCGAAACCGTTGCAAACCAAACGTCTTCCGAATTATTTTTCCAGTTCGTTTTCGAACCGCGTCCTTTTTCTCGCTCCCACGTAATTCGGTTTCGAATTTTAAAATATTTTTCGAGAACAAGCGGAATTGAAATCGAACTGCGCCAATCGCCGCATACGTAAATCGTTGCCGTCGGTTTCAGCAGAGGAAAAATCGCTTCGACTATTTTTTCAAGATATTCGGAATACTCGTCGATTTTCTTCCGCGTAAATTTCATTCCGTTAAAATTTTTATTCAGATTATACGGCGGATCCAAGATTAGCAAATCCACAAAATTTTCCGGCAAAAATTTCACCGTTTCGAAAAAATCGCCGCGCGCCGTTTTATTTGTAATTTCGGAAACGCTCGTTTTTTCGCGTAGTTCAATTGTGCGCTTCAAGTATTTAGCAATTTCTTTTTCCGATAAAAAAATCGTTCTGTTACGCGGCGCTTTCACTTTGAAAAATTCTCACGATAATTCATAAATTCCAATCGGGTGTTTTTAGATGAAACGAGCCATCTTATAAAATTAACAACTTATCTTAAACAGTTTTTACAATTAACTGTTCACTATTCACTGTTATCTGATTCTCGTTCCCGGCTTAATTTTCTCGTCGGGCTCCACGATTTTCAACTTTCCGTCTTCCGTTTCGCCCGCAAGCAACATTCCTTGCGATTCAACGCCCATAAGTTTTGCCGATTGCAAATTCGCAACAACAATGATGCGCTTGCCGATTAATTCTTCCGGCTCGTAACTTTCGGCTATTCCCGCAACGATTTGCCTTTTCTCGTCGCACAAATCGATTTGCAATTTCAGCAACTTTTTGCTTTTCTTTATTTTTTCGGCTGATACAATTTCAGCGGCTTTCAGTTCGATTTTCATAAAATCGTCGAAAGTGACTTTCGGCGTTTCCTCTTTCTTTTCAGCCGTTTGCGGTTTGCCGAGTTTGTTCATTTGCTCTTCGATAACTTTGTCGTCAATTTTCGTAAAAAGGATTTCAGCTTTGTTCAGCGCATGTCCTTCTTCGAGTTGCGGTTTTCCGCTTTCGAACCAAGCGGTTTTTTCGGCGTCGAGCATTTTGAACATTTTTTCCGCGGTAAAAGGAATAACCGGCGAGAAAATTTCCGCAAGCGTGTAAATTGCTTGCAACGAAATATTAATTGCTGTTCCGCATTTCGCTTTGTCCGATTTTACGCTCACCCACGGTTCCGAATCATTGAAATACTTGTTGCAAGCGCGCGCGAAAGTCATCATTTCGAAAACCGCATCCTTAATCTTGTACGCTTCAATAAGTTCCGCAACTTTTGCGGGAGTTTCTTCTATTCTCGCGAGCATCTCGCGGTCGATTTCCGCAAGTTCGCCGAGCGGCGGCACTTTTCCTTCGAAATGTTTGTGCGCGAAAGTGAATGTGCGATTTACGAAATTTCCAAGCACGCCCGCCAAGTCGCCGTTTACGCGCATCTGAAATTCCTTCCAGTAGAAATCGGTGTCTTTGTTTTCGGGCAAGTTAGCCGCGAGCGTGTAGCGGAGCAAATCGGCGTCGAAGAGTTCGAGGAACTCGTCCACGTCAATTCCCCAGCCTCGCGATTTTGAAAACTTCTTCCCTTCGAAATTCAAAAATTCGTTTGCAGGCACGTTTTGCGGAAGCACGTATTTATCGGGATTTTCGTCGTTCCACGCCATCAGCATTGCGGGGAAGATAATCGTATGAAAAACGATGTTATCCTTGCCGATAAACGCAACGTATTTCGTATCGTCCGATTGCCAATATTTTTTCCACAAATCCGGCTCGCCGCGTTCTTCCGAAAGTTTTTTCGTCGCTGAAATATAACCGAGCACCGCTTCGAACCAAACGTAAAGAACTTTT
>CAYZMW010000173.1:0-2896 GCA_964479645.1 uncultured Melioribacter sp. | reverse complement strand
CGGCGAAATTATGCCCGCCTCTCTTATTCCGATTGAAGCGGAGCGCAACGGCGCGAAAATTATCGAAATCAACAAAGCGAAATCCAATTTTACCGAAGAGGAACTTCCCGACGTTTTCTTGCAAGGGAAAGCGACCGAAGTTTTCGAAGCGTTAATGGAAAAATTGTGATGAAATGAAGAAAAAAATTTTAATATCATTTGTCGGCGTAAACGATGCGGGAAAACTTGCAGGTGAAAAGGACGGCGCAATTTTAACCGCACTCGAAAATGAGAACTTCGACGAAATGATTTCGCTTTGGGCGAAAGTATTTGACTATGTCGAATAAAATCGCGTAATTAAAAATTTCTTGTGCTTTTTCCGTAATTGAACGCGGATATCACGGATTGAAATCCCTTCCTCTTACGAACCCGTTTTCGGTGCACGGAAAATTTTCAGCGAAACCCGAATTTATCAATCCTTGCGTTTTGTCCGAACCTTTATCGGCTTTCGCGTGAAAATTCAAACTATTTTTCCGCGCAGTTTCTTATTTTTATTATTTACATTTTAAATTTCAGAGGAAAAATGAGCAAAGCGAAACGCGAAAAACACGACCCGAAAAAGACGAAGGCCGCAACGTCGTTCCTTGATAAAATTCCGAAAAAATATCGCGACGCCTTGGCGTTGTTGATAATCGCCCTCCCGCTGTTGTTTTATTATGTTCCGTACGAAGCGAACAACGTCGAACCGCTCGGTAGCGACTATCTCGCATCCGTCGGGCAAACTCATCTTTGGGTGGAGTGGCAAAAAGCGCACGGCGAAACCGTTTTGTGGAATCCTAACATTTTTCTCGGCGAACCGATTTACTCGCGCATTACGCCGAAAATAATTCTCGGCGATACGCTCCTTCAATATCTCGGCAAATTGTTTTATTGGGTCTTTTGGTATATGCTTCTCGGCGGCGCGGGACTTTATTTCCTTTTGCGTTACTGGAAAGTGCCTTGGTACTTGGCTTTGATTGTCGCCGTGGTTTTCGTTTTACTTCCCGATTGGCAAGCGCTCGTGGGCGCGGGACACAATTCCAAACTTCGCGCAATTATGATTTTACCCGCTTTCGTTTTGGCTTTCGCTTATTTTTTCGACAAGCGCACGTGGTCGTCCGCGGGCTTGTTCGCTTTCGCTTTTGCAATGTTAAACCGCACGCACCATTTCCAAATTGTTTTTTACGGAATTCTTCTGCTCTTTTTCCTTTACATTTATCCGACCGTAAAACTTGCGCTCGACAAAAAATACAAGGATTTCGCGCATTTGCTCGTGATGTTCTCGGTCGCGCTCGGTTTGACGTTTATGACCGCGGCGCAACCGCTTTTTACTACGCACGAATACGCCAAATATTCAACGCGCGGCGGACACCCGCTAAACTTGGGCGCGGAAGCGAAATCGGCGGAGAAATCCGGCGGAGTAAGTTTCGAATACGCAACGCGCTGGTCCTTTTCGCCGAATGAAATTCTCGATTTCTTCATTCCCCATTTTTCAGGCGGCTTGCAAGGGGAAATTTACGACGGCGACCAATTCCCCGATTTGCGCGGACGTCAAGTGCCGGGCTATTGGGGCGAAAAACCGTTTAACGGCAATTACGCCACGATGGGCGCGGTGTTGTTCATTTTCGCCGTTTTCGGCGTTTATTACAATCGCAAAAACCCCATTGTAATTGCGCTTGTAGTCTTTGTCGTTTTTTCGCTTTTGCTTTCGTTCGGAAGACATTTCCCCGCGCTTTATAAATTTTTCTATTATTATCTGCCCTATTTCTCGAAGTTTCGCGCGCCGTCAATGTTCGTTAACATAACTTTTATGGCAACTCTTATGCTTGCCGGCTTCGGCTTGAAATCGTTTTTCGAAATCGATTTGAAGAGAGAAATAAAATTCATTGGCGGCGTTATCGGAGCGTTTATTCTGCTTGCGCTTTACGTTTATTTTTCAAGCGCTTCCTACGCATACGCAACCGCAATAGAACAATCCCGCTACAATCCGCAAACGTTAAGCGTAATAAAATCAATAAGAAAAGAATTTTTGGAACGCGACACTCTGCGTTTGCTGTGGATTCTGATTTTTCTCGGCGGCGGAGTTACGGCTTACTATCTCGGCAAATTGAAACGCGACGCCATCTGGGCTGTGATTTTCGCGCTTGCGGTTTTCGAAATTTTCGGAATTTCCTATCGCGCGTATTCGCAAATAAAAACCGATAATCCCGATTTGCTCGAACAAACGGAATTTCGTCAAACGCCCATTACGCAAGCGCTTGAACGCGATAACAAACTTTCGCGCGCAATTGTTCTCGGCTCGGATTTCACAAGCAATCATTACGCGTACTTTTATCCATTGATTACAGGTTACAGCGCAATTAAATTGCAAGCGATTCAAGATTTGTTCGACCACGTTTTATTTAAGGGAAATTCGCAGAGCGGAATAAACTGGAACGCCGTAAATATGATGAGCGGTAAATACGTGATTTCAAGTTCGCCGCTTGCGGAGCCGTTCTTGCAGAAAATCGCCACGGACAACGCGCGCAGAGAAACGCTTTATCTCAATCCGAACGCCGCGTCGAAAGCGTATTTTGTTAAATCGTTGAAACGGCTTGAAACGCCCGAAAACGTTGCGCTTGCGATGAACAAGTCGGACTTTAATTACAAAAAGGCTTACACCGCCGATGCTTTGCAAAAGAACGAATATGAATTTTCAGCCGAAGGAGAAATTAAAATTAATAAATACGCGCCGAACGAAATTGAACTTGCAACCGAAAGCGCGGACGAACAATTTCTTGTCCTTGCGGAAATGTTTTATCCCGTCGGTTGGAACGCGACGATTGACGGAAAAGAGACGAAAATTTATCGCGTTAATCACGTCTTGCGCGGCGTTTTC
>CAYZMW010000172.1:0-2803 GCA_964479645.1 uncultured Melioribacter sp. | reverse complement strand
TTTTTCTGCGCATTAAGAAACGAAAAAGAAATTAAAAGAAATAAAATAACTTTTGTAAACGTTCCCGAGATTTGCTTACGAGCGTTCATAAATTCACCTTTCTATTAAACTTATTATTTGGAAATTTCAAATCCGAGTTTTACCAAATCGTGCAAATGCACTATTCCGATAGGCTCGCGTTTTTCGTTAGTAACCACTAACGTGGTAATATTGTATTTCTCCATAATGGAAATTGCGTTAGACGCGAGATTTTCTTTTCGAATGGTTTTAGGATTTTTTGTCATCATTTGTTCGGCGGTGTAATAACGTAAATCGTCCGCTTTCTGTATTAAGCGACGCAAATCGCCGTCGGTTATTATTCCTCGCAAAATATTTTCATCGTCAACGACGGTGGTTGTTCCAAGTCTTTTTTGAGTAATTTCAAGAACCGTTTCGCGAAACGGCGTATTAAGATGGACTTTCGGTAAATCTTCCCCGCCTATCATTATTTCTTCAACTTTGAGCGTCAGTTTTTTTCCGAGATTTCCCGCCGGATGCAAAGCGGCAAAGTCATCGGGCGTGAACCCCTTTATTTTCAGTAACGAAATCGCGAGCGCATCGCCAAGCATAAGCGTAACAGTGGTTGAAGAAGTCGGCGCCAAGTCATACGGACACGCTTCTTCGTTTACGTGAATATTTAAAAAATAATCTGCGTTGCGTCCGAGAAACGATGCCTTGTTTCCGCACATCGCGATAATCGGGACTTCGAGTCTTTTTAACATTAATATCAAATCGTGAAGTTCTTCCGTGCCGCCGCTTTTGGAAATAAGTATAGCAACATCTTCTTTTCTCACAATTCCCAAATCGCCGTGAAGCGCATCTACGGGGTGAAGAAAAATTGCGGGCGTGCCGGTCGAGTTCATAGTCGCAACGATTTTCCGCGCAATCAAGCCCGACTTCCCGACGCCGCTGATTATCACGCGTCCTTTTGTTTCCGCGATGAGTTTCGTAGCGTTAATAAAATCTTCATCAATTCTTTCGAGAAGTTTTTCCGCCGCGGAAATTTCGGTTCTGATTACGTTAAGCGCGGTATTTTTAATTGTTTCGTCTTTACTCATCTTTATCGGTTTACTTTTCCTTAACGATTTCGTCAATTCTTATTACGGTTTCGAGCAAAGCGCAAAGTTCCGAAAGAGGCAATTGACTTCCCGCGTCGCTCAAGGCTTCTTGCGGATTAGGATGAACTTCGAGAAAGAGCGCATCAATTCCGACCGCGGCAGCCGCGCGCGAAAGAAGCGGAATGAATTCAGGCGCTCCGCCTGTTACGTTCGAACTCGACGGCATTTGTACGGCGTGCGTGGCGTCCATTACAACGGGATAACCGAGCGAGCGCATAATTTCGAGCGAGCGCATATCCACAACAAGATTGTGATAGCCGAACGTAGTTCCGCGTTCAGTCAGCATTATTTTTTCGTTTCCCGTTGAAGCGACCTTTTCAGCCGCGTGTTTCATATCCTCGGGCGCAAGAAATTGTCCCTTCTTGATATTAATAACTTTGCCTGTTTTCCCCGCCGCAATGAGCAAATCCGTTTGCCGACAAAGAAACGCGGGAATTTGCAAAATATCCACATACTCCGCGGCAAGTTCCGCTTCCGCCTCCGTGTGAATGTCAGTAATGACGGGTAAGTCGAAAGTTTCCGAAACTTCTCGCAAAATTTGTAGCGCCTTTTCTTCGCCGATTGTAACGAACGAATTAAGACTCGTGCGATTTGCCTTTTTATAACTCGACTTGAAAATGTAAGGCACACCGAGTTCTTCCGTAATTTTCTTAATCTCTTCCGCCGTGCGCAAAACCATTTCGCGCCCTTCAACAACGCACGGTCCCGCAATTAAAGCAAGCGGCGCGCCGTCGCCTATTTCTATTTCTCTAATTTTAATCATCTTCAAACAATGTGTTTTGTCCAGAAATATTTTTCTTTCTTATCCTTCCGAAGCGTTTGTAAGCAAGTTCCGTCGCTTCGCGTCCGCGCGGCGTTCTTTGTAAAAATCCTTGCTGAATTAAAAACGGTTCGTAAACTTCTTCAATCGTGCCTGGGTCTTCGTTTACCGAAACGGCAATCGTGTTAAGCCCGACAGGACCGCCGCCGAATTTATCGATAATTGTCAGCAAAATATCCTTGTCCATTTCGTCCAAGCCGTCGTCGTCCACTTCCAACGCTTCAAGCGCGGTTTTCGCAATATCCAAATCGATACGCTCTTTCTTTTCGTAATCGGCGAAATCGCGTGTGCGACGTAAAAGACGATTGGCAATACGTGGCGTTCCGCGTGAACGTTTAGCGATTTCAAGCGCGGCGTTTTCTTCTATTTCCACGTTCAAAATGGACGCCGTGCGCTTGACGATATTCGCCAGCAAATCCGCGCCGTAATAATCGAGTCGCGACTTAATTCCGAAGCGGTCGCGCAAAGGCGCGGTTAGCAAGCCTGCTCGGGTCGTCGCACCGACAAGCGTAAATTTCGGCAAATTAATTTGCACTGTGCGCGCGTTCGGTCCCGTATCAATCATTATATCGAGCGTAAAATCTTCCATCGCTGAATAAAGATATTCCTCAACAATCGGACTCAAACGATGAATTTCGTCAATGAACAAAACGGATTTTTCGGATAGGTTCGTCAAAATTCCCGCCAAGTCGCCGGGTTTTTCCAGTACGGGTCCCGACGAAGTTTTGATTTCCACATCGAGTTCGTTGGCGATAATATTTGCGAGCGTCGTTTTGCCAAGTCCGGGAGGTCCCGTCAGCAAAACGTGGTCGAGCGCTTCGCCGCG
>CAYZMW010000171.1:0-6781 GCA_964479645.1 uncultured Melioribacter sp. | reverse complement strand
ACGTTTGCCCCGAATGCGGAAGCATGACAATGGTGCGTAACGGAACTTGTTTGAAATGCACTACATGCGGCGCTACAACAGGGTGTTCATAATAGACAGCAATAAAAACGATAAATTCGGAAAGGCGTTTCGGTAACACGGAGCGCCTTTTTTTATTAATAAAAATTGACATGTGAATTCGAATTATCGGTGAAAGACTATTTAGCGCAGTAATGCAACAGATTGCTTCGTCCTTGCCGACTTACGTCGTCGCGTCCTCGCAACGACTGAAAATTTCGCGTCATTGCGAGCGACCACGCTGTGCGGGGGAATACGGCAATCTGTCGGTGTGTCAGCAAAACTTAAATTTTTCCGTCGGTAGAGACACAGTCCCGCCACGGCGGGATGTCTCTACAATTTTTTTTAGCGAAAGATTATTCAGCGCTCGGCGCGGCAGATTCCTTCGTCCCGCCAGAGGCGGGACTCGGAATGACTGAGTTTGTTCGGTTTGGCACAGTAGTGCAACAGATTGCTTCGTCAACCCGCCAGAGCGGGTTCCTCGCAGACGAGAAAAATTCAGTGTTCTATCTCTTTTTATATTCTAAATTCTAGATACTCGCTCCTAACTCCTAATTCAACCTTTCATTCAAGCAATCGTTCATTCATAATTCAAAATTCAACATTCATAATTAAAAGAAATCCGCGTCATTCGCATTCTGTCTTTTGCCCTCCCCCGACATTACGAACTTACCTTGGGATTCAGAATTACCTTTCCCTTCTTATCTTCAATTTTTTATTATTTCAATCCGTACTGTTGCGGATATTTTTCTTTAAGTTTTTGCTCTACAATCGGGGGGACGAACTTGCTTACGTCCGCGCCGAACATCGCCAAATTTCGGATAATCGTTGAATTGAGATAAGTGTATTTTTCGTGCGGCATAAGGAAAATTGTTTTAATATCGTTCGAAAGTTTTCTGTTCATCAAAGCCATTTGAAATTCGTATTCGAAATCTGTAATGGCGCGCAAACCGCGAATTATTCCGATAGCCTTCAATTCTTTCGCGTGCTCAACCATTAAGCCGTCGAAAGAATCGACGCGAACGTTTTCGAAATCTTTCAAACTTTCACGTAACATTTCCACGCGCTCTTCGGTTGAAAAAAGTCCGACTTTCGCGGGATTGCGTCCGACCGTTACAACGACTTCGTCGAACAATTCCGTTGCGCGTTTGACTACGTCGATATGTCCGTTCGTTACGGGGTCGAACATTCCGGGATAAATTACTCTTTTCATTTTCAATTTCCTTCTTTTGAAAATTCGTAAATCAAACTGTCGCCGAGCCTTCTTACGGGCTCCGCACCGAAAGCGTTAACGTCTTTTTCTTTTGTTTGTATCGAACGCTCAATAATAAGCAATCCGTTATCTTCGAGCAAATCGTTATTAAAAATATTTTCAAAGACTTCGTAAACATCGTAATGGAAAAATGGCGGGTCGGCGAGAATTAAATGAAACTTCTCCGAGGAATCCCGAGTAAACTTCGTCGCTTCGGATTTTACGACTTTCGCATAACCTTCCACGCCGAGCGTCTTGATATTGTTCAAAAGATTTTTGTAAATCTTGAAATTTTTTTCCACAAAAGTAACGCTCGCCGCGCCGCGACTAATCGCTTCCAAACCGAGAGCGCCTGTTCCCGCGTATAAATCGAGCACGACCGCATCTTCGAAATTGAAAATATTGTTCAGATAGTTAAAAATCGCCTCGCGGTTTCTATCCGTTGTCGGACGAACCAATTTAGATTTCGGAACGATAACGGTTCTGCCTTTTAACTTTCCGGCGATAATTCTCATTTTATTTTACTCTGAACAATAAGCCGATAATCGGAGCGATTGCGTTCAAGTCGTTTTCGGTTAAAGAAACGCTTTCGTCAATCATTGACGAGAAATTCGGTTTATCGATTTGAAAGCCCGCATTTTCAAATGTTTCGATAAGTTCCGCGCTTAAATCTCCGCCCGTCGCAATAATGGCTTCGTTTCTCCATTCGGTTTTCTCGATAAATTTTTTAACACTATCGACGAAACTTTCGTCCTTAATCTTAAAGGATTTCATTCGTACTAATTTGCCGTTTTTGCTTTCCGCGAACGTTGCGAAATTATCGGCGAAGTAAGCGAAAACACCTTCGGATATTTTCTTGAGTTTTTTCGAAGCGTTAAAAGCCGCTATTGCCGGATGATCGATAAAATCGATTTGTATTTTTTTTCTGCTTGCGAATTTCAAAATCACTTCGAACAGTTTTTTTTGCAACGCTATTACGTTAACGAAACGCCGTCCGTCAATTTCCGAAAAATAATGTGAAACGATAAATTTTTCAGGCGGAATATCAGGGAAATAAATCGAAAGTTCCCAGTCGATTTGCTTCCTTAAATCGGTTTTGGGCAGGTTCTTTTCATAAGGAAATGAAAAAACGTAATACTCGTTGTGCGGGAGAGTTAATCGGGTGCGGGAATATTCGAAAGTGTTTGCGTCGAAAAATTCTTCCAATCTCGAGAGAAGAATAATTTCGCTTGTACTGTTGCTGAAATTAATATCGAGTTGCGAAGATAAAAAATCGCCGAGAAGAAATTTGTTTTCTTTTTTGATTAAGTTTGCCAACAATATTTCGGAGTCGGCAATTAAAACGCCGACCCCGTTAAAAATTATTGACATAGCCGCTTTTTATTCCCAAGATGCGGTGTTTTTCAAAGCGTCGTTGTAAACGTCGCCAATCGAACCGTAACCGTCGGGATCTTCAAGGAAGTAACGATTACCGAAAATCATTATAGTATCTATTCTTACGAGTTTACCCCAGCGGTTAACGGTGGTGTCGTATTCGATGTTCGTATCGACTTCGAGATGATAAAACTTATGCGATTTGGGCGCATAGAAAAGCGATTCGGGAACGAACTCGCCGACCGAAAGCAAAGGCTTGAACGGATTTTTGGATTTAAGCACCATACTGTCGATAAACACAACCGTATCTTTTCCGTCGATTACCTTTTTAATCGATTTTTGAATGTAGGTCGTATCGAAGCCGTTAACAAGTTTAATAACGCTCGAATCGGTTTTAATAAATTGAATTAAACTGTCGAGATTGTCGCTGTAATAACCTTTTTGCTTTTGCCAGAGAATTTCCGCTTGACGAATGTTATCCATACGAAGTCGTGATTCTTTGGTATAATATCTTTCCATTCTCATAATTTCTCTCGGTTGCACGATTGCCACCTGAATTAAAACGTAAGTAAGAATGACTATCACAACCCAAAGTCCCGCGTGAATATACCACGGTTCGCTTCTTTTCATATTGTTTCCTCCGAGAGTAATGATTAATTAACTTCTATAAAAATTTTTATCTTCTCGAATTTCTTTTTACCGATTCCTTTAACGTTCATCAAATCTTCCTTGCGCCGAAACTTACCGTGTTTATTGCGGTAAGCGATAATTTTTTCAGCGGTTTTGGAACCGATACCCGGCAACGCCACAAGTTGTTCTTTTGTTGCCTTATTTACATTAATCGAATTTTGTCGATTAACAAATTTAATATTTAAATTTGATTTATTTTTACTAAAATCAAAAGTTTCTTTGCGAGAAGCAAATTTTTTTCGAACCGTATTTCCCGTTCCGCTTTCGGCGGGCGAAGATTTATATGCATTAAAAAGACTGTCTTGTTTCGTATAATCGTATTTTATCGGTTCGACGTTCGAATAATCGAAAGACTTCAACGCCAAACCGACCAACGCCGCGGCGAGCAGAAAGAGAATCGTTTTCAATTCGTTTTCGGTAAAACCGAATTTTCTCGCAAAATTTTTCAAGCCCAAAATTTTCCCCTAAAAATAAAGTCGAAAAACGTTACGACGGGACTTTAATATTCGGTTGATTTTGCAATTCCACGAGCAACTCTTTTTCGCGCGAAGTGATTTTCTTCGGAACGTGAATGTTAATTTTGACGAGTTGGTCGCCCGAACCTCTTCTGTTCAGATGTTGTATTCCCTTGTTACGCATTTTCAACAATTTGCCGGGTTGAATTCCCGGTTCGATTTTCAATTTTGCGCGTCCCGTTAACGTGGGAATTTCAACGGTCGTTCCGAGAACCGCTTCGGGAAAACTGATTGTCAAATCGTAAATGATATCGTCGCCTTTGCGCGTAAAATATTCGTGAGGCAATTCTTTGAACACAACGATAATATCGCCCGGCGCACCGCCGTTGCGTCCCGCGTTTCCTTGTCCGCGCAAAGTCATATAATTGCCGTCGGTAACGCCGGCCGGAACATTTATTTTAATCACTTCTTCCACGCGCACGCGTCCGTCGCCGTGACAAACGGGACACGGCTCGGTTATCACCTTTCCCGTTCCGCCGCAATTGTGACAAGGCTGAATATTTACGAACTGTCCGAAAATCGATTTCGAAACCTGACGAACTTCGCCCGAGCCGTGACAAACGGAACACGTTTGGAACGCCGTTCCGTTTTTCGCGCCTGTTCCGTTGCACGCGTTACATTTTTTGTAGCGTTTTATCTTTACTTTTTTCGTTGTTCCTTGTGCTATTTCTTCGAGCGTAAGTTTCAACGTTATTTTAATATCACTTCCGGGCGTGCCCGTTTTTGCGGTTGAACGGGTTGAATAACCTGTTTCACCGCCGAAAATATCGTCGAAAATCGAGCCGCCTCTTCCTCCGCCGAAAATATCGGAGAAGTGACTGAAAATATCGTTAATGTCGCTGAAACCTTGAAAATCTTGTCCCGCGCCGCCCATACCGGCGTGTCCGAACTTATCGTATTTCGCGCGTTTTTCGTCGTCGCTCAAAACGCTGTATGCTTCCGCGGCTTCTTTGAATTTCTCTTCCGCTTCTTTGTCGCCCGGATTTTTATCCGGGTGATATTTCATCGCGAGTTTTCTATACGCTTTCTTGATTTCGTCTTTCGTCGCGTCCTTTGAAACTCCGAGCACTTCGTAGTAATCTCTTTTCGCCATATTTTTTCACCTCGTTATTCTTCGTTTTCCGTAGCCTGACTCACAATAACTTTCGTGTGTTTCAGAACTTTATCTTTGTAAGTGTAACCGGGTTCAACTTCGTGCAGAACCGTGTTCGGTTCCACTTCATCGGAAGGCTGTTGCATCAAAGCCTCGTGAAGTTCATAATCGAATTCCTTACCCTTCGCTTCTATTTTTTTCACGCCTTCCTCTTCGAGCGTTTTCGTAAACTTGTCGAAAACCATTTGCAATCCTTCGATAAGCGCTTTCATATCGCTTTTTTCCGATGCGTGTTCGAGCGAACGCGCCAAATCGTCATAAACCGCAATGATTTTTTTCAGAAAACCTTCCGCGGCATATTTGTAAATGTTGGAGATTTCCGTTTCCGTTCTTTTCTTGTAATTTTCAAATTCCGCCATTTTGC
This sequence comes from uncultured Melioribacter sp., assembly GCA_964479645.1. Classification (GTDB taxonomy): domain Bacteria; phylum Bacteroidota; class Ignavibacteria; order Ignavibacteriales; family Melioribacteraceae; genus WGAL01. Next base: position 1,376 of record CAYZMW010000171.1, on the reverse strand, counting down.
GTTTGAGCAAATCGCTTAAACGGTCGCGGTCTTCTTCAAGCGTTTTGATTTTGTCGAGAAGTTTTTGAACATCCGTTTCTTCGGTTTCTTTTTCGGCGGTTTCTTCAGCGTTATTGTTCGCTTCGTTTTCCGCCGCTTTTTCTTCCCGTTTTAATTTTTCCTTTTCTTCTTTTTTCGTTTTCTTTTTTGACATATCTATTTCTCCTTTTTTCAATTTCTTGTTTAATGTTTTCCGCTTTTATCAAGCGTTGATTTTTTTCATTTCTTTCGATAAGGTTTCCGCAATAAATTCAATTGCGGCAACCGTTTTGGAATACTCCATTCGTTTCGGCCCGATAATTCCGAGCGCGCCGCTTACTTCGCCGAGTTTGTATTTTTTCACAATCAAACTGTATTCTTCGAATCGTTTTTCGTTCGTTTCCCCGCCGATAGCAATCGAAAGTTTTTTCTTTCCCGAAAACGTTTCGTCGATAAAGTGAACGATTACGTCCTTGTTTTCAATCAATTCGATAATACTTTCCACCTTTTCGTGGTCGGCGAATTCGGGCTGATGAACAACGCGTGAAACACCGGAAATAAACGCTTTTTCTTCGCCCGGAATATTGGAAAAAATTTTATCGGACGAATCGAGAAAAAGTCGAATTATCGGTTCGACGTCTTTGTCCCTTTTTCCTTTCAAACGCTTGGGCAAAGTTTTGCGTATTTCATGAAAAGTCAGGCCAGAAAGTCTTTCGTTTAAAATTTTCTGAACGCTTTCAAGTTTATCGCTTTCCACGTTCGAGTTGAGTTCGAGCGTAATAGTTCTCACCAATCCCGAACGAATTGTAATAACCACAAGCAAACGTTTCGTCGAAAGTTTTACAAGCCGTATTTTATCGAGCGTTGCGCTTTCGAATTTCGGATACGTAACACAAGCGAGTTGGTTCGTAATTTCGCTTAACACGTCCGAAGCGATTTTCAACGCTTTGTCGGGCGTTTCGAAATTGTTTTCGAACGAGCGCTTAATCAATTCCTTCTCATTCTTAGCAAGACGCGGCGTCGGCATAAGCGAATCGACGTAAAAACGGTAACCTTTGTCCGTGGGCACGCGTCCCGCCGAAGTGTGCGGATGGTCGAGATAACCGAGTTCTTCCAAATCCGCCATAATGTTGCGTATTGTCGCGGGCGAAAGTCCGAGGTCGTACTTTTTCGAAATATTGCGCGACCCGACGGGACTTGCCGTCAGTATGTATTGATGAATTACATAGCGCAATATCGCTTTTTCTCTTTCCGTTAATTCGACCGCGTTGCTCCGCATTTCTCCTTCTATATTCTTTCGTTTAAACAAATAAATTTATTAAAAATTAATTATTTTTTCAGACTTAATAAGATGTAAC
>CAYZMW010000170.1:0-2259 GCA_964479645.1 uncultured Melioribacter sp. | reverse complement strand
CCCCGTCAAATTAAGCGGAGTGTGAAACGTAATAATATCGCATGCGAGAGCCTCTTCGAGCGGAGAAAAGCCTTTGCCTCCGGCGTCTTCAAGCGGCGGGTCGTTTACAACGGTTTTCATTCCGAGCGCGCGAGCGAACATAGCCGCTTTGCTTCCGATATTTCCCGCGCCTACAATTCCGATGCTTTTGCTTTTTAATTCGAAATTGCGCTTTTCGGCGAGAAAAAGAAGCGCGGAAAGAACGTATTCGGCAACGGAATAAGCGTTGCAGCCGGGCGCGTTCGCAAAAGCGATGCCCCGCGAGTTCAGATAATTCAAATCGATGTGGTCGTAGCCGATGGTCGCCGTTCCGACAAATCGCACGTTTGTGCCTTCAAGCAGTTCGCGGTTTACTTTCGTAACCGAGCGCGTTATCAGAATGTCGCAATCGCGAATTTTTTCTTTCGTTATTTCTCTGCCGTTAAGCAAGAGGAGTTCGCCGAAAGCGGAAAAATTTTCTTCTGCGAAAGCGATGTTTTCGTCAACGGCAAGTTTCAATTTTTTCGCCAATCGCAAAGCGCCCGAGTTTTTTATTCGAATTTGTAATTTTTGGGAATCACGACAATGCCCGTTTCGGTTACCTTAAAGCGTTTCGCGTCTTCAATCGGGTCGAAGCCGATTTCCGTTCCGGGCGGCACGACCACGTTTTTATCCATTATCGTGCGACGAATACGCGAATGCCTTCCGATGTTGCAACCGTCGAAAATTATGGAATCCGTAATGTACGTGTAACTGTTTACTTTCACGTTAAATCCGATAATCGAGCGTTCGACGAGTCCGCCCGAGATTATCGTTCCGTCGCAAACGAGCGAATTCAGCGCGCGTCCGACGCGTTCGCCTTCGTGAGAAACCGTCTTTGCGGGAGGAAATTGTTGTTGCTTTGTGCGAATGGGCCAATCTTGGTCGTACAAATTGAAAAACGGCGCAACGCTAATCAAATCCATACTTGCGGCGTAGTAACTTTCGATTGTTCCCACGTCAACCCAGTAAGGTTTTTCCTTTTTGTTTTCGTCCACAAATCTGTAAGAGCGAACGTTGTAGCCTTCTTTGACCATATACGGAATTATATGTTTGCCGAAATCGTCAGTTTCCAAGCCTTCCTTTTCCATTTTTTCGAAAACGTCGCGCAGAACTTCGGTGTTGAAAATGTAAATTCCCATGTTTACGAATGCAAAGCCCGGTTTGTCGGGAGCTTCCGGCGGTTTGGGCGGCTTTTCGATGAAATTCACAACGCGGTAATTTTTGTCGATATTCAAAACACCGAAACGCGTCGCTTCCTCTACCGGCGTGTAAATGGACGCAATCGACAAGTCCGCTTTCGTATCCATGTGATATTCTACCATTTTCAAGTAGTCCATTTTGTAAATATGGTCGCCCGAAAGAATAAGGACGTTCTTCGCTTTTGTCGGTCGAATCAAATTCATGTTTTGCAAAATTGCGTTCGCCGTGCCGGTGTACCAGTTGTTCCCTATTTTTTGTTGCGGCGGAATGGAATAAACGAATTCGTTCAGTTCAGCATTGAAAATATTCCAACCCGTGTGCAGATGTTCGTTTAAGGATTCCGATTTGTATTGAGTAAGAACGTAAATTTTTCGCAACCCGGAATTGAGCGAATTGGAAAGAGTGAAATCTATTATTCTGTATTTCCCGCCGAAAGGAACGGACGGTTTCGTGCGGTATTTCGTAAGCGGACTTAATCTTTCGCCTTGTCCGCCCGCAAGTATCATCGTTACGGTATCGCGAATTAAGGAAGAACCTTTGTAGGCCATGTTAACCTCGAAATAATTGAATTTGCTTCCGAAAATTTTTGCGGAAGCCCTAACATTAAATTATTGAAAATAGAGCAAATGAGCAATTTATTTTATCGGTTATGAAATTTCAGAGCGCTTTTGTGGAAACTCGACATCAATTAGTTTTTCCAACATTCCTCCTTTTGCTACGTACGGAATCTTAAGTTCGTCGGAAAGTTCTATTATTGTTTTATTTCTGATAAACGCCGTTTCCTGCGTAACGCGAGTTATTTTTTCTTCGAAAGGGGCAACAATTAGCAAACGCTTTTCTTCCAGCAACGGTTTAAATTCCAGGGGAACTCTTTTATACATTCCCCTTGCCAAAACTAAAATTATCGGTTGCGTTCCTTTAGATAGATAATGAAAAACGTCTTTTTCAATTTTGGAATGAAATCCGGAAACCACGCACACGCCTTTTTCTCTTTGCGCG
>CAYZMW010000169.1:0-3077 GCA_964479645.1 uncultured Melioribacter sp. | reverse complement strand
AATTTATTCAACGCGTCAATCGGCGTCATTTCGTCAATCGGAATTTCGGAAATTTCTTTCCGTATTTCATCGTCCTTGAATTCGAAAAGCGTGTATTGTAATTCGTCTTCTTTTTTCTTGAATTGCTTTTTCTTTTTGAATTCGTACGGCGTAAGTTCTTTTCCTTCGAGATTGTTCAAAATTTCTTTCGCTCTTTTCGTTACGAAAGGAGGCAAACCCGCCATTTGAGCGACTTGTATTCCGTAACTGTGATCGGCGTAGCCTTCCGAAACTTTGTGAAGAAAAATTATTTTATCGCCGTATTCACGTACTTCCACGCGCATATTTTTTATTCGCGGAAATAAATTCGCCATTTCGTTCAGTTCGTGATAATGCGTGGCGAAAAGCGTTTTCGCCGCAACGTTCGGATTTTCGTGAAGATATTCCGTAATAGCCCAAGCGATGGAAATTCCGTCGAAAGTACTTGTGCCGCGTCCGATTTCGTCCAATAAAATCAAGCTTTTCGGCGTTGCGTTGTTCAGAATGTTCGCCGTTTCGTGCATTTCGACGAGGAAAGTCGATTCGCCCGCGGCGATATTATCGCTTGCGCCGACGCGCGTAAAAATTCTATCCACAATTCCGATGTGCGCCTTTTCGGCGGGAACAAAAGAGCCGGCTTGCGCAAGCAAAACAATCAAACCCGTTTGACGCAAATAAACGGATTTGCCAGCCATATTCGGACCTGTTAAAATAATTATTTGGCGTTCCTTGTTATCGAGAAGCAAATCGTTCGGAGTGAATTTTTCGCCGGGAGGCAAAGTTTTTTCAATCACCGGGTGGCGCCCTTTCGTAATTTCGATTTTCGTGCCGTCGTCAAGTTCGGGTTTTACGTAATTATTTTCCGCCGCCGATTGAGCAAACGAAAGATAACAATCAAGCTCGGCAATAATGGCGGCGTCGCGTTGAATTTCGCGCGAAAATTTCGCCGCTGTTTTACGCACATCGTCGAAGAGCGTAAATTCTATTTCTTCAATCTTTTCCTGCGCGTTCAAAATTTTCTCTTCGTATTCTTTCAGCGCGGGTGTGATAAATCGCTCGCCGTTTACAAGCGTTTGCTTTCTGATATATTCAGGCGGCACTTTACTTTTGTGCGCATTACTGATTTCGATGTAATAGCCGAAAACCTTGTTAAAGCCGACTTTAAGCGAAGGAATTCCCGTGCGCTCGCGTTCTTCCGCTTGAAGTTTCGCAATCCATTTTTTCGCGTTTTGCTTGATGTCGCGCAATTCGTCGAGTTCCGCGCTGTAACCTTCGCGAATAATACCGCCGTCATTAACGTTTATCGGCGGTTCGTCGTTGATTGCAATTTCAATTTTATTTACAAGCGCATCAAGGTCGGAAAGTTCTTCGTTCAATTGTTTTAGTCGCGAAGTTTCGGCTTGGTCGAGCAGTTGATTTATCAAAGGAATTTTCTTTAACGAATTTTTTAGATTGACGAGTTCGCGCGGATTTGCGCGTCCCGTGCTTACGCGCGAAATCAAACGTTCGAGGTCGCTAATTTCCCGCAATTCGTTTTGAAGATTTTCGCGCAACGATTTTTCCTTAACGAAATTTTCCACACTGTCGAGACGTTCGCGTATTTTGACCAAATCCGTAAGCGGCGCGGAAATCCATTTTTTCAACATTCGTCCGCCCATCGGGGTTTTCGTATTGTCAAGCGTTTGAATAAGCGTGCCTTCGCGCGTTCCGTCCTGCAAAGTCTGCATAATTTCAAGATTTCGTTTCGTCGCCAAATCGAGCGCCATATAATCGGAAGGATTGTAAAGCGAAATCTTATTCAAATGCGAAAGATTGGAACGCTGTGTTTCGAGTAAATATTTCAGCACGACGCCCGCGGCGATTACGCCGGCGTGGAATTTTTCAAGTCCGAACCCTTTAAGAGTTTTTACTTTGAAATGCTCCGTTAATAAATCGAAAGCGAAGTCGTATTCGAAGAACCACTCTTCCGTTTTCGTAATTCTTACTCCGGGCAAATAACTGCGAATATGTTCGTCAAGTCCGCGAACGCTTTCTTTTGAAATCAATATTTCGGCGGGATTGATAAGCGAAAACTGTTCGTCCAATTTGCTTTCGTGGACTTCGTATGCGTAAAACTCGCCTGTTGAAACGTCGGCGAACGAAAGTCCGACCGTTTCTTTCTCGAAATGAAGCGCAAGCAAGTAATTATTTTTGTTGTGTTCAAGAAGTTTATCGGAAAAAACAACGCCGGGTGTAACGACTTCAACGACTTCACGTTTAACCAAGCCTTTCGCTAATTTGGGATTTTCCACTTGTTCGCAAATCGCAACGCGAAAACCTGCGCGAATGAGTTTCGGTAGATACGTATCAATCGCGTGATGCGGAAATCCGGCAAGCGGCACGTGACCCGCTTTTCCGTTCGCTCGTTTGGTCAGAACAATTCCAAGCACTTTGGAGGCAATCTCCGCGTCCTTATCGAACGTTTCGAAAAAATCGCCGACGCGGAAAAGCAAAAGCGTATCGGGATTTTCCTTTTTAATCTGATAAAATTGTGTCATTAAAGGAGTTTGCGACATTGCGAAAAATCCAAATTGTTAAAATCGGGTTTCGAAATATAGTTAAATTTCAATAGATTTTTTTGCCGGGGAGAAACATCTGTTGCAAAGAATAATCGGCATTCGGTGAATTAAGGTTAAGGAAAGGGAAATCAAAATAATTGTAGAGACGCGCTAAAGCGCGTCTCCTCAGTGAACAGTGAACAATTCTAACACCGCCGAACACCGTCTGTTATTGCGATCCCGCCAACGGCGGGAGAAGCAATCTATTGAATTTTTAGCAAAAGATTATTCGGCGCAGTGGTTCTACAGATTGCTTCGTCGTCCTCCCACAAAAGGCGGGAGGTCTCCTCGCAAGGACTGTATTTGTTTCGACTTCGTCGACGCGTTCTCGCAAGTACGTGTAATCCAAAACCCTTATTGACTCAATCAATCATTCATTCATCAAATCAATTCATCATTTTTTCAATCCCGCTCCGGCGGGGCAACATTCATAATTCATAGTTAAAAAAATCCGTGTTATCC
>CAYZMW010000168.1:0-6071 GCA_964479645.1 uncultured Melioribacter sp. | reverse complement strand
AAACGTTTGATTTTCAATCGTTTTTTATTTGTCTCCAAAAAATTTCGACGTATTCGCGGGCATAAATTAACACTTGTTCATAATCGAAAAAATCGTTTATCAAGAAGCGAAATTTCAATACGATTAACGGAGAAAGAAATTCGTCCGTCAAAAATTCGGTTGGGTAATTTTTAACGTATCCGTAATTTTTTAGTGCGTCGAAAATTATTTCAAGCAATTTCCTCAAATTCGCGAACAAATCTTCAAGTTTGAACTCGAATTTAAGCGAGGAATTAAATTTGGCTTGAATCAATAATTTCGTATAAGCCTTGTCTTCTTTTTTGCACCATGTTTTAATAATTCTTTCCGCAAGCGCCGTTAAAAATTTTTCGGGGTCGTTTAATCTATTCATCAGTTCGTCGTCAACAAATCGAGCAACCGAAAGACGTTTTTGAGCGTCGCTAACAAGCGCGAGAAAAATATCGGTTTTAGATTTGTAATGATTGTAAATAGCGCTTTCCCTTATGCCCACTTTTTTCGCTATTTCTCTTACGGAAGTTTTATCGAAGCCTTTCTCTGCAAAAAGATAAAGCGCCTCGCGTTTGATTTTTTCTTTGTTGTTCATGGTGAATCCACGTTAATTTTCTTTCAAAAATATATTTTAATTCTTAAAAAGCAAATAATTAATGCAATTTTCTTGCAATAACGAGCGGTTTTATAATCTTTTTAACGGTTCTTTTATCGGAAAGTTGTTCGAACAATAAAACATAAATTCCAAGCGGTAAACTTTTTCCGTCTTCGTCGCGTCCGTCGAAAATTATTTCACCTTCCGCTCCGCTGGGATAATTATCCGCAAGCGTTCTCATTAATCTACCTTTTGCGTCGTAAATTCTTATGCGAACGAAATTAACATCGTCGTTCAAAATGTAGCGGATGAAACAAAAATCTTCGAAGCCGTCGTTATCGGGCGAAAAAGGATTCGGCGAAATATCCAAATCGGAAATCCGTTTGCCTTTATTTTGAAACACGGAATTCGCTGCGGTCGGCGTAGCTTTATCAGGTGCAAGCGAACTTGTCCAATTGTATATATCGTTGCTTTCGCTTTCGGGATTTATCCTTTCAAGTGAACGATTGTTCGTGTTAATTATATTATTATTGTGCCACGAAGAGAAATAGTAAACCGAATCGATGGTTTTCCCGCTCAAATCGCGAATTACCACCGCATCCTTCTCGTTTCCCAGGCTTAAATCATCGTTCGTAATGTAAATGTCCGAAGGCGAAAGCTGGTAATTGTAAAAAATCGACGAATCCGAAGCAACGACGAAATATCCGCCCGGAGTAATAGTGTATTTATATCGGCACAAAAATGTTTCGTTTCCGCTAGAATCGTTAATTTTCCAACCGCCGATTTGAAGAGGAAAATCACTGCGATTGTAGATTTCAACGAACTCGGCGTTTGTTTGCGCAGGTTCGAACATAATCTCGTTAATTATTACATCACGTTTGTTATAATTTCTCGATTCCGAAATCGAATTTTCTTTACACGGCGTTGCGCCGAGCGAATCAATTGAAATCGCCCAATTCTCTTTTTCGTTGCTTTCGTAAATCTCTTTTTTTTCGAACGATACGCCTCGAATATGTTTCCAATTGTCATAAAATAGCGAATCGATTAAATTTCCTCTGAAATCGCTTAAATAAATAATATCCCGCAAGTTGCTTAAAGAACCGAAATTAACGAATGTTCTTTTAAGATTATTCCCGTAGGCGGCGTCGAATAGAGTGGTGTCGGAACAAAGGACAAAATATTCTTTCGGGTAAATAAACGTCCGTTCATTAATAAACCGTCCGTTTATGCCGTAACTCGCCGAATCTTCCGCGACGAGCATATTCAAATCGATTTTTCTTTGAGAGGCGTTGAAAATTTCAATCCACTCGCCCGAAGAATCCGGTACGGACATAAATTCGGTAATTAGCAATTCACCTTGATTAATTCCCGAATATACGGTTATTTCCAGTGAATTGTTCTGCATAAATTCGTCGCGGTCAAGTTTACACGTAACACTCAGTAACAAACTATCGTCAATAATGTTTGTTGTTTGAAATTCAATGACGGCTGTTTCCGCCGAATTAAGAGAAATATAAACGGAATCCGTTACGGCGTTATTTTCGGAAAGTGTAATTTTTACATTGTTCTCGGTTTGCGTCCCGTTATTTGAAATTGCCGCGAATAGATGAACCGTTTCATTTTGATTCGGAAATGTAGGCGTGTAATATATACTGTCCACCGAAAAGTCGTGAATTTTCGGGGAAACGGAATTTATTCTTCCGGGCGTCGAAAGTTCCGCGTCAATCGAACTCGCCCAATTTGCGCTATCGGTTGCGGGAAGATTTAATCTTATTCTCTCAAGAGAACAACCGTTCACTCCTCCCCAATTCGAATTGAACGTTACGGAATCAAGCGTTGTTCCGTAAGAATCTTGTAAGATAATGCCGTCGGTGTCATTATTCAGATTAGCAAAAGATTTAACTATAACGGGCGACGGAATTTCGTCGTGGTAATCGTAAATCGAACTGTCTTTTGCCAAAACGAAATACGAATTCGCGGCTATTATCACCAAACTGTCACTAACAACGGAAGGACGTGGCTCGGTGAACAAATCCGAAACGTTGAAATTTTCAATATTTATTTCCTTATTCGAACAATTAAAAAATTCGATCCATTCGGGTTCGCCGTTTGAGGGTGCATAATGGATTTCATTAATTTTTACGGTAGCATTCGGGTAATGCGGCAAAATTTTTATAAAAGCGGAATTGTTTTCTTGTCGCTCGTCCTCCATAAAAACAATTTCGGCAAGAAGAGAATAACCGATTTGCGGGTTTGGTAAAAGAAATTCCGCGAATAAACTGTCGAAAGGCGCTATTTCTTCCACTGAAATTTCACCGATTTCTTCGTCCTCGCTACCGCTTCCGTCGCCATTTAAATCATCATAGAAAATCAAGTTTGAAGAGGAACTCGTTTGCAATCCGCAGTTAACTATGTTCACGGAAATCGGAATAAATTCCGTATTGATTCGCGCGGTATCAATGGTAATAGCATGAACGGACAAATCGCGGGCATAAGGCGTAACGGAATTTTTTCTTCCGGGCGTGGAAAATTCCGCGTCAACGGAACTCGACCAATTTGTACTATCGTTCGTTTCCCCCGTCGCGAAAATTCGCTCTAAAGAACGTTTGTTAATTTCAAGCCAACGTCCGAAATATAATAGAGAGTCAATAATAGAAGCGTTTCCGTCTTTCAAAACTATTCCGTCACTTGTATTATTTAAATTTGGTAAATCAAGAAGAATAAAATTTTCCGGTTCTTCCGAATGAAAATCGAGAAAAGAACTGTCCCGTGCAATCACAAGTTTACAATCGGGTGATAACCGATAATTTCGCTTAGAAATCAATTTTTCGGTTGGATTGTTAAATAAATCTTCAATTGTCCAATTTTTCAGATTTATCGTCAATGAACTGTTGTTCATTAACTCTACCCATTCGCATTCTCCGTCTTGCGGATTAAAAAGCACTTCGTTGACGATAATCGATCTTCGCGGATACGAGGGATAAATTCTGCGCGCTTTTTCGTTATTGCTTAAATCTTGATCGTACTCATAATTTGCCACGACTTCGAATAATTTATCGCAATCAAGCAAAACGTTATCTATTAAGTCGATTTCCGCGGAGTCATGAGCGGTTAGCAACGTGGGAATTTCCGCAACTAGCGTTTCCGCGAGTGAATCGCCGTTTTCATCATAATACAACAATAAGTCGAAATAGGCGTTTTCACTCCCGAGATTTTTAACCGTAGCGGAAATAGAGACATTCGAATTAATTAACGTATGTTCATTCGAAAAATTTATCTTTTCAACTGCGATGTCAAATTTCTTAGGTGAAACGCAATTGATTTCACCTGGCGTTGCGGTATTCGGATTGCAACTGCCTTTCCAATTCGTGGAATCATTGCTTGTACCGTCGGATCTAATTTTTTCGAGACTCGAAAAATTTCCCGAATTGTTCCAAGTCTCGGAATATTCCACTGAATCTTGCACGTTACCATATGCATCGAACAACTTCAATTTATCTCCCGAATTATTTAACGACGGAAGAGCGACATATATAATTCGCGAGTTAATTTCGTAAAAATCCGTAATCGCATCGTCGGAAGAAAGAATTACAAATTCATGCGGAGTTATTACGAAATTTTCCTCAGTAATCATTTTCGACGAGACGCGATCGGCTATTCGCCATTCGCGTAAATTAAAGTTTGTCGAATCGCTGTTGTTGAAAATCTCCAACCACTCGGGTTCGCCAGGCATCGGCTTGTATTTGATTTCATTGATGCATATTTCACCGAAAATCGGCTGACGCGGTAAAATATTAACGAATGTAACTGCGGAATCGTTTACGTCGTTTTCATCTTCGGCAAAATGTATTGCGGAAAGTATCGCGAAATTGCCCGTGTCCGAAATATTTATGTTTCGGAATATTTCAGTGGTATCATGCGAGGCAAGCGACGAAATTTCGGTTTGTCCGATAAATTCGTTTTCCGTAAAAAGAGTGTCTCTGTTAATATCGACATAAAAATCGAGGAAAGCGTTTGAAATCGTGTTTAGTCCGACATTAGCGATGCGCGAAATTACGCGAAACGTGTCTGCAACGGTGATAAAATCGTTTTGGACAATAAGCGAAATTGCGCACAAATCATAATCGAACGGCGTAACGGAATTTCTTATTCCCGGTGTTCCACCGAAGATATTCGAGTTGTCCCAATTACCAGAAGAGTTGTTTTCGTTGAGAATTATTTTTTCATCGCTATGTCCCGTCACATTATCCGCCGTGTAGGTGTAAATCGAAAGCGTATCGCCCGACGATGAAATCAAACGTAGCGTTTTGTCGTTCGAATTACTCATTCCCGAAGAGCCGAAAGCGTTATCGAGTATCTTCAGAAGCGTTACGGTATCGGGAAATTCGTAGCAGCCGTTTTCAAAATCGTAATCGCCTTCAAGTATTACTGCAAAAGAACGCGGCAAAAGGAGCGTGTCGCCGAAAATAATTTGCGTGGAATCGGTTCTGCGGTCTTCGTATTTTATTTTCAACCCGAGTAAATTTACTTGAGTACTTTCGGAATAATTGTAAATTTCGACGAATTCCGCATTCGATTCAGGTTGACAAAACATAATTTCCGAAAGTGTAAGAGAATCAGCGGTTTGAGCAAAAATCTGAAAAGCGAACGTCAGAAAAAAAGGCAAAATTCTTTTCATTTCTCCCCCTTGAATTTTGCGTTAATCCAAGATACAAAAGCGGAATTTTATTTACAAGAATTAATATGTATGCTTACACTTTTTTCCACCTTTAAAAATTTCGCCAAGTGCTTGTAAATTAAAGAACGCGGATTTCTTTTAATTATGAATTATGAATGTTAAATTATGAATGAATGAATGATTGATTGATTGAATGGTTGTCCAACCAAGGCGGGATTGAAAAAAATGTTGAATTTTTCACGTCATTGCGAGGAAGTGCCGACGTAAGTCGGCAAGGATGAAGCAATCTGTAGTGCCGAGCGCTGACCCGAATAAACACAGTCCTTGCGAGGAGATTTCCCGCTGAAAGCGGGAAAGCGACGAAGCAATCTGTTACACCGTGCGCCAACCAAAATAAACTCAGTCATTCCGAGTTCCCGCCTCTAGCGGGATGAAGGAATCCGCCACGCCGTGTGCTAAAAAGTCTTTTGCTGAAAATTTGATAGATTGCTTCACCCCGCCTACGGCGGTGTTCGCAATGACTGATTAATTTAAGTTTTGCTGACGAACCGACAGATTGCCGCGCGCCCCCGCACGGCGTGGTCGCTCGCAATGACGGACGGCTGTGGAAATTGTTCACTGTTCATTGTTCACTGTTCACTACTAAACGCTGTCCGCTCGACGCTGAACGCTATTATTAATTTTACCTATTCGAATTATTCTACTTAATCGTTTTCAAAATGTTTCTTGGCGGAAAATTATCTAAATTTGGGAAACAAAAATTTGGAGTTGAGTGATGAAAAAACTTGT
>CAYZMW010000167.1:0-15154 GCA_964479645.1 uncultured Melioribacter sp. | reverse complement strand
CGCTCTATTTTGAACGATGCGTCGCTAACATCCGATAAATCCGGATACTGCGCATCAGTAACTCTGATTAAAGCGGTTGACGTAGGAATATCCCCGACCGTCCAATCGTAAGAACCGTTAGCCTGAACGTTGCTTGCTATGAAATTCCACGTCGTACCGTTATCCGTGGAAACTTCCACATTAACCGCAGAAATGCTTGACGAATAATCGTAGGTTATTGTATAAGTTTTTCCCGTTTGTAAAATTTCGTTTCCGTTAGGATAAGTAAGGCTGATATTTCCGATTGTAAAATAAGTGTCGTTCGTATCAAGATTGGAAGAATTGCTTAAATCGGAAATTCGCACCATTCCGCGATTTGTGTATGAATTGGGAATAGTCCAATTATAAGAACCGTTTGCGGCGTTTACACCCGAAGCGATTGTATTCCAAGAAGTTCCGCCGTCTATCGAATATTCGATAAGCAACTGACTAACCGACTGAGAGTTCCAAGTTATCGCGATATTATCGCCCGGGAAATATCCTCTACCGCCGTTCGGATTTGTCAATTGTAAAATACCGATTGAAAAATCGTTATCCGAAGCGTCCACAATATTTCCTGTTTGCGAATCGCTTATTCTGATACGCGCCTGAGTTGTAGCAACGTTCGGGACCGTCCATTCGTATGAAGCGTCGGAAGCGGGCACCGCGCTGGCTCCAGGAATATTGGTATAGGTTGTTCCGCCGTCGGTAGAATATTCTATTCTCACGCTACCGATGCTATTTGTCGCACTCCAAGTGATTTCGTACGAAATACCGCCTACGATAAATTCTCCGCCGTTCGGCGTCAAAACTTGAATATTCCCGACGGTAAAATATCCTGCGTTCGTTGCGGAATACGCCTGATTGTCTTCCGCGGTAACGCGAATTTGCATTCCGTCGGAAGACAAGCCGTTGGGAACAGTCCAGTTGTAACTGCCCGTAGCGGCGCTAACGTTATTTTCAATTAGCGTAAAAGTATTTCCGTAATCCGTGGAATACTCTATTCTGACATCCGTTATGTTTGAACTTGCCGTCCAAGTTATGTTGATGACGTCGCCCCAATTATAAATTGCGCCGCTTAACGGCGACGTTACTTGTAATGTCGCAACAGAAAACGGATTGCTCAAATGCGTTTTTCCTATTCCCGTAACAGCGTCGTACATTCGGATTTTAATATTTTCACCCGAAAGACCGTTCGGAATATACCAAAAATACGAACCGCCGCTCGCGGGATAAGAACTTACGACGGTGTTCCAACTTGTGCCGTCGTCAGTCGTATATTCAATTCCAATTACATCGATACCTTCTGTACTCGTCCAATCAAGTCTGTGGTAAGTTCCCGCCAACCAATTTTCTCCGCCTTGCGGAATTACGATCGAAAGACTTCCTATCGTGAAGACGTCTTCGCTTTCGTCAAGAATAGAGGCGTTGTCGTCGGAAACAATTCTTATTTTCGCCTGATTGGTAGGAATATTTCCCACGGTTAAAGTATATGAACCCTGATTTGCAGGAATTCCGCTTGCAATTACCGTATCGTAATTATCGCCACCGTCCGTGGAAAGTTCCAATGTAACGTTTCCGCTCAAATTGGAAACCCACGTAATCGCTTCTTCCGAACCGATTTCAAAACCTTCGCCACCGTTCGGTTTCGTTATTTGTAAATTTAAAATTGTAAACTGCGAAGAACTCTGGTCATAAACGTTATGTTCGTTTGAATTTAAAATTCGAACATAAACCTGGTCGGAAAGTTCGTCGGGAATAGTCCAAGCGTAACTTCCGCCGCCCGCGGCAACATTCGTTGCAATCGTAGTCCACGCTCCGCCGTCGGCGGAATATTCCAAATCGACATTTGTAACATTTTCGCTTTGCCACGTAATCACATGCGAAGTACCCGTTTGCCACTCTTCTCCGCCGTCGGGAGAAAGCAAATCCAATTCCGAAATTGTAAATCGCGGCGTTTCGAAAACAATTTGAGGAGTCGTTTCGGAAACTGCACGCAACATCGCATTATTGGAAGACGCCGCATTAACGTCCCATAAATATTTATTGTCGTTCGGGTCAATTCCCGCCGCAATGACATTCCATGAAGCCCCGCCGTCCAACGAATACTCGAGACGTAAGCTCGAAATATCGGAACTTGCAAACCAAGTAATATATGCGGCGCGTCCCGATTGTAAAATGGAATTTTCAAACGGGTAATTAATTCTCAATTCCGAAAGCGTAAATACTCCGTCGCTTACATCATAAACGCTTGAATTGGATGAACTCTCAATCCGTATCAACGCTTGTTGACTCGGGTCAACCGTAGTTGAATCGATATACCATGTATATTTTCCGATACTAGCCGCGACACTCGTCGCTACAGAATTCCAAGAGACACCGTTATCCGTTGAATAATAAATATCAACATAACTAACGGAACTCGAAGTCCAGAGAATATTTTTCGACGTTCCGACCTGAAAAAGTTCACCGCCGTCTGGATACGTTACGGTAATGCTTTGTCCGTACACAAACCCCGACAAAAGCATTACGAAAAAGAAAAACGTTATGTTGAATAATTTTTTCATGTCTTTTAATATTAAATTCAACGGTTCATTTATTCCATGATTTAAATCACGAATTCATTAATAATTTATCCGAATAATCGGCGAAAAAATCAAATACGAACTTTGTCTGTAATACGGTAAATCTCCTGAAAACGAGAAGCCCGTAAAAAATCTAAAATCGAAACCTACCGTGTTACTAAGCATTAATAACGCCTTAACACCGAAATAAGAATAACCGTCCGATACATTCACATTCCATAAAAAACCCGTTTTATAGTGCAATAATCCGCCGGGATTGGAAAGAGAGGCTTCAAGATTTATGTTATATTTAAATTTCGAGGCATCGGGTTCCAAATCTATTAACTGCGAATACTTCGGCGTATACAAATAATTATAAATATCAAAACCGGAAATACTTGCCGAAGCATTCAGCCACCCCAAATCCATTACGTTGAATATGTTTTTATACGTAAAAACAAACGCAAAATAATTGCGGGTGGAATAAAATTTTGAGACATAATCCAAATTAAAATCGGAAGCAGGGAATTGTGTAATTGCCAATGACATTATCACTTGGAAATTGTAATTATCCGCTTTGTCAAGAAAAAGCGTAAGCGGATTACCGTCGAATTTGAAATATAGAGAGTTACCCGTATTGTACAAACGAACGGCATCAAGCACGTTGTAATCGAACGTAGGCTGATGAGAGGTCATTCCCAAACCCACTTCTACCGAGTATGAATAATGAGGGCGATTATTCAGTAAATAATCAATGTAAGTCAACTTCAAGCCGGCGACATAATTCGGGTAATACCAACCAGGCAACATTATATAATCGTTTCCCCAATTCCCGAAAAAAGAAACAAGATATTTATTTCGTTCGTTAGTTGTCATTGAAAAAAACATTACGTAGGGATTGAACATTTGCAGATTCAAATCGAATTCGTAAGCGTCTTTACTGTCATAATAAGTTTTCGTTAAATCATTAAATGCGTAAAATTGTTTTTTTAATTCATCGTAAACCTTTTCGCCGAGAACATGCTTAATTTGAACATTATCCGTTAACGGGTCGAAGAAATATGTGTTACGCGTACTATCTATTTTCGATTCCGTAAAAAATCTCATCAGTTCGATTTCATTATCATAATAACGTCTTCTTAATTCTATAAAAACCTTTCCGTCGTATATATCTTTTGCTTTTTCTTTGACGAAATCGAGCGAAGGCTTTTTCCCGTGAACCCGCAACGAATTACTAACGACCAAACGATTAAAGATTTCCCTAATAAACAACGGGTCGGTAATGTCCCATGTATTTTTCAAATCGTTAAAGGCTATGGTGTTATATTCAAGACTACGATAAATTTTCTTTATACGTTGAAGTTTTAATGAATCGGGCGTTTGAGCCGAAACGGCAAATGTCAAAATTGTCAATATGAATAAGATTTTCTTTATCATTTAAAATCCCAACCTATAAACAATTTGCATTGCCGCACCGCTTGAAGTTTCCCATTCACGTGTTTTTCTGAAAAACGGCGTGGAGACATAATCGACTTCAAAGCGGAAAGTGTGCAATTTCCCAAGTTCCAAGAATTTAATCCAAAATTTGCCTGTCAAAACACTGTCGAAAAATCTGAGCTTCATACCGAAAAGCTCATTTTTATTCGGTACGAAAGTAAAATAAAAATTGATTACGGGATGGATTTTATAATACCCGTAAACCGTTTGTTTGCCTTTATAGTAAACGACTTTATTAGCATCAAATCCACCGAGTCCCAAATCCATTCTAAAACGCATATTCAGTTTTTCGCTTGTATTCCAATAAAATGACATGGAAGTTTCCCAAGCCGACGTGTTAAAATAAGCGCGTGAACTGTCTGCCGCTCCGAAAGTAACGTAGGGATTTCCGTAGTCTGTAAAACCGCCCGCGTAATAAAAATTAAAGAACGGCAAACCGTAAATACGGGAAGTGTTTATATCGAAAATCAAACCGGATACGACATTCAGCCCGGGATTTTCAGTATAAATAAAAGGCAAATTACTAACAAACGAAGAAGTATTTATTCTAAATCTGGCAAGGACGCGAGCGTTAATTAAAAAATCATCGTACAGATTTTGAACAACATCGGAAAAAGAAATAAACGTACGCAAACCCGCGGACATCGTCATCGATTGCCAAGGCAATAAATTGAGCACCTTGCTTTCAGTATTAAGTTCCGCGGAAATTAAACTAAATCCGTAATTGAAATGCTTCGAATCATAAAAAGTCAATCTGCTGAAACTTGCTTCGAGATGATATGGAAAATTGACCGCTTTTCGATTTCTGCCCCGTCGAACCTTTTTCTTAAGCAACGGTCTTGGGAAATAATGCTCGGAATTCACCCAATAGTAATTCAGGAAATCCTGATTATTTTTCCCCGAAATACCTTTGCTTTTCATCAGTTTATCATCAACGGCAATTCCCAATACTGAATTCGGTTGTTGTTCGTCAAGAGCGTCATAAAGTTTTTTCAACAAATAGTCATAAATTTTTTTATTTGAAAAATACAGCTCTTGCAAATCGCGAAAATCGAGAACCAATGTTGTATCGTAATTACTTCCGCCTGTAATTTGGTCGAACAGTCCTTCGCCTTCGCCGCCCACGGAGTTATCAACCTCAAGATAAACTCTCAAAAGCGTAAGCGAATCTGTTTCCAATGTTTCGTCCAAAAATTCGAAAATGTAAGTATAGCCGTCTCTAATTTCGAACGAATACGGTTTTCCGTTATTGCTTAGTCGGGGAATATTTTTCAGAATTTTCAAATCCGCTTTAACAATTTCCACGGGGATATCGTAGATATTAAGATATTTTCTGTCCTCAGTTAATTTTTGCTCAACCAGTTTATAATATTTCTGCAACTCTTGAGCAAATGTAAAATGTGTCGCGGAAACAAGAAACAGAAAAATATACAACAACGGTATTTTTATTTTGACACTTATTCTCAAAGCCTAATATTGTTAGTAATTAATTCTAATTATCGGAGTAAAAATTATTTGGCTATCAGTACGATACGGAATTTTCACCTCGTCCAAATTCAAAAATGTATTATATACTATTCTGAAACCGAATGTATCGCTTAACATCGCTTTCACATCCACTCCAACCACTGCATATCCGTCGGTAACGTTATAGCCCGTATTAATAATAAGATGATGTTGTATTAAGCCGCCGTATCTTTCAACGCCAAATTTAAAATTAACAAAATGCGAAAAACTCGTAAAGAAATCCAATCCGTCTAAACTTACCAATTCGTTTCTTCCCGGAATATATCTCAAATGACGAACCGAAAATGTGGAGACACCGCCTCCCACTAAAAATTGCCCTAAGTCGTACAGATTAAATAATTTTCTCTTTGTTATAGAAAAATTAAAATAATCGCGAAC
The DNA here is from genome assembly GCA_964479645.1 of uncultured Melioribacter sp. Taxonomy (GTDB): domain Bacteria; phylum Bacteroidota; class Ignavibacteria; order Ignavibacteriales; family Melioribacteraceae; genus WGAL01. The sequence continues at coordinate 9,170 of CAYZMW010000167.1, read as the reverse complement.
CGAATAGAACGAAGTCGTATCGGCAAGTTCCATATCTTTGCCTTTGTAATATTGATAAGCGAACGAACCGGACAAATCAACGTAATACCCTTTAAGTTTCGAAGATACGTAGCTCAACAAATCGCCGTTTATTTTAAAATTAATGTCATTGGCGGATTTCATAAAGGGAACGTCAGGCAAAGCCGATTTATATGCCACCGCCGATGAAGTGCTCGTCCCTATCGCCACTTTATATGTATAATCGTTCGGGTCATCCGGCAAAAATTTATAATATGTCAATTGCGCACCGAAAAAGTATTGCGGCAATGTCCACCCGGGATAATAAACTTCTTCAATACCCCACTTTCCCCAAAACGAAGCAAGGTATTTATTCCTATAATCGGATGTTGTTGACCAAAACATCAAATACGGATTTAACGCTTCGATGTTTATATCGAAATAGTAACCGGGCTTTACGTCGTATTCTCTTTTGGTAATGTCGCTGTAATAATATCTTCTTTTTTGTAATTCCGCATATAACTGCTTTCCTACAATTTCCCGTAGATAAAAGCCATCAAGAACGGGGTCAAACAGATATTTCGGGTGCGGAGATTCAAGCTGGTCTTCCGGCACGAATGCGAAAAACTCGATTTCGTCGTCGTAGTACCGTTTTCTTAAATCAAGAACAACGTGACCTTCGAATATGGCTTTAGCTCTTTTTTTCAGTTCAGCACGACTTAATTTCTTTCCGTTAAGCCGCAAAGCGTTGTTAACCACAAACCGCCCGAAAACATCTCTTACGAAACTCGGGTCTTTAATTATCCATTTTACTTTCAAATCGTTATACGCAATCGTATTATATTCAAGGTTTTCAAAAATACTTTTCAATTCTTTTACGGTAGCGGAATCGCTCGGAACTTTTTCCTGTCCAAAAGAGATGCCTGCCAAAATAAAAACAAGGCTGAGAATCGATAATTTAATAAATTTATAACCCATATCTGTACCTCAGATTAAGTGCAAGACCACCGTTAATTTCCCAATCACGTAAATCGCGTCCAATGGGGGCAGTAATGTACTGCATATCAAATCTTATGCTATGAACCCCGTCTTTTGTTCTGAATAATCGAAACCAACCGCCAATTGTGGCTTGACTGTCATAAACTTTAACATTAACATTAAACAACGGAATATCCGAAGGAGCAAAAGTATAATACAATTTCACGTACGGTTGAATTTTATCAAAAACCATTCGCGTATCTTTTATTGTCAGTCCACCTCCGTATTCAACAAGATAAACGTCATAATAACCTATTCCAATGTCCATTTTGAACATATTTTGCATTCTTTCGTCGCCGTTCCAGAAAAACGACATAGTGTAAAGAAATTGATTTTGCGTAAAATATGCGTAAGCACCACCGTTGTTAATATCCGGATTACCATTTAGAACAACGTTCGGAGATGAAAAATCATCACTCGAAATCGTAAAATATAATCTCATAAAAGGTAACGTAAAAGGTCGCGTAACATTCAAATCCGCAAGCATTCCCGTCGTCGTGTTCAGTCTAACATCGTCGGCAAAAATAATCGGGAAATTATTGAACTGCCATTCACCGTCAAAAGGAAGAGTTTTCGAAAGGAAATACCTTACCTGAAACTTAGCATCAATATAGGTGTTCTTTTTCGGTGTATTTTTATCGCCAAGCATAAAAATCGTTCTGAACCCTCCATTAAATAACATTGATTGCAATGGCAACATATTCATCAAAGGTTCTTCAACATCAAGTTCAAGACTTGCCCCGCCGATACCGAAACGCATAAACTTATGCGAAAAGCTTAACGAATAAATACTCGCATCAAGGTGAAACGACGTTTCTTTCGCTCCGACGTTTCGTCCCCGTGTTTTTGTGTTTTTCTTTTCCTTTGGATACCAATGCGCGGGCGTGTTAAATCTCATAAAGCGCAAATAATCCGTCATATCTCTCGAAGAAAAGCCGAAACTTTTTCGAATTTTAGTATCGGGATTAATTTTAAGCAACGTTTCCAAAGGCGTATCTTCATTGCGTAAAATATACGTTTCCGCTTTATCGTAGAGCTTATTATATAACGGACGATGATTTTTCTTAAGATTGTACATATCCGCAAAATTAATTACAAGCGTCGTATCGTCCGAAGGAGGTGTAACTGATTCGAACAGACCTTCGGTTGCAAGAGAATTTAATTTAATTTCCTCTATATACAACAGTTGTAAAGAGTCCAATTCAATACCGTCTTTTAGAATAATCAAACGATATTGGTATTCGTCCCCGAATTTAAATTTAAACGGATCTCTTCTGTTGGTTCTCGGCAAAACAAGAATATCTTTATCCTTGTTTTTATCCAATTCAAGAGGCAAAGAGTAAACTTGAAGGTATTTTTTATCGTTTTTCAGCTTTACGTCTATCATTTTTATCAAGTCTTCAGCCGTTTGTGCGAACGAAGACGAAATAAAAATGACAATTAGGAATAGTATGATTTTTTTCATCGCAATAACCATTATTTATAGATAGTTGCATCGTAAGTTCTGTTAACGGTTTCATTAAATTGAGTTTTAAATCTAACGTGCAAAGTAACGTCCACCTGTCCGTATTCTTCGATACCGTCAAGGTAATCTTGACTTAACTCGAATTGAATATATAACCAACTTCCCGTCTTGATAGGACGCGCATTAATTATTAAACCTTGAGGTTCCGCGGTAAGGGAAAACCCTCTTATTTTCGGTTTTACAACAACAAAACCGTTATCGGTTTTCCCGAAATACGAATAAAGAATTCTCATCGCCTTGTAATTATACGCGCTGATTATAACGGGCTCTTCTTTCGTTTGTCCGTCCGTCCGTCGCCAATCGGTAAACTCGTTAAGTTTCGGCTGACGAATTATCACTTCCCATTGGGAATCATGTACTTCACTTTTTCCTATTTCACGATATTTAAATGGTTTGCCGTCGTAAAATCCCGTTATTTTTATTTTTTGTCCGACATATCTCAAATCGCTTAGAACACTGTCCAAAACAACAATCGCTCCGTGCTTTTCTTCAATTACTTCGCCGCCGGAAGAAACTATCTTATAACTGTATAAATTCGGATTGTTGAATTGTACCGTAGCGAAGCTGAACGATTTCTTTTCGGAATAATAATAACCTTTTTCATTAAGTTCTATCGGAGCGATAATTTCGGGATACTTCACGTTAACCATATAATAAACGGTCTTTTTTCCTCTGCCCCGTTCGCCTTTTACTTTGATATCTATCTTAATGTAATAAACGCCTTCTTCGTCGATAGTTTCAAATACTGCGTATTGAACGTTCGTGCCTCTACCGCCAGAAGCTTTCTTTTTGATTTTGGCGTTGGGAGGATCTTGGTAGAATTCCTTACATTCACGAATCGGGTTCATAGAAGCGTCTAACAACGTGGCTGTGAATTGGATTTTCAGCACGTTGGCTATTACGATATTTTTATTGGCGGGCACCTTGAATTTTTCGTAAGTCGTAGCGTTTATCGTATCGATAACCGTTACTTTTTGGGCGAACGAAACCCCGAAAACAAAAAACAGAAGCAGTATAATTTTCTTCATGATATTTTCCTTTTAGAAATCAAATTCAACTTCTTTTTTCTTAACACCACCGATACGTTTTGCGTTGATTGTAAACTCAACTTTCGGGCTGACGGCTTCCAATTTTTCACCTATCATATGAGCCAATTCCTGCTGAAGAAAATCGGGCAAATATGCGGGAAGTTCCCGTTTGACTTTAAAATACGCGTAGAATTTATAAACACCCGGCAAGGTCAGCATGGCATTAAAAACAGCCGAACCGTCGGAGTTTTTAGTAATGAAATATTTATCGGTTTTATTATCGATGGTAATTCCGCCTTTGGGCCAACCCGTAGGACGATATTTACTGCCTTTTACCACATCGATATAATATTGAATATTTTGCTTCTCCTTATCCGAAACCAATCCTATCGGAGTCATAACCACTTTTTTAGGTTCTTTGTTTTTAATGTTATAATCGGAATATTGTTCCGGTATGTTAAGTAGCACAGGTTTTTTATAGGATTCCGCTATCGTTGCAAGCATTTTGTCGCGGATTGCTTCTTCTTGTTCCAATAAATCGTCACGTTCCACAATAACCATCAAAAGTTCGGATATCAGAACAATGTATAATACAAAATAAACCATGTTCTTTTTCATGGCAACACCCTTAATAATTAAAAAATAACCGAATTAATTAATTTACTTTACAGCTTCTTTCATTTGCTGAATGGATTGAATACTAAGCTTTTGCAACTCGTTAATTCTTTTCGCAATTGCTTCGTATTTATCAAGATATTCGTTAACCATCTTGATTTCTTCATCGGTTAAATCTTTTAATTCTCTTAACTCCTTATGGAAATCAACGGAAGGTTTGCTTGCTTCTTCCTTTTCCTCGGGCGCGCCGTGATGTGCATCTTCGGGGGTGAAAAACGTTACTATGGCAAGTAAAAGTAATAAGGTAAATTCCAAAAGTATGGCAGCCACCACCCAATTCGGATCAAGAGTACCTTTTTCGGTTAACATAAATTTCGGAATAACTGATAACTGTCCCGCAACTTTACCAAGTCCGCGAAGACCGACGATAATAATCAAAAAGGATGCACCCAGATAAACAAGCCCCGCGACGTTGTTTGCATACGACGGAATAAAGGTGTAAACCATATAACGTCCGAAAGCTGTTCTCGGTTCATTTGCTTTTCTCTTTCCCACTTGTTCCTCCTAAGGTATAGTTATTAAAAATAACGAATAAATATAAAAATAAAATATAAAAAAATATTATTATGTATCGCACGTCACAATTAAAAATATTCTTTAACCGAATAAAGCGGTTAATTTTCGCTTTGCGCGTCCTCGCCATACGCCTTTATGATAAGCGTAAGCGGCAATTAACGGGAACGCCAAAGTCGCTTCGGAATAAACCATTTGTTCGTATGTGGTTTCGACTTTTCCCCACGAACTCGCTTCTTTCAACGTGGAACTCGACAATGCGCCGTCGCGAACATCGGCAACGGTAATTTGAACCGCGTATTTGTGCATCGGGGCGTTTTCTTGCAAAATATCCGCGGCGACCACGATATCTTGCGTGAAATTTTTCGGAACGCCGCCGCCAATCATGAAAATTCCCGTTTCTTTACTGTGCAATTTTATTTGCGTAAGTTCAAGGAAATCCTTTCCCGAATCGAATGAAACGTGACGCTCGGGATTTTCGGTTTGATGCATCACAATCCCAAAACCAGCCGAACAATCCGAAAAAGCGGGAACGAAAATCGGCACGTCGTTTTTATATGCCGCGTAAATCACACTGTCTTCGACTTTCGGTCCGCCGTTCTCGTCAAGATATTTTCCGAAATGCCATAGAAGTTCGCGCGAAGAATACGGTCGCGGTTCCAGACTATCGAAAATTTTCGCCGTGGTTTCGTCGCAAACTCGCAACTCGTCCTCGTCTATAAACGTATCGTAAATTCTGTCGATGTGCAATTCGCGCAATTCGTTGTCGTCAACATACGGCGAACCGATATAATGCTTGAAACCCAGCGCCTCGAAGAAATCCTGGTCAACCATAATAGCGCCCGTCGAAACAATCGCGTCCACCATATTGTTCGTAACCATATCGTAAACCACGCGCTTTAAGCCTGCGCTGAAAAGACTTCCTGCAAGCGTTAAAATAACCGTCGTGTCTTTATCTTTTAACATCATTTCGTAAATTTTTGCGGCGCGGTGAAGATCCCTTGCGGAAAACGCCATATCGCCCATCGCTTCGACAAGTTTAACGACATTTTGTTCTTTTATATCGATGTGAACAATCGGACGGCTTAAATACTCTTGTTTTGTCATCGAACTCCCTGGAACAATTTCAGTTTTTTTCATATCACCATACTCGCAAAAATAAAAAAATCTTCATTAAATTCCCGAAATTTGTATATCGTTTTTTAATATCTTCAATTTCAAATTTTTTTATTTAATGGAAAAAACTATTACACCCATATTAGCGATAGAAACCTCCGATGAAAATTGCGGAGTGGCTTTGTTTTTCGATGAGAAACGCTTCGTCGAAATCAATCATAAAGAGAAAAACGTCCACTCCGAAGTTTTATTAAAATTGATTGAAACGGTTTTGCAATCGGGCAAAATATCCGCCGCGGAATTATCCGCGATTGCGATTTCATCCGGTCCCGGTTCGTTCACGGGTTTGCGTATCGGAACAGCCGCCGCCAAAGGTTTGGCGCTCGGCGTAAACTTACCGATTATTCCCGTACCCACTTTCGACGCGCTCGCTTTTGCGATTTCGAATTACATGAACAATCATTCACATTTCCACATCGTAAAAAAAGCGAATGTGAAGGAACATTATGTCGCCGAATTTCGTAAAACCGAAAAGGAAATCAAAACTGTAAAGAACATTGAACTCTACAGTATCGACAAAATCGAAAAAATTTTTAGCAAGAACGAAAACGCAATCGTTTTTTCCGACACGTTTTTCGAAAAGGCTCTGCCTTTACCCGACATTCGCGGTTACGATATTGCAAAATACGCTTATTTATTTGGGAAAGATTTGCTAACTTTTGAATATGATTTTTTAGAACCGAACTATTTTAAAAATTTTATTCCGAAGGTGAAAAAATGAAAAAAGTAATTCTATTGTTTCTGTTGATTTCTTCAATTGTTTTTTCTCAACAATCCGCCCCTCAAATTTCCTCGCCGAATCGTTTTCACAATTTCGGTGATTTGCGCGAAGGACAAATCGTAAGCCATTCGTTTATCATTAAAAACACGGGCACCGACACATTAAAAATTTTCAACGTGCGAACTTCATGCGGTTGTACTGCGGCGGAAATGCCGAAGAAAATTCTTGCGCCGGGTGACTCAACGGTTTTGCGGGTTACTTTTAACACCAAAAATAAAAAAGGAGCTCAACAAAAATACATATACCTTACAAGCAACGACCCGCAAACGCCTAAATTCAAACTTGTGCTTAAAGCCGAAGTCTTCGACAAAAACGCAAATATCAAGGCGATTAAAAACGGTCCGCGCCTGCGCTTGCAAACGCATCAAATCAGTTTCGGCAAATTGGAAAAGGGCGTGAAAAAAACGGCAAGAATCAGATTTATGAACGTGGGGAAACTACCGCTGAAAATCACGTACGTGAAACCTTCGTCAAAATGTTTGGAAGCGTTCGTAAATCGTTATCAACTCGCCCCGGGCGAAAGCGGAATACTTGAAGTTACCATAGATACAAGCGATTTACAAGGCGCAATTTCAAGAACAATAGCCTTTAAAACAAACGACCCGCTTGAACCGACGCAAATGCTGATGGTTTTCGTAGAAATTAAAGAAGAAAATAAGGACAAAAAATAATGGGCTGGTTTTCAATAAAAAAGAGCGACCCCGAAGCAAAAAAAATCGAATTACCCGACGGCAAATGGGTTAAATGCGACAACTGCGGCGAAATCATTCACGTAAAAACGGTTGAAGTAAATTCGTGGGTTTGTCCTAAATGCGACCATCATTTTAGAATCGGAAGCAAAGAATACATTCAAATTCTAATCGACAAAGGAACGTTCAAGGAGCTTGACAAAAAAATGCGTTCCGCCGACCCGCTCGAATTCGTGGACACGAAAAGATACAAGGACAGAATAGAAGCGACAATAAAGAAAACCGGATTAAACGACGCGGTGGTGACGGGCATCGGAAAAATTAACGGGAAAAAAGTCGGCATAGCGATAATGGATTTCAAGTTTATCGGCGGAAGTATGGGTTCGGTTGTCGGCGAAAAAATTTCGCGAATGATTGACGAAGCGATTAAAAATAAAATTCCCGCAATAATAGTTTCGCAAAGCGGCGGCGCGCGCATGATGGAAGGCGCTCTTTCTCTTATGCAAATGGCTAAAACAAGTTCGCGTTTGGCGAAACTCGCGGAAGAAGGTTTGCCTTACATTTCGGTTTTGACCGACCCGACCACCGGCGGCGTGACGGCAAGTTACGCCATGCTCGGCGACGTAAATATCGCGGAACCGAAAGCATTAATCGGTTTTGCAGGTCCGCGCGTTATCAAACAGACAATCGGAAAGGATTTGCCCAAAGGTTTTCAACGCTCGGAATTTTTACTCGAACACGGTTTCGTCGATTTGATTGTCGATAGACGCGCAATGAAAGATAAAATTTCCCAATTAATAGAATACATGACTTAAAATAAGGAGACGTAAAATGTTACGTAAAATTTTAGTCCCGATAGATTTTTCCGATACGACGGAAAAAGTAACAAAGCAATTGAAAAAAATTGCGCCGTGCGGTAAAGAGGTCATTCTTCTGCACGTAATCGATATTAGAATGTTCAGCATGCCCGTTTATCTTGAATCCGCCGAACTCACCGAATTTACAATCGAAAAGGAAATGGTTCAATCGGTTAAAGAAAAACTCGGGAAAATCAAAGAAAAACTTGAAAAAGCGGGCTTCGCAAAAGTTCGCGTTATCGTCGAAGAAGGCATTCCGTTCGATACCATTTTGGATATTGCCGAAACGAAAAAAGTTTCGTCCATCTTTATCGGCGACCAAGGACATACCGCGGTCGAAAGAATGTTGCTCGGTAGCACCGCCGAAAAAGTGGCGCGCAAAGCGAAAGTGCCGGTTATTCTCGTGAAATAATTCGATTTGAATACGCACTTTACGTTTGCAATTTGAAGTTTCGATTAAATTCGATATTTTTGCATTGGAGAACAACCGCAAGGTTGTTCTTTTTTTTGTGTCAATTAAAAAAAGGAATTATCATGAAAAGAATAAACATAGCGGTTGGCGTTGACGAAAAGGGGAAAATTTGGAAAGGACATTTCGGAATCGCGCCTTATTTTCTTATCTACGACGCCGATAAAAATTTCATTGAAAAAAGATTAAATCCGTACGGAACAGCCGCGGCGGGCAAGCACAATCACCACGACAATCCCAAATTGATAATCGGATTTCTCGACGATTGCAATGTTTTCGTTGCAAAACGAATGGGACAGGAAAGTCAAATCAAACTCGAAAAGAATTTCGGAATTAAACCCGTAATAGTTAGTACCGATAACGTCGATGAAGCGTTGAAGAACGTTTAATGGAAAACGTTCGCCGAAATTTTTTCGCGCTTG
>CAYZMW010000166.1:0-6345 GCA_964479645.1 uncultured Melioribacter sp. | reverse complement strand
CGAATTTTTGACCCACAAAATTTCAATTCTTGCAAGCGTCGATGTTCTCGAAGAATATTCGGATTTTATCGAAACCATAAAAAAATCGGCGCAAGACGAAAAACTGAGCGGCTTGGAATCGGACGAACTTTCGATGAAACTTGCGAATTTGTGCGGCAAAATACGTTACGACTTAATTTTACGTGACGATAAATCGCAATTCGCACAAAATCTGATTAAAAAGAATATTAAGAAATTTTAAAATTTCCCTTAGACCGAAAATTATTTCGTCCCGATTTATTTTGCGGAAATTCGTTGAATTTAATCAAATCTTTCAAAATCTGTAACTGACATTCAACTTCGGGAAATATTCGGTGACGTAGCCGATATTCGTTTTCCCTACTTCCATTCTAACATGTAAGGAACGATTATATTTATTTGCTGAAAAAGCCGCTTCCGCCGCGCTGATGATATGATTTGTAACAATCGTGATTACTCCCCAACGCGCTATGTTATAATAATCGTTGGCTAATCCGCGTTGTTCCGAATAATACTTAAAATGCGGAGTAACCGGGTCGCCGTAGTGATAGTCGCATTCCACGACGGGGCGCGTGCAAAAATCGTCCCAACCGACGTTGAACTGAGTATATTTGCCTATCATTTCGTAGTATTGCTGGTCTCCGTACGGATAAAGTTGGTGTGAATAATATCCGCCGATATCTTCTTCCATTCTATTTAAAACGTCCCAGTTTACACTGCCGTCATTGTTGAATAATCCCGAGTAATTCGTCGGGTCAAGATTAGGATTTAATTCGTTCAGATGCGCGTATGTCCACTCGGCGTAACGCGCCACGCTCCAATGTTCGTCCGCGAAATTGTGATAAAAATCCGTTTGGTCGTCTCCTTTTTTGTCATAAACGTAAGCGACCGTAATCGCCGTAATTTCAACGGCGACGAAAATTGCGGTTTTCCAATAATCTTCGTTGTAAAATTGTCCCGCGCCCGGAAGTATTGCCGAAAGCAAAGCGGCTTTTGCCACCGAGCGTTTTTGCGCTTTGAGGTTGTTTTCGGTTTGCATGTATGTTTCGCCGAAAACCAAATGAATATCCTGATTTATCGTTGCCGTGAGTTTTTCTTGGGAAAAACTTATAACGGATAAAAGTAAAAGTATCGAAACGATTTTTTTCATTATATCCTCTGACATAAAGAATTAGAATTTACACGTCAATAATAAAACAAATTTAATAAAAAAAGGCGGAACAAAGTCCGCCTTCTTCGAGTTTTTCGGTTTTTCAAGTTTAATCGACGAATGTCATCCAACCGTATTTGTCCTCTTCTTTACCGTATTGAATTCCCGTTAAATAGTCGTACAGTTTCTTAGCCAATTCACCGGGCTCGGTTTCGCTGAATGTAATTACCTTATCGTGAAATTTCAATTTGCTTATTGCGGCGATAACCGCGGCGGTTCCGCTACCGAAAAGTTCAAGTAGCGAACCGTCGTCGTAGCGCTCGAAAACTTCGTCTATCGCGACTTTTCGTTCCCGAACGTTGTATCCCCAATCTTTCAAAATGGTAATTACCGAATCGCGAGTGACACCGGGCAAAATGGAACCTGTTAACGGCGCGGTTGCCACTTCGTCTTTGAAGTGCACGAATAAATTCATTGTGCCGACTTCTTCGATATACTTTTGTTCGATTGCGTCCAACCAAAGCACTTGCGAATATCCTTCCGCTTGCGCTTCCTTGAATGCAAGCAAACTTGCGGCGTAATTTCCGCCCGTTTTGCAATCGCCCACACCCTTACGAACCGCTCTGACGTATTTGTCCGTCGCCATAATCGAAACTGGTTTGAATCCTTCGGGATAATACGGACCGACTGGACTTAACATAATAAGGAGTTTGTACTGCGTTCCTGGTCTTACTCCGAGTACGGGGTCGGTGGCAATCATTAGCGGACGAATGTACAACGAATAACCGTCTCTCTCGGGCACCCACGCTTCGTCAAGCTTGATTAGTCTTTTAAGATAATCGAGCGCCAAATCGATGTCAACTTCCGGCATACTTAATCTTCTTGCGGAGCGATTCAACCGCTCGAAATTCTTTTCAGGTCTGAATAAGGCGATGCGTCCGTTAACCTGACGATACGCTTTCAGTCCTTCGAAAATTTCAAGTCCGTAATGCAGTGCAAGCGCCGCCGGATGAAGAATGATGTTGTGAAAATCAACTATGCGCGGTTCGAGCCAACCGCCCTTCGCTTCGTCGTAATCCATTTCGAACAAATGCGGTGTGAAAATTCGACCGAATTCCAATTTCTCCGGTAAAGTAACTGTTCGAGCAACCATTTCATCAACTTCCGTCATTATTTTACCTTTCTGCTTTTTTTAAAATGAAAAAGCCCTGAAAGTTTCAGGGCGAACGTACCAAGCGCGAAAACTTGAAAGAATAATTAGCGATATGTTCACGTTTAGTATATTCATCGTATCCATAGACAATTTTGTCTTATTTAAAATACTAATTTCTTCATTAAAATGAAAATTCAAGATAAAACGAAGCGCGGAAACTAATATGCGTATTGTCATTCGTTTTTTCAAACAAAAGAAAATTATTCGACGTGGCGAAAACGAATTTTAAGTTAGCGAGGGTTACTTTTGTTTCACCCGAACCTTTTTTCGATTTCTTCCATGATTTTTATAGCGGCTTCGGGAATTTTCGTGCCGGGTCCGAAAATTGCGCTTGCGCCGTGTTTGTAAAGATATTCGTAATCTTGCGCGGGAATTACGCCGCCTACAATAACGATAATATCTTCGCGTCCGTATTTTTTCAATGCGTCCATCAATTGCGGAAGCAAGGTTTTATGTCCTCCCGCAAGCGAACTCATTCCGATAACGTGAACGTCGTTTTCCACCGCTTGACGCGCCGTTTCTTCGGGGGTTTGGAAAAGCGGACCGATATCGACGTCGAAGCCCATATCGGCGTATGCGGTAGCGACGACTTTCGCGCCGCGGTCGTGTCCGTCTTGTCCCATTTTCGCGATTAAGATTCTCGGACGTCGTCCTTCTCTTTCCGCGAATTCATCCGTCATTCTTCTCGCTTTTTCCAAAAGTTTGTCGTCGCTCGCATATTCTGAGCCGTAAATTCCCGAAACGGTTTTATTCATTGCTTGGAATCTCCCGCTTACTTTTTCGATTGCGTATGAAATTTCTCCGAGTGTCGCTCGCGCTCTCGCCGCTTCCACCGCAAGTTCAAGAAGGTTTTGCGATTTATCGTTTACGGCGGCGGTTATTTTGTCGAGCAAGCGTTTTACTTTTTCATTGTCGCGCTTCGCTTTGATTTCGTTCAAACGATTTATTTGCGCTTGTCTGACTTTTGCGTTATCTACTTCGAGTATGTCGATAATCGTTTTTTCATCGATTGTGTATTTGTTTAACCCCACTATTGTTTCGCGTCCCGAATCGATTTTCGCTTGCTTGCGCGCGGCGCTTTCTTCGATGCGCATCTTCGGTAAGCCCGATTCTATTGCTTTCGCCATTCCTCCGAGTTCTTCAATTTCGAGAATGTGCCGCCACGCTTTGCGCATAAGTTCGTCGGTCAATTTTTCCACGTAAAAAGAACCGCCCCACGGGTCAATCACTTTTGTCAGAAAAGTTTCGTCTTGCAAGAAAAGTTGAGTGTTGCGCGCGATTCGCGCCGAAAAATCAGTAGGAAGCGCAATCGCTTCATCGAGCGAATTAGTGTGCAGCGATTGCGTGTGTCCCATTGTCGCCGCCATCGCTTCGATGCAAGTTCTGATAACATTATTGAAAGGATCTTGCTCCGTCAAACTCCAACCGGAAGTTTGCGAGTGCGTTCTCAATGACATCGATTTCGGATTTTTCGGATTGAACGATTTCATGATTTTAGCCCAAAGCAAACGGGCGGCTCGCATTTTCGCGATTTCCATAAAGAAGTTCATTCCGATTGCCCAAAAGAAAGAAAGACGCGGCGCAAACGCATCGATATCGAGTCCCGCCGCCAAGCCGGTGCGTACATATTCGAGTCCGTCGGCAAGCGTGTAAGCGAGTTCCAAATCCGCCGACGCGCCCGCCTCTTGCATGTGATAGCCCGAAATACTGATGCTGTTGAACTTCGGCATCTTTTCGGAAGTGTAGCGGAAAATATCGGCGATAATCCGCATCGAAGTTTCGGGCGGATAAATGTAAGTGTTGCGCACCATATATTCTTTAAGAATGTCGTTCTGAATTGTGCCTGAAAGTTTTTCGGGTGGCACGCCTTGCTCTTCAGCCGCAACGATGAAGAACGCCATGACGGGAAGAACCGCCCCGTTCATTGTCATCGAAACGGACATTTTATCGAGCGGAATTCCGTCGAAAAGAATTTTCATATCTTCCACGCTGTCGATTGCAACGCCGGCTTTGCCTACGTCGCCGATTACGCGCGGGTGGTCGGAATCGTAACCGCGATGCGTCGCCAAATCGAATGCAACCGACAAACCTTTTTGTCCTTGCGCGAGATTTCGCCGATAGAACGCGTTACTTTCTTCCGCCGTTGAAAATCCCGCATATTGGCGAATTGTCCAAGGACGCGTAACGTACATCGTGGAATAAGGTCCGCGCAAAAAGGGCGGAATGCCCGAATAGTAGCGCAAGTGTTTCAATTCGCGAACGTCTTCGAAATCGTACAGAGGTTTTATTTTGATGTGTTCGTTAGTTTCGTACATCGTTTCATCGGGACTTGCGCCGACTTCGCGCGCGAATTTTTCCGCCCACGCTTTTTTATCGCGCGCGGTTTCCGACAAATAATCGAATTCGATATTTGAAAAATTCGGTTTGCTCATTTTTCTTTTTCGTTTGATTGTTTTGAAATTTCGCTTAAAAATTCAAGCGCGTTCATTCCCGCGAAAATAAAATCGTCTATTCCGCTTGCCGCATATTTTTCAGCGTCTTCCTTCGGTTTGCCCGCAAGTATCAGTTTTTTTTGCGGCGTTTCTTTTTTTACTCCGCTTGCGATTTCGGGGACGAACGATTTGTAAGTTTCATCATCGGAGCAAATAACGAATATTTTGTTTTCGGAATTTAGAATTTGCTCTATCGCAAGCGCAGGCGTTTCGTTTCCTTTTTGAGGATAAACCGTTTCAAACGCGGCGGTTTCGAAAAGCGCACGCGCGAAATCGGCGCGCGCTTTGTATTGCGAAAGTTTACCGAGCGCCACGAGTTCCACCTTCGGCGCGCCGTTCGATAAATTTTCTTTTCGCAGATTTTCAAACGGAACGCTTAATCGCGTAAAATTAAGTCCTTCGGCAATCGTTTCGGTTTCAAAATTATTCATAAAGGAATTTGCCGATTTTTTCGGAAAAAGTTCTTCCGCAATTTTTTCATCTCTTTTTACGTATGCGTTAACGCCCACCGAAATTAATTTGCGTTTTGCAAAATCTTTGGTTTTGCGCGCGCGAGTTTCGTTAACCCTGTTTGCTATCGTGCCGTTTTTTGCGGCTTCGAGCATTCCGCCTTCGTTTTCGATACGAACGAACAAATCCCACGCGCGTTCGGCGAATTCCTCCGTAAGCGTTTCAAGAAAATACGAACCGCCGCCCGCGTCTATTACGCGGTGAAGCGCGCTTTCTTCCGCAAGAACGATTTGTGCATTGCGCGCCATTCTGCGGGAGAACGCATTCGGTTTTGCAAATGCCGCGTCGAACGGAATAATATTAATTGCGCTCGCTCCGCCGATTATTCCGCCGAACGCCTCCGCCGTCGCGCGAAGCATATTAGCGTACGGCTCGGCAACGGTTCTGTAAAACGTCGAACTTTCCGCAAGAACCGAAAGCGTAAAATCGTTTTCTGAAATTCCGAATTCTTTCGTAACCTTCCGCCAAAGCGTTCCGAAAGCGCGCAGTTTGGCGATGTCCCCGAAAAAGAAAGGCGAAAGCGCAAAAGTAAAACGTATTTTTTTTGTAATCGTTTCGTTCGAAAATTCGCTGTTAAGCGCGTCGAGATATTCCACCGCGGACGCGAGAGCGAAAGCGAGTTCGCACACGGCGCCGCCGCCCGCATCGGCGTAATTTTTCGCTTTAATGTTAAGCGAAGAAAAAGCGGACGCAATTTCTTCAACGCGAAGAACGTGCGATTTTATTAGGTTGAAAAACTTCTCTTTATCTTTCGGAATTTCACCTTGCGCAATCGCTTCGTTAATCGGGTCTATTTCCACGCCTCCGAAAAGTTTTTCCCTTTCGTAATTTCCCGCAGTTAAAAATTCGTCAAGAGCGTCAAGGAAATCGAAATCCGGAAAAGATGTGAAAGCGAAGAAAGGATTTCGCTCAATATTTACGCCGTCGAGAAGAGTTCGCAAATCGTCAAGCGAAGTAATATC
>CAYZMW010000165.1:0-5314 GCA_964479645.1 uncultured Melioribacter sp. | reverse complement strand
GCTACTTCTTTTCAGCGATAATGCACTGTACTATTCCGAAAGTAAACGAATAAACCGCGATATTTTCAAATCCGACATCTCTTAAAATTTTTACGGTATCGACTTTGCTTTCAAATTCGTCAACCGAACGCGGCAAATATTTGTACGCTTCGTCGTTTTTCGAAACGATACGTCCGATTAAAGGGAGAATTCCGTGAAAATACGCGCGATAAATCATTCTGAAAAAAACATTACGCGGAAGACGAAATTCAAGCACGGTCGCTTTTCCGCCGTTTTCCAAAACGCGATAAAATTCCGACAAACCTTTGGGTATGTCGTAAAAATTGCGTACGCCGAAACCCACCGTAATATTAGTGAAAGTTTCGTCGGGGAAAGGAATATCTTCGGCGACCGCCTGTACGAGGCGTCCACGCGCCCATGTGGTTTTTCTAACGAATTGTAGCATCATTTCCTTGGAATAATCGAGCCCGATAATATTTTTCACATCGGCTTTCTTTTTCGCCACACGAGCGAAATCGCCCGTTCCGCACGCAACGTCGAGAAGTTTCGCATTTGATTTAAAACCCGTAAGTTTAACCGCTTTTCTTCGCCAATAACAATCGATACCGAAACTTAAAAGATGATTAAGGAAATCGTAACTTTCGGCTATCGGGTCGAAAACGTTTTTGACTTGTTTTTTCTTATCGAGTTTGGTCATCTTTTGCGAATGTCGTTTTTTTTAGTCGTAAATTCTCCCATGCTTCAAACAAATATTTTCCGCTCCAAATCGTGTAAATCATAAAAAGCGTTCCCGCTATTAAATCCACAACGTAATGATAACGTAAATAAACAGTGGCAAAAATAAGTAAAATTCCAATCGGAATTATAAAATATCTTGAAACCGCTTTGAACTTTATTGCGAAATACATCACTATCAACGTAACTTCGGTGTGTCCGCTCGGGAAAGCGTCGCGTTGAACCGATAAAATCGGGAAAAGCGTATTTTTTAAAACTCCTTCTCCCGCGTTAATTTGTTCGCGTAAAAAATCGGTAAAGAAAAGTCCGGGCAATTCCGAATTAAGTTTGGAAAAATCGTGTAAAGTAAAGCGTGGACCGATGGCGGGAACGGTCAAATATCCGAGGTAAGAAAGAAAAAAGCCGTAAAAGACCATGAACAACATGTAATCGGCTTTCTCCTTTTCGCCGCGCTTAATCAATTCCACTCCCAATATTATGGGAAGAAAATAGTAACTCGAGTAAGCGAGTTGCAGAATTTCCGTAAGTAAAGGATTGGCGATTTTGTACAAAACGTACGTCGGATGAACACCGAAAAGAGCCTTATCAAAATCTATCAAATACCAATCGTAAATAACACCGTTAATCGGGTCGGTCATAAAATAAAGTTCTTTGAAGACGGAAAAAATCATTACGGGTAAATATGAATATTGTAAAATCGTATAGATTTTCTTACGCTTGTTTTTTTCTTCGTACGTAACAAAAAAAATGAACGCGAAAATTCCAAGGTTATAAAGAAGAATTTCCCACCATCGCGGAATTCTCGTTATGTACGCAATATCGACGACGGAAAGAAAAAAAAGAAAAAGCACGATTGTTAAATTAATCGCCGAAAGCGAATAAAAAATTTCTTTAAGCCTTTTCATTTCAAGCGAAGAAAATCGTAATGAGTGTTAGGTAAATCAATAGTCCGAATATGTCGTTCATCGTGGCGACGAAAGGACCCGTTGCGATTGCGGGGTCGATATTAAGTTTATTCAATAAAATCGGTATCGCGGCGCCGATAATTGTAGCGAAATTCAATATCACCACAAGCGTTCCGGCAATCAGTATCGAAAACTTCAAGCCCGTATCGAAAAAGAAATAGGTCGCAATAATTAAGACGGAACCGAGAACAATCGCGTTGAGATTCGCCACCTTGAATTCCTTTAATAATTTTTTTGCGGTTTGACTGGGCCAAAGCGTTCCCGTACTAATCGCGCGCACCGTAATAATCGCCGCTTGATTTCCCGAACTGCCGCCGAGAGCCATCACCACGGGAATGAAAAAACTTGCGACAATCATTTCCTCGAGCGAGGCGGAATAAGAAGAAAGCACAAGCGCGCTTATAAGTTCGCCGACCAAACTCACGAAAAGCCACGGCAAGCGATTTTTCGAAATTTCAAAAACGGAATCGCTTGTTTCTTCTTCCTCGGTAACACCGGCTATTCTTTGAATATCTTCCGAGACTTCTTCTTGAATAACATCGACGACATCATCGATAGTAATACGTCCGAGCATTCGCATGTCGTGATCGACAACGGGTAACGCCACAAGGTCGTATTTTTCTATTATTCGCGCAACTTCTTCCTGGTCGGTTTCGGGATAAACGTACACGAAATCCTCGTCAAGAACTTCGGTTATCGGCGTTTCGGGTTTTGCGATAAGCAACGATTTCAGCAAAACAAAGCCGACAAGTTTTTCATCGCGCGTAAGTACGTAAACGTGATAAATATGCTCGAATTCGTCGGCTTTTTCGCGAACCTTTTCAATAGCGTCGGCAACCGTTTGATCCGAATAAACGAAGACGAAATCGGTGGACATCAATCCGCCGGCGGTGTCCTCGTCGTATTTCAAAAGCTCCTTAACTTCTTCGGAATCTTCTTCGTCAATATTTTCAAGAACTTCCTCGGCTACATCTTTCGGCAAATCGGCGATAATGTCCGTTGCGTCGTCGGTTTCCATTTCTTCGACGATATCGGTAATCGTATCGGTGCCGATTTTGGCAAGAATTTTTTCGCGAAGGTTTTCATCGACTTCAAGCAAAACTTCGCTCGCGGTTTCGGTATCGAGCAATTTAAAAATGTAGAGCGCGTCGTCAAAATCGAGGTGATTTAAGATTTCCGCAATATCGGCGGGGTGAATATCGATTAAAATCGCGCGCAAAGAATCCACTGCGCCGATTTTAATCAACTCGCTAATGTTTTCAAGCAGTTCCTCGTCGATGTAAACTGCGCCGTTAATTATGTTCGGATATTTCGTTTCGCTCATATAAGCCGCCGATAATATTTGTCAATTCGACAAAATCGGATACCGAAAGTTCTTCCGCGCGTTTTGTCAAATCGAATTCGGAAATTTTTTTAATACAATTTTTAAATATACTATTACCGAGCGAATTCTTTAAAGTTTTTCTTCGCGTTGAAAAAGCGGCTTTGACAACGGAAATAAAAAGAGTTTCGTTTATCGCTTTGTTTTTCGGTTGTCGGAATGAAACGCTAATAAGCGCGGAATTTACTTTCGGTTTGGGATAAAAAACATTCGGTGAAATTTTGAATTCGAGTTTCACGTCAGCAAAGTAATTCAGAATTACCGTCAGCAAACCGTAAGATTTTGTTTTCGGCGGGGCTATTAATCTTTCGGCGACTTCGAGTTGCACCATTAACGTCGCATCTTTTATTTTCTTTCTTTCCTCGATTAACTTGAATAAAATCGGCGCGGTTATATTATACGGAATATTACCGACAACACGCACGGGAAACTCGCACGGAAGCGCGGAGAAATCTGTCGCGAGAAAATCCGAATTAACGAAAACCGCTTCGGGGAAACGCTTGCGAAGTTCTTCGATTACGCGCGTATCTATTTCCACGGCGCAAAATTTTCTTACATTGGGATAAACTAATTGCGTAAGCGCTCCGCGACCGGGACCGATTTCAAGCACAACGTCGTTTTCCCCGGGGGAAATTATTCGAACGATTTTTTCAATCGTGTTTTTATCTTTCAGATAATTTTGTCCGAACCTTTTTAACGGCTTAACGCTCATCTATTTCTCCGCGCGCTTTTCACGCTTGTTTCGCTTCGAGCGCATTGCGTTTGTCAATTCCTTCGGTTACGATTTTGTAGATGATAAGCGAAACGGCGGAAACGACTGCAATCGCTACGAAATAGTACCAAATATAATGTGCGTCGGCGTAATATGCGGCGCGTTCCGCTTCGGTTAAACCTTGCGGAAGCGTTTTAGGGTCGGGACAATATTTATCGAGCAAAACGCCCGAAAGCGAAAAGCCGAAAATCGCCGAAAGGAACGAATGCAAATGGCTGAAACCGAGATAAAGTCCTTCTTCTCCTTTCGGCGCTTGCAGGGAAAAATATTCGAGATAACGCGGCGAAATAAAGCATTCCGCAAGTCCTTGAATCGCTATGCCTATAATCATGAAAAATGTGATTTGGTAAATTTGGAAATCGCCGAAAATCGTAATCATCGTTCCCGCTTTTTCCGGTTGGCTCATAGCCATGGCAAGCGCGGAAACGGGCATGATGAACATACCGATTATCATCGTGTTTACCGCAGAAAGTTTTTTCGTCATCTGATTAATAAGCACGACGAACAAAACGACCGTAAGCGGATTAACGTTGGCAAGCCATTCGGGTTTAGCCTCTTCTCCCAAAAGTCTGATTACATATTTCGGCATCGTGGCGTAAAGTTGTCCTTGAATAAGCCAAAATCCCGTAATAATCAACGTAAGAACCCACAAGCGCGGTTTTGTGAAAATTCCTTTAAGCGCCGCAAGAATTTCGGAAATGTTTTTGGTTTCTTCGTTTTTCGAAGTTTCCTTATATAAAAAAATTGCGAAAAGAAGCGCTATGAAAGTCATGCTTGCGGAGAAAAAATTCACGTATTCCACGCCCAGACCCTGTCGAATGAACGGTACGAAAGTTTTTCCGCTGAACGCGCCGATATTCACGATCCAATAGAAGAGCGAATAACCGCGTGCGCGATTTTCTTCCGTTGTGGTTTTCGCGACTGTTCCGGTAATCAAAGGTTTGATAAACGACGCACCGACAAGCAGAATAATTAAAAACAAAATCACGGCGACTTTCCCGTGATAAACGCCGAGCAAAGTGTAGCCGATTGTCAACATTGAAAAAGCGATAATCAAACCTTTCTTAAAACCGATTTTATCGACGTAAGCGCCTACAAAAGGGGGTAAAAAATAGAGTATTCCGTAAAAAAGTCCCGCAATAACGCCCGTTTCGATATCGGTAAATCCGACGATATCCGTCAAATAAATCGTAAGAACGATAAAAAATCCGTAATACGCGGCGCGTTCCATTAATTCCATGAAGTTCGCCGCCCAAAATTCGCGCGGGAATTTCCAACCGCTTTTCTGCACAGTTTCAGTCATTTCTTTCCTTTCAGAATATTGAACGAATTCGCAAAGATGTGAATTGAATAATTAAATTCCAAATGAAAAGATTGCGTGTCGCGTCGAGTGTACGGAAAAAAGTGACAAGTTTTTCAAGTTAAACAAACACAGTCGTTGCGAGGAGTGAAACGACGAAG
>CAYZMW010000164.1:0-8460 GCA_964479645.1 uncultured Melioribacter sp. | reverse complement strand
GTAATGTCCTTGAATGAGAGAATAAGCGTAAAAGCCGCCGGCTTGGAAATCGGTATCGCTGCCGTTGTTGTAAACGATGCTGTTAAGCAAGGTGGTCGGTTGAGCGTCGGAAGAAGAGACGCCGCCCCAAGATGCCGAATTATTGTTTGCTATCGTGCAATTTGTAAATACGCCGTTGCATTTTGTGCCTGTGGCAAAATAGACTCCGCCACCGCGTTTGTTACTTCCGGTCGAAGTGTTGTCAACAATCAAGCAATTATTAAAGACAGCGGTAAAAGTGCTTTGCCAATCATCTTGAGCGTTAAAATAGAATCCGCCTCCGTCTTCCGCCGCAGTGTTTCCGCGAACGATAACGTTCTTGAATGTTCCCGCGGTTTGAACAAAATATCCGCCGCCTCCCGCGGTAGTCGAAACGTTGTTTTCAATTGTAACGAAATCAAAGTTCACCACGGAATTTTCAAAATAGACGCCTCCGCCTTTTACTCCGTTTATTGTAACTACGCAATTTTG
This sequence comes from uncultured Melioribacter sp., assembly GCA_964479645.1. Lineage (GTDB taxonomy): Bacteria > Bacteroidota > Ignavibacteria > Ignavibacteriales > Melioribacteraceae > WGAL01. Next base: position 7,950 of record CAYZMW010000164.1, on the reverse strand, counting down.
AATTGCCGTGTTCGAAATATTCGCGGTGCAGTTTTCCCCGTATATTCCGGGATTTAGTTGATTACGAACAATGCTACTGTCAAGATTTATTTCCGAATGATTAATTGCATAAATCGCGCCGGGAGCAATAATGGAAGGATTGCCGAGCGAATTAAAATCGCACGAACGAATTTCCACGGTTGCGTTGGAATCGAGAAACATCGGTGAAAAAACGTTTCTGAAATTACAATCGGTGATTTCGCCGCCCGCGTTAGAGACTTTGATATTCATCGAATTGTAAAACGTGGAGTGCGAAACGTGCGCGTCCGTGTTTACGTAATGCAAAGCGCCGTAAAACTGAAAAAGTCCGGGACCGCTTGACGCTTTTTCAATATGACAATACGTAATGACCGAAGACGGTTGATTATTTTCGTCTGTTTTCCAGAATTTTATCCCGCCCCAATTTGTTCCTTCCACGCTATTAAAATAGATCGAATCCGCGCTTGTGCCTTCGGCTATTAATTGTCCTGCAACTCTGAAAAAATAATAGCCCGTAAAGGTCACCTGAACGCCCGGTTCAATTGTTAATGTTGTGTTTTCCGCAACATTAATATCGCCGTTAATCATATAAGGCGAATTCGCTTGTGTCCACACGCCCGAGACGTCGCCGCCCGAAATTTGTGTTTGTGCGACAATAAACGTTGATGTAAGCAGTAAAAATAAAACCGCTTCGAAAATTTTATTTTTCATAATAAACTCCTTAAAACTTATTTCTCATCGAATCGCCCTCTTTCTCGACCGAAGTGACTGTTGGAAAAAAAGCGATAAAAAAAATCCGATAACTTAATATCGGATTTTAATTTGTTTTTTTTACTTCCTATTCCGTAGAAAAATTAATTGTGATATTGAGTATTTTCGACGAATCCGTAATAAAAGTGCTCATATCGGTTTGATATGCTTTGCCCGTTAAAGTGCCTTGAACTTTTGTTTGCGTGAGAGTTGTTATATTGACTGTTCCCTCGTAAAGGTCGTACATTTTCATTGTTTTTTCATTCATAAAAGTTGCATTGAAGTCATTCGGAATTGTATATGTACCGGCCGTGGTTTTTGTCGAACCCATTAACGCCGAAACTCCCGAATCTTCGTCTCCAGAGACGGCAATGGTAACACCGTCACTTGTAAGAAGAACACCTGTTTCCACATTGTTGTACGTTCCGTTTTCGCAACCGCTGATAACTATACTGCTGGTTCCCGTTCCTGTCGTGTTATCGTCGTTTGCATCGGCCGGGTTATTATTATCGTCGTCACTACAACCCGCAAAAACAAGTGCCAGAATTACAAAAATTGCAAGAAATTTGGTTTTCATCTCTCCTCCGTTATTAAATAAGTTAAGTTTATTAATTATTGTGTTTTCTTTTTTCACTTATCGGGAATTGACGAACACGTCTTTGCGTTAAAATCCCGTAAGATTTGTGTAACTTGAAACGATGAAATTATAAGCGGAGAGATTTACGAAATGTTCTTATCGATTCTCGTAATTTTTCCCCGTTTTAATTTACAACTCCAAAGCAACACAAAATCATTAATAAGCGCCGAAAATATAAATACACGAAAGTGAAATAGCAAAGCCACATATCACGCGTGTGATTAGTGTCACGTAGCCTGAAAAAAGGGGAAATCCTGTTTTTACAATAAAAAAGCAACCGCTTCACGTCTCAAGACGGAAACGATTGCCTTTTAACAAATGATTCGAAATTACTTTATCCAAATTGTCTTGATATTCACGAATTCCTTTATTCCGTAATGCGAAAGTTCTCGTCCGTAGCCGGAGCGTTTCGTTCCGCCGAAAGGCAAACGCGGATCCGATTTTACGAGTCCGTTAACAAACACGGCGCCTGCATTTATTTCCGCAACAAGCGATTTAGCGCGCTCAATGTCTCTTGTCCAAATTGATGCGCCGAGTCCGAAATTCGTATCGTTCGCAACCGCTATGGCTTCGCTTTCGTTCTTCACTTTAATGAAAATCGCCACCGGTCCGAAAAGTTCTTCCTCGTAAGCGAGCATTCCTTTTTTAACGCCCGCCAAAACGGTTGCGGGATAATAAGCGCCTTGTCGCGGCAAACGTTCGCCTCCCGTTAATATCTTGCCGCCTTGTTTAACGGTGGTCTTTACTTGCTCGTCAAGTTCCAAAAGCAAATCTTCACGAGCAATCGGTCCAAGTTCGGTTGTTTCGTTCATGGGGTCGCCTACTTTTATCGCGTTCATTTTCTCGACGAACTTACTTTCGAATTCGTCGGCGTTCTTTTCCGTGTAAATAAACCTTTTAGCGGCAATACAACTTTGTCCGTTATTAATTAAGCGCGCGGTAACGCCGACGGAAACGGCTTCGTCGATATCGGCGTCGTCCAAAACGATAAAAGGGTCGCTTCCCCCGAGTTCAAGCACGGTTTTCTTAATCTCTTTCCCCGCAAGTTCCGCCACGCGACTCCCGGCAGGTTCGCTTCCCGTAAGCGTTGCCGCTTTAACAAGCGGATGTTTAATAATGTCGGGAACAATTTTAGAACCGATTAAAAGCGTGCGGAAAAGATTTTCGGGGAAACCCGCTTCCCTAAAAACTTCTTCGATTGCAAGAGCGCTCATCGGCACGTTGGACGCGTGTTTCAGAATTCCCGCATTTCCCGCCATAAGCGCGGGCGCGGCAAAACGAAAGACCTGCCAAAAGGGGAAATTCCACGGCATCACCGCAAGCACAATCCCTATCGGGTCGAAACGCACATAACTTTCGCTTGCATCGGTTTTTACGAATTCATAACTTAACATCTTTTCCGCGTTCTCCGCGTAATATTCACAAACCCACGCCGATTTTTCCGCTTCGGCAATCGCTTGCGTTATCGGCTTGCCCATCTCCGCCGTCATAATTTCGGCGTATTTCCGTTTGTTTGCGCGCAAAACCTCCGCCGCCTTGAACATAAGTTCGCTTCTTTCCGCGTACGAAATTCCGCGCCAATTTTCGAAATCGGCTTGAACCTTTTCGATTATTCCGAAAACATCTTCCCGCGAATATTCTTCGAAAGTTTTTATCGTTTCGCCGGTCGCGGGATTTATTGAAACTATCGACATTTTAGTACCTCCGTGATTTTTTGCGTTAACGAAACTTAATAAAATCGCGTGTGATTTTAAATTCGTTTTTCTTTTCAGAACCGAAACGCCGCCCGCGCTCTTCGATAAAATTTTTTGCTATTAATCCCGATTTTTTCGTTAATTCACAAAACGGATTTTACGAAAGGGAAAACGTGAGCGAAAAAACCGAAATTGCCGTGCTTGGCGCGGGTTGTTTTTGGTGCACGGAAGCAATTTACAAAAGATTAAACGGCGTGCTTGATGTCGAACCCGGGTACGCGGGCGGACACAAAGAAAATCCGACGTATGAGGAAGTTTGCTCCGGCACAACGGGACACGCGGAAGTGGCGCGAATTAAATTTAATCCCGAAAAAATCGGCTTCGACGAGATATTGAAAGTCTTTTGGTCAATTCACGACCCGACAAGTTTGAACAAACAAGGCGACGACGAAGGCGAACAATATCGCTCCGTGATTTTTTACGTAAACAAAACACAGCGAGAAATCGCACTGAGGCAAATTGCCGAACTTGAACAAAAGAAAGTTTACAAAAAGAAAATAGTAACGGCGGTGGAGTCTTTGCGCAATTTTTATCCCGCCGAAGATTACCATAAAGCCTATTTCGAAACTCACAAAGAACAACCTTACTGCGCGTTTGTTATTGCGCCGAAGGTTAAGAAATTCGAAAACAAATTTTCCGAGTTAATCAAAAAGCGTTAATGTCTGTTTACGAAAATATTGCGGAAAAATACGACGAACGCTACGCGGAAAAAGATTTTGCGCACGTTGCGAAATATTTACGGCAATTTTCTTCCGCGGAAAAAGCATTGGAAATCGGTTGCGGCACATTTCATTGGAGCGAAATTTTCAAACGCAATGTTTTCGGTGTTGACGCTTCACTTGAAATGCTGAAACACGCAAAAACAAGGGGTCTTAGAATTTGCGCTTTTGCCGAAAATCTTCCATTCGTTAATTCTCTCTTTGACTTTGTTTACATCGTAAATGCGCTGCATCAGTTTGAAAACAAACTCAGCGCGTTACAAGAAACGTTTCGCGTAATGAAATCGGGCGGAACATTTGCTCTTGTAATTCCGGATTTTCACAGCGCTGATTTTAATTGGTACGTTTACGAATATTTCCCTCAAACCTACAAGCGCGATTTGAAACGCTTCCCGAGCAAAACGGAAATTCTTCAAATGTTAAGTGATGTCGGTTTCGAAAACATATCTGCGGAAGTAATTCATGTTTCAAAAAATGTTTTTCGCGGCGAAAACGTTTTTAATGATAAATTCCTAAAAAAGCACAACACGTCGCAACTTGCGGCTTTAAGCGATAAAGAATACGAGGGAGGAATTGAAAAAATAAAGCGTGCAATTGCCGAAAATCCCGCCGTTCGGTTTTACGTTAATATTCCGTCGCTTGGAATCGTAGCAAGCAAATCGCTTGACACATAAAAATCAAGTCGCGTCGAACGTATCAATTTCGTGCGCTTTTCTCAGTTTGAAACGTCGGCGTTTTCAACAATCACCTTTTCAGAACACCAACAAGTCTTTTTTTCTGGCACACGGTTTGATAAATTACATTGAACATATTATTTTTTCGGAGCTGTCAATGAGTTTGATTACCATTATTTACAGAGCGCTTTTGCTTAGTTCCACGTTGTTTTTTATGATGCTTACGGCATCTTACGTGGCGTATTTGTTCAGAAAAAAACACATGGCTAAAAAAGGACATGGAACGGAACGGCAATTAAAAACGGTCGGGAGTAACACAAAACCGAAAAAAACCGTTTCACAAATACAAATAGAAGAAATAAAGAGAATTCACGAACAAACTCTTGCGGCGACAAGAAGAAAACAAGCAAGACAACTTTACCAAACGTACGAACCGAAACCACACGCACGGGAATTGCGTAAATCAAGATACGACGTAATCAATCACTTGTCGCACAATTCCGAGGAATTCGTTTCTGTTTCCCAACAATCGAAAAAACCGACGCCTTATGTGATTTCGGAAGGAATTCGTTTGGATTTTTATAGAAATACGTAAGCGGAAAAATTTGAAAGGGCGATTTTAATCGCCCTTTTTTATTTGATTAAACCCACCTTTTAATCGCTTCGATATCTTTCAATCCGTTCCCCGTAATAAGCAAAAGATTTTTTTGAGAACCGATTTCTTCGCGCGCGGTTTTAAATGCGGCGAAAGTTGACGCCGAGGATGGTTCGCATAAGATTCCGAATTTGCGAGCGATTTCTTTCTGAGCCGAAAGAATTTCGTCGTCGGAAACAGCAATCGCAAAGCCGTCGGTTTCTCTAACCGCCTTGGCGGCAAGGAAAAGGTTGCGCGGCGCGCCCGCGGAAATGCTATCTGCGACGGTTTGTGCGGGAATGTATTCGAATTTTCCGCTTTGCAGAAATCTGACAACTGCATCCGAGCCTTTCGCCTGCACCGCAATAAGTCGCGGAATTTTTTCTATTACGCCGAGTTGCAACAAATCGAAAAAGCCTTTGTAAACACCCGCTATTATTACGCCGTCGCCCGTTGGGACGAAAATATTTTCGGGCAAGTTTCCTTTCGTCGCAATGAAAACATCGAACGCCGCCGATTTTTTCCCTTCGATAGTAAGCGGATTAAAAGCCGTGTTGCGGTTGTACCAGCCGTTTTTCGCCGAATCTTCAAGACACGCGTCGAACGCCGCGTCGTAATCGCCGTCAACAACGGTAAGTTGCGCTCCGAAGGCTTCTATTTGAATTCGTTTCGCTTCGGGAATATTTTTCGGCGCGTAAATAATAGATTTCAAACCGACGCGCGCCGCAATTCCCGCAAGAGAAGAACCGGCGTTTCCGGTTGACGCCGCGGCAATCGTCCCGATTTTCATCTGCAACGCCTTTAACGCAACGAGCGCGGTCGCACGGTCTTTATATGAAAACGTGGGATTGCGGGTTTCGTCCATCAACAAAATCTTTTCTTCGCCGTATTCGTATTCAAGAACCGGATTTTCCAAGAGCGCAAGGCGTTTCAAAATTTCGTCATCGATGTTTTTCACTTTTCCGTTTTCCGTATCGAGCGGAAATAATTCCGCGTAGTCCCAAAATTTTCCGGGCTTCAAGCGAAGGAAAAAATCGCGCGTATATTTTTCAGCGAGGTTTTCATAATCGTAAAGCGCCGACAAAACGCCGCGCAAGGGACGGTTCTTTTCCGCTTTCCCGCATGCGGGACAAAGATAAACGGAACTCTTTTCAATTTCTTCCGCCGAATATTCCTTGCCGCAATCGGAGCATTTGTAATAATATTGTTTCATATTCTTCTTATTTTTGCGTTTATTCTAAAAAGGATTAACAAACTAATCACTTATTATTTTATGCGCAAATTTTTATTCCTTTTTTCGATTTTGATTTTACTCTACGGTTGCAAAAGCGAGGAAAAACGGAGCGTTTTTAATCTCACGGACGATTTAGGCAACGGAGTTAGCGTCGCTCTTCCCGTTTCGAAAGCGGTTTCGCTTGCGCCCAATCTGACCGAAATCGTTTATTTTATCGGCGCGGAAAAGGCGCTTGCGGCTAACACGACTTACTGCAACTATCCGTCCGAAGCGAAAAAGAAAACGAAAATCGGCGATTTGCTAAACGTGGATTACGAAAAACTTGCGGAAATCAATCCCGACATCGTTCTGCTCACGGTGGAAGGCAACGGCAAAGCGCAATACGAAAAACTCAAATCGCTTGGCTTTGCGGTTTTCGTTTCCAATCCGAGAAGTTTTGCGGGAATATTAAAAACGATTTCCGATTTCGGTAAAATTTTCGGAAAGGAAAAACAAGCGGAAAGAAAAATCATGGAGATTAAAAACGAATTGCGCGAAATTACATCATCGGCGAAGAAATTCGAGAAAAAGTCCGCGCTTTTTTTGATTGCCGTAAAACCGCTTATCGCCGCAGGGCAAAAGACGTTCATTAACGAATATCTTGAAACTTGCGGATTGACAAACGTCGTAGCCGAAAGCAAGTTGAATTACCCGACAATCAACGAGGAAGAACTTCTTAAACGAAATCCCGATTACATCATTATTCCGTCAAAGCAAAAAAAACTTTTTGCGGAACTTGTGGAGAACAACTCCGCATTGCAAAATCTTTCCGCGATAAAGAACAACAACGTAATTTACGTAAATGCGGATTTGTATTTTCGTCCGGGACCAAGATTTATTGACGCGTTGAATGATTTAGTGAACAAGCTCAAGAAAAAAGAAGGAAAGCAAAATGAATAACGAAATAAAAATTCTAGTCTTCGATTTGGGAAATGTCCTAATTCCTTTTCATTACGATATTATCATAAATCGTTTGAACGAAAAAGAGCACGGGCTGGGAGAATACTTTGTTAAAAAATACAAGGCGAATTACGACGTTCATAGAAAATTTGAAAAAGGCGAAATGAGCGAAAAGGAATTCCTTTCGATTATGCTTGATTGGACAAAGCACAAAACCGACGCGGAAGAATTTAAGAAAATTTACTCCGAAATCTTCACGGTAAACGAACAAATGACGGCTTTGCTTGAAAAGCTCAAAAAGCATTACAGACTGATGTTGCTTTCGAACACGAACGCAATTCATCAAAAATACGGCTGGGAGAAATACCCTTTTCTGAAACATTTCGAAAAACTGTTTCTCTCTCACGAAGTCGGCGCGGTAAAGCCGGAAAAAGAAATCTATCTTGCCGTTCAAAATTACACCGAAGCGAAACCCGACGAGCATTTATTCATCGACGACGTGGAAGAATACGTTAACGCCGCGAAAGCTCTCGGTTGGCACGGAATTCATTTCGTTAATGAAGAACAAGCGATTAACGAATTGAAGAAGAA
>CAYZMW010000163.1:0-13553 GCA_964479645.1 uncultured Melioribacter sp. | reverse complement strand
AGTGTCATTGCGAGGAGTGAAGCGACGAAGCAATCTGTCGTTAATGTAACATTAGCGGTTTACAACGCACTCGGACAAAAAGTCGCGACGCTTGTAAACAAAGCGCAAGCGGCGGGCAATTACACGGTTCAATTCGACGCGAGGGATTTGCCGAGCGGAATATATTTCTACACTTTGCGCGCGGGTGAATTCGTTGCTACGAAGAAAATGATTTTGATGAAGTAAGATTTCGATAGGACGCTGATTGAACCGATTGAGTATGATTAACACTGATAATTTCGGTTCAATCGGCGTTTTGTTTTTCGCCGTAGAGAATAAAATAAAAACGTTTGAAACCGCGTGTCCTCGAGGCGATTTTTTACGTGCGTATCTTCAAAATTTATTTTAATATGAACTCGATACGTTCCGCTTCGCCGTCAATCTTCGACACGGGAAAAATGTTAAAGATTTTACACAAAAGCGGATAAATATCTATATTAAGCAACGTGCCTGTTTTGTAGCCTTTTTTGAAGGCGGGACCTCTCGCAATGAAAAAGCCGTGCATGTCAAGAATATGATTATCGTAACCGTGATTGCCTTTGTTGTCCACCGTATCCGAGAGGAAAATTGTTTTCGAACGTTCGTTCACGAGCGACCAACCCAAGTCGGCTATTAAAACAAGCGGATAAATAAACGGATTTTTACTGAAATGGTAATATTCGGGCACTTCCGCTCGTTTGTAAACTTTGAAATGATTTTCGTTTTCTTTAAGTATGGAGTAAACTTTTTCCGTTTCTTCTTTTTTCGGTTTAATCATCATCAAAGGGCCCGCGTTGGAATATTGAACGTCGTAACCCGTAAGAATTTTTTCAATGTTAATGATTTTATCCTTGTAAATCTCCGTCATTCCGTGGTCGGAAAGAATGATAATGTTTACGCTGTCGTACATATTCGCCTTACGCAGTTTGTCTTCCATGTATTTGGTGATTTCGTCCATGCGCGAAATCGCAAAATTGATACTGTCCGAATTGGGTCCGAAACGGTGTCCGTATGTATCGGTCAAACAGAAATAAAGCGTAATGAAATGCGGTCTTTTCTCGTACGGCAATTGAAGCCAAGAAACCACGGAATCAACGCGCGCCTCGAACTTTATGGAATCGTTAAATAATTTGTAAATGTCGGGACTGTAAGACGAATCGGTTACGGTGGAGGAAGGCCAGAAAAAACTTGCCGTTTTTATTCCGTTGCGTTTTGCCGTAACCCAGAACGGCTCGCCGAGATACCATTTTCTGTTTCTGACTTCCTTTGCATTCGTGATTTTGTAATGTTCGAGAGTTACCGTATTTATGAAATCGTTTGAAATTATTCCGTGATTTTCGGCGTAGAGCCCTGTAATTATCGACAAATGATTCGGAAAAGTTTTGGAAGGGAAAACGGGTTCGAGCGATAACGCGCGAACACCTTCTTCCGCGAATTTTTCCATGTTCGGCGTGATGCCTCTGTCGAGATAATCCCATCGAAAAGCGTCGTACGAAACAAGAAGCACGTATGGTTGTTGCGCGTAAAAAACGGTAGCGAAAAGAAACGATAAAACGAGTGCGAACTTTTTCATGATTAACTTTCTCTTATTTGCGAAAATATCCTGAAACCTTAAACAAAACTAACTTAATTTCGGTATTCGACAAAACGATTAAATTTGCTTGTTAATAAGGAGAATTTCCCCTTTATCGAACGCGAAAACTACGTTGCGAAAAAATAATAAATATTTTTAATCAGAAAAGTTAAAATAAAGCCGAGCGTAAGCGGTAAAAACGTAGCGAGAGCCGTCCATTTTACGCTACCCGTTTCTTTGTAAATCGTGTAAATGGTCGTTGAACACGGATTGTGTACCAGACTGAAAACCATTACGTTTATTGCCGTCAAGAGCGTCCAACCGCCGAGGCGCAACAAATTCGCGGTATCGGGTAACGAATCGAGTTCGAACAGCACTCCGTGTTGGTAGCCTTCTACGCCGAAAATCAGAACCGTAAGCATAAGAATTGTGGGAATAACGATTTCGTTGGCGGGAATTGCCACGATATACGCAAGCAGAATAATTCCGTTTAAGCCGAAAACAATAGCAATCGGGTCGAGAAAATCGATAATGTATTCGGCGAGAACAACCCCGTCAATCGTAACGTTCGAAATAAGCCAAATTACAGTTCCCGCCGGCGCGGCGAAAACAATTGCGCGCCACAGCACGTATATTGTTCTGTCGATTAACGATGTGTAAAGCGTTTGGAAAAATTTCGGCGGACGGTAGGGAGGAAGTTCGAGACTGAAAGCCGAGGGAACGCCTTTAAGAACGGTTTTAGACAACGCAAGCGAAGTAAGCAAAGTAAGAGCCACACCGAGCAACGCGATGGCAATAACCGACGCAGCGGAAATTATTCCTGCAAGATATGCGGGCGCAAGAGGCGCTATGAATATTGAAGCAAGCAAAATTTGCGTGGGCCACCTTCCGTTGCAAAGCGCGAAATTATTCGTGATAATCGCAATCAAACGTTCACGCGGACTGTCGATAATACGCGTAGCCACTACACCCGCCGCATTACATCCGAAGCCCATACTCATCGTTAACGCTTGTTTTCCGTGCGCTCCCACTTTTCTGAAAAAATTATCGAGATTAAAAGCGACACGGGGAAGAAATCCGAAATCTTCGAGCAACGTGAAGAGCGGGAAAAATATTGCCATAGGCGGCAACATTACGCTTACCACCCACGCCGTTGCAAGATACGCGCCGTCAACCGCGAGCCCCGTTAACCACCAAGGCGCGCCGATACTTGTGAATAAATTTTTCAGTGCGGGATGAATTTTTCCGAGCAATAAATCGTAAAGAAGTTCCGAAGGGTAATTCGCGCCTTGAATTGTTAACCAAAGAACAATGGCAAGCATAATGAACATTATCGGGTAACCTGTGAATTTGCTTATAAGCAAACGGTCGAGAATCACTTCCCAATCCCGACTTGCGGGTTTGTCGGGGTATTTTACTGCACGTTCGGCAATTTTATTGGCTTCGGCGAAAATGCTTTCAACGATATTATCATGGAAATCATCGCCGAGTTCCCAACGAAGCTTTTCCGCTTTCCTTAAAAGTTCGCGTCTTTTGTCCGTATTTGTTCGGTTTTCTTCCATCAGTACAATTTACCGAGTTCTCCGTTTTCAATCGCTTCGATAATTTGAGCGTCTCCTTCAAGCAAACGCATCGCAATCCAGCGCGCGTTCGGTAGATTCGGAAAAACATTTTTGACGTCGGCGGTCAGTTCGTCGATTGCCTTTTGAACTTTGTCGTTAAATTTTCTAACGCGTTTCGGACGGCAAACATATTCGCCGGCCGCCACTTGCAGAACGTAATCGAGCAACTTGTCGAGTCCTTCCCGCGTGCGCGCCACAACGGGAACTGCGGGAACACCCAAGTCGGCGGAAAGTCGGCGTTCGTCAAGTTTTATTTTTTTGCGTCGTAGTTCATCTACCAAATTAAGAGCAACGACGACTTTATCTGTAATTTCCAAGATTTGTAAAACGAGATTTAAATTGCGTTCGAGTTTCGTCGAATCGACCACGACAAGCGTAACGTCGGGTTTGCCGAATAAAATAAAATCGCGCGCCACTTCTTCGTCTTCGCTTGTGGAAAGGAGCGAATACGTGCCGGGCAAATCTATTATTGCGAATTTTTTCCCTTTGTAGCCGAACGCGCCTTCGGCACGCGTTACGGTTTTCCCGGGCCAATTTCCGGTGTGTTGTCGCAAACCCGTGAGGCTGTTGAAAATGGTACTTTTACCCACGTTAGGATTTCCGGCAAGCGCGATAACATAGTCGGCGTTCGACGAATTTTCGCCGTATCGTTTCAGATTCCCGATTAATTTTGCGGGACAATCTTCGCACTTACGCATTTTCTTCCTCCTTCACAAGTACCAAATCCGCCATATCGTTACGCAAGGCGATTAACGTGTTTTTGACATTGTAAGCTCTCGGATTACCCGAGATATTTTCGTACATTACTTCGATTTTGCTACCGGGAATTATTCCCAAATCGAGCAAACGCCTCCTGTTCGAACCGCGTAATTTTTCGGAAAGTTTCACGACCGTCGCTTTCTCCCCGACTTTCAGTTCGGAAAGTCTTTTCGTGTTCTCCACGAATTCCTCTTCGGCGGGAACAACGCTTAAATTCGCCGCAAGCGATTTTTCGAGGGAAATAATTCCTCGTTCGGTTTTCAACGTGATTTTGTCTTCCGCGACGCTCAAAACTTCAACAAGCGTTTTCGGAAAAAGTTGGTATTCGACGAGTTGTCCGTAAATTTCGCTCGGTTCGTCTTCGACGTGAATAATTTTATATTTCCCGAGCGACGTTACTTCCGAAAGCAGTTCGCCGGGGATGTCGTAATCATCGTCTTCCTCGCCCGGAATTATGTCGCCGTGAGGGTCGCGCAAAGGGTTGCCGAGTTTGCGTCTTAATTCCTTGCGCTCTTTTTCGGTGAGTCTATGCTCCATTTTTTCCGCTTCGATATGCCAATGCTTTTCTTCCAACCCCGACTCGTCGGCAAGGAAGCGTTCCCACAATCGGTGATTTTTGATGATATTAAGCGCGTATTTTTTTCCTTCCTCCGTCAAAAACAATTGATTCTTTTTGCGATAGGCAAGTCCCGATTTCAATAAATTCCCGATGATTTCGAGAGCCGATTTATCCGAAATTTTCTGATGTCCTTTTATGCTGTTAAGCGTTGCGGGCGTATCTTCCTTGTTGCTGTTGTAAATATGTTTCAGAGCGTCTTCGAGCCGTATTTTCGCGCGTTCCGCTTTCCCGCTTTTAATTTTGCGCGCTAAAAGCAGAATGATGAAAAGAGTAATGAAAGTCAATATGAGCAAAGCGAAATTCAACGGCAGTATCCTTTTTTATGCAATAACAAATTTATGAAAATTATACGAGAAAAGACGAAATCTAAAAAAGGCGGAGCGAAGGAATTCGCAAATATGTTAAATTTGTGAAACAGTAAATTAAATTGTGAGAATTATGTTTGTGAATTTTGCCGATTTGCCTGAAAAGAGAGCCTTGTTACTCGATTTTTATTACGATTTCGAGAATGTTGAAAAATTCGGATTGAAAAATTTCCGCGATATCGATGCGATTGCGGAACAAATCGAAAGAACCGCGGCGACCGAATTTCCGCACAGAATAAAACTCGTGGAAATGATTAAAAGTCAATACGACGGTTTTTCCGAGTCGCAACGGACCAAGAAAAATATCAATTCCTTGCTCTCGCCGAAAACTTTCGCCGTCGTAACCGCGCAACAAATCGGACTTTTTGGCGGACCGTTACAATATTTTTACAAAATAATAACGACAATCAAACTTGCGGAGAAACTCGGGAATATTTTCGAGGATTATAATTTCGTCCCTGTTTTTTGGCTCGAAAGCGAAGACCACGGTTTCGAGACGGCACATAAAATTTACACTTACAATTATGACAAAGCCGTTCGAAAAATCGCATACGAAGACGGTTTACCGCCCGAGGAAAATCGCGGTAGCGTAGGAGAATTGAACTTAGGCGAGGGAATAAGAAACGCTTTGAGCGAACTGAAAAAGACGTTGAAAAGAAACGAAAACACGGACGAACTCCTTGCTCTTTTTTCGAAAACGTTCGTCGAGGGCGAAAAATTTAAAACCGCTTTTCGCCGACTTTTGTTCGAACTTTTCGACGAGCGCGGTTTGGTTATCTTCGACGGCAATTGTCGCGAAGCGAAACTCCTCGTAAAGGATTTGTTTAGAAAAGCGATAACCGACTACGAAGAACTTGCGATTTCGGGAATTCGCCGCTCGGCGTTGCTCGAAACGGAATACCACGCGCACGTTAAAATTCATCCCGTAAATTTGTATTTTCTCGACGGCGACGAACGGCGACGAATCGAACCGCACGAACGAGGCTTCAAAATAGGGACGAAACGGAAAGTTTGGTCCGAAAAAGAATTGCTTGAATTGCTCGAAAGCGCGCCGGAACTTTTTAGTCCCGACGTTATTTTGCGTCCGATAGTTCAGGATTACATTTTCCCGTCCGCCTTGATTGTTGCGGGACCGAACGAAATAAATTATTTCCCGCAAGTTATTCCGTATTACGAAGCATTCGCCGTGCGAACGCCGTTGCTCTATCCGCGCGTTTCGATTACGATTAACGAGGAATATTTGCAGAAGAAAATAGAAAAATACAACATCGCTCCAACGGAAATTTTCACGATGGACGAGCGCGCGTTAGTCGATAAAATACTTTTTAACGACGACGAACACGATTTGGAAAGACTTTTCGCAGAAAGCGCCGCCGATATCGATTATACGATGGATAAACTTTCCGAACGCCTCGCAACGCTCGATTCCAAGTTGAAAACAGCCGCCGATGACGTCAAACACGGCATTGCCGAATTGCTCGGAATACTCAGCGCTAAGGCGAAAGAAGCGAACTCCGTTAACGAGCAAAACGTTTTAAGACACGTTAAAACGTTGAAAAATCAATTTTTACCCAACGGTAAATTGCAGGAAGACGTCATAAATTTTGCGTATTTCGCAAATCAATACGGACTTGATTTTCTGAATACGATATTCGCCGAAGCGGCGATTAATCGCTTTGAACATCAGATAATAACCCTCGGCAAAAAGTGATTCGTAATTATTTTTATATTTTTCGCGGTGTCAAAGAACTGAGAAAGAAACTTTCGGGAAAGAAAATCACCGATATTTATTCGCAGGAGAAAGACGTTCTTTTTTTTCAATTTGAACCCGAAAAAAACGGCGATTTCCCCGCGCTTGCCGTTTCCGCGAATTTTCAGATGCCTTATATGGCGTTGAAAAAAAATCAAAGGAAAGCGAAGAAAAATTTCATTGAATTTTGCACGGACGAACTTCCGCTGACGATTAACGATATTAGAATCGCCGCAACCGACCGCGTGGTGAAAATCGTAACGGACAAGTTGACATTTTTTTATGCAATTCGCGGACCGAGAACGAATGTCGTTTTTCTTAAAAGCGACGGCTTGGCGGAAAGTTTCAAAAAGACCAAGGAGGAAAATGGCGCCTCGGCATTGGCGAACGAATTTAGCGCGCTTGAATTTATCGACGACGAAGAGAAATATTTCGAACGGTTTCTCGAAAAATATTCGCGCTTAACGATTGACGAAGAAGTGGAACGCCGCGTTCGTTCGGAATTTCCGCAATTTAACAAAGAAATATTTTTACAATTCCGTACGCGTAATGAGATGAACGCTGAAAAACTCGTCGAAATCGTACGGGAAATATTAAACGATGCTGTCGCCGTTTCGCTTACGTCCGAAAAACGCGTTGCGCTTTATCCCGCCTCGTGGAAAGAAGCGACCGCACAAATCGAGGAAAAATTTGTTTTTAATGAATATTTGCCCGCGCTTTCCAAATATCTCGCTCTTAAATTCAAATACGATTCTTTCTCTCGTCTTTATTCCGAAATAGAAAAAAAACTTTTGCGCGATTTGGATTATTACGCCAACAGAATGAATAATCTGAAATTGCGAATAGAGAAAGGCTCGCAAGCCGCAGAGTATAAAAAAATCGCCGATTTATTGCTTGCGAATTTGTTTAAATTGCAGAAAGGTATGAGCGAAATCGAACTTGTGGATTTTGTTTCGGGCGAACCGATTAAAATCGCGCTTGATGAAAAACTATCTCCGAACAAAAATGTAGATCGCTATTACGAAAAAGCGCACGACGAAAAAATTAATTTCGAACGTTCCGTTCAGTTGCTTGCTCGAACCGAGAAAAAATATTTCGAACTTTTGGAAATAAAAGAAAATCTTCCTACAATTGCCGACGTGAAATCATTGCTTGAATTAAAAAAGAAATTGAAGTTGGACGAAGCGCGAAAAAAAGGAAACGACGAAACGTCAATCAAGTACAGAAAATTTTTAATTGACGGTAAGTATGAAGTTTTTGTAGGAAAGGATTCAAAGAGCAACGATGCGCTCACGATGAAATTTGCGAAGCAAAATGATTTGTGGTTTCACGCGCGCGGAGTTTCCGGTTCTCACGTGATTTTGAGAATTACAAATTCCAAAGAAGCCGTGCCGAAACCCGTTTTGAAAAAAGTCGCTTCGCTCGCGGCTTTTTTCAGCAAAGCGAAAACCGCGAAACTTGCGCCCGTGGCTTTTACGTTCAGAAAATTCGTTCACAAAAAGAAAGGTATGCCGCCTGGGCAAGTGGTAATTCAACGTGAAAACGTTCTAATAGTCACGCCCGAAATTCCGAAAAACACGGAGGAAATTTATGATTGACGGACTAAGGTTAATTAAGATAGAATCGGCGCAAGCAAACGCCGAAAAAGAATTGCGAAACGCGGTAAAGGCAACCGAAGAAGGGAATCACGGAAAAGCGCGAACGTGCGCTCGCAGAGCGGTGGGATTTGTAGTCGGCGTTTGGCTCGAAGAAAATCCCGATGCGAGATACGGAAAAAGTTTTATGAATTATTTACGCGGGATTGTCGCCGATGAGAAGATGCCCGAGCGGATTAAAAATGCGGCTTATGAATTGATTAAACGACCGCACTTCGACGAAATTCTCGGCGGGGAAGCCATTGAAAATGCTAACGCGATAATTGAATATTTCACGAAATTGTTAAAAGCGGAGGCGAAAAAATGAGCAAAGTCTCTATTTTTAAAGAGTTGTGGGAATTTCTCAAAGTTCGGAAAAAATGGTGGTTGCTTCCGATTATCGTTTTCCTCGTTCTACTTGGCGGACTAATAATATTAACGCAAGGCTCGGCAATCGCCCCTTTTATTTACGCTCTTTTTTAACGAGAAATTATTTGTTTGTCGTTCTTGTGTTTGCACGACGCGTTTCGGAGCGTCAACAATTTTCGAGTTTTGTCAGAATTTCTTCCGTAACTTTTTCCACGGGCTGATCGCCGTTAACGTTAATTACTGTTAGCGTGGGATGTTCCGCGTAATATTGCAAAATCGGTTCCGTCGATTCGCGATAAACCTTCAGACGGTTTTTCACAACTTCCGGCGAGTCGTCTTTTCTCTTTACGAGCGAATTTTTTGCGCCGCATTTCGGACAAACGTTCGCTTCTTTAATTTCGCTTTCGCTTACGATTGCGTTACAATTTACGCAGAGTAAACGACTTGTCAAACGCTTGAAAATCACGTCGAAATCAACTTGAATGTTTAGCAAACACGAATTGTCGAGGTTGTGCCTTTTTCGGATTTCTTCGAAGACTTCCACCTGCTTTAATGTGCGCGGATAACCGTCGAGAATAAACCCGTTTTTGCATTTATCGCTTTCGAGCATTTCTTCGACGAGTTTCGCCATTAGTTCGTCCGAAACCAATTCGCCTTTCGCCATGATTTGTTCGACTTGTTTGCCGAGTTCCGTTTTTGCGGCAACCGCCGCTCTAAGAATATCCCCCGTTGAAATGTGCGGTATTCCCAGTTTTTGAGATATGATTTTCGCTTGAGTTCCTTTTCCCGCGCCCGGCGCACCGAAAATTACGATTTCCATGTTAATTCTCGTTTTTTGTTAATACAAAATTACGGATTAGTTAAATAAATTTGCGTACGATTGTTTCTTTTATCTGAAAAAAATTCCTTGAGCAAATTTTTGCTTTCGTTTTCGTAAATCCCGAAAAAAACATTCGGTTTATGATTATATTTTTCGTCTTCCGCAACGTTATAAACGGAACCGCATGCTCCGAATTTCGGTTCCATTGCGCCGATATAAATATTTCGGATACGTGCAAGTTTTAACGCTCCCGTGCACATCAAGCACGGTTCCAAAGTTACATAAATATCGCAATCGGTTAAAAACTTATCGTTC
The DNA here is from genome assembly GCA_964479645.1 of uncultured Melioribacter sp. Taxonomy (GTDB): domain Bacteria; phylum Bacteroidota; class Ignavibacteria; order Ignavibacteriales; family Melioribacteraceae; genus WGAL01. The sequence continues at coordinate 3,709 of CAYZMW010000163.1, read as the reverse complement.
AGGCGATTCATTGCGGCGGTGAGCGCAATCATTTCCGCATGTGCGGTGGCATCCTTTAAGGTTTCGGTTTGGTTGTATCCGCGCCCTATGATAGTTCCGTCCTTTACAACAACCGCGCCTACAGGCACTTCCCCTTTTTCAAGGGCGTTTTCCGCTTCGAGAAGAGCCTGATACATGAATTTGTAATGTTTTTCGTCGAAAAGCAATTTACATTATTTGTAAAATTCAAAGTATTAAAAAAGTTAGAACCGCAACAAATATCAAGTTAAAAGTTTTAATTTGTGTAAACTCTCAACACATGGTATCCGGTTTAGAGAAGTAAAAGCGGAGTTTAATCTTTTCGTCTGTCATTACGATTTCGTCAAATACCGTCGGTCCTTGCGAACCCGCCAACGGCGGGGGAAGCAATCTGTCGGTTTGTCAGCGAAAGACTATTCGGCCCAGTAGTACTACAGATTCCTTCGTCCTTGCCGACTTCGTCGGCGCGTCCTCGCAAGGACTTGAAATTTTTAAATCCGTGAAACTCCGATAAAATCAGAGTCATCCGTGTTCTATTAAAATAGGACGCAGATTAAACTGATTGGTTATGATAAGGACTGATAATCAGTTTAAATCATAAATAATCAGTCAAATCAGCGTGCTATCTAAACTACAAATTCCAAATTAAAAATAGCGTTTAGCGTACAGCGGACAGTAGTGCACAATTCTATCCCGACTTGTCGGGACTTGCTCCTAACTCCTAACTTCTAATTCAATCATTCAATCAACCAATCATCCAATCAAACATTCATTCATCATTTTTTAATCCCGCTACGGCGGGACAACATTCATAATTCATCATTAAAAATTGTCGCGTTACAATTCTTTCCGCGTGTCGGAAAAATCTTTTATATTTACGATTACTTTTTCGGCGCATTCGTCTAGCGGTCTAGGACACCGCCCTCTCAAGGCGGAGATCACGGGTTCGAATCCCGTATGCGCTACAAAATTTCCCGCGCTCGTTGGAGCGTTTTTTCTTTTTAAAATGCGGAAAGGAAAATCAATTTGGAACGCGCTAAAAAACCTTAATTCGATTATTCGGATTTCTTTATATTTTCTCTTTCAATCAAAAAAATAAAGCAAAATGAACGCCTTATTGAACACTGATTTCGAAAGTCTGAACTTGCTCAAGCGCGGGAAAGTCCGCGATATTTACGACTTGGGCGACGAACTTTTATTTGTGGCGACCGACAGAATTTCCGCATTCGACGTAATAATGAACGACGGAATTCCCGATAAAGGCAAAATACTGACGCAGATTTCAAAATTTTGGTTCGATTTTTCGAAAGACATAATCGACAATCACGTAATAACAACGGAAGCGGAAGAATTTCCCGAAGCGTGCAAGCCTTATGCTGACGTGCTTCGCGGGCGCTCGATGATTGTGAAAAAGGCGGAACTCATTCCGCTCGAAGCGATTGTGCGCGGCTACGTTTCCGGCTCGGGCTGGAAAGATTACCAACGAACGGGAACGATTTGCGGCATTGAACTGCCGAAAGGTTTGCGTGAATCGGATAAACTTCCCGAACCGATTTTTACGCCTTCGACGAAAGCGGAAATCGGCGAACACGACGAAAACATTACGGAAGAGCGCGCCGCGGAGATTGTGGGAAAGGAAACGTACGATTTTATTAAGCGAACCGCGCTTGAAATCTATAAAAAAGCGTACGATTACGCTTACGAACGCGGCATTATCATTGCCGACACGAAAATGGAATTCGGCTTTTACGACGGGAAAATTATTTTGATTGACGAACTTCTTACGCCCGATTCTTCGCGCTTTTGGCCTAAGGAAGAATACGCGCCGGGCGGAAGCCAAAAGAGTTTCGATAAACAATACGTCCGCGATTATTTGCTTTCAATTAATTTCGATAAAAAACCGCCCGCGCCGAAATTACCCGACGAAATCATTGAAAACACACGATTGAAATATCTCGAAGCGTTGAAAATATTGACCGGAAAGGACGAAGTATGAATCCTGTAAAAATCAAAGTTGAGAATCAGCAATTTTTATATATTCTTTGGGACGACAACAGCGAAACGCGAATTGATTTGCAAGTGCTTCGCGACGCGTGTCCTTGCGCCGAATGTCAAAGCGGAGAAAAAAAGAAAGTGGAAACTAAAAGCGGTTCGTTGCCGTTCAAACCGCTTTCACTCGGCAAGAGTTACGAAATAGCCGATATTAAAGTCGTGGGAAATTACGCTCTCAATATTTTTTGGAAAGACGGACACCACACGGGCATTTACGAATACGGCTATTTGAGAAAACTCGGTTAATGCTTTGCGACTTTTCGCAATTTCAAACATTTAACTTGCGGAGAAAATGGTTTTACCCAATCAGTTAACGGTGGCGCGAATTGTTTTGACGCCGATTTTTCTTTATTTGTTTTTGAGCGACGATTTGACGCTCAATCTCATTTCGGTTTTCGTTTTCGTTATCGCCGCATTAACGGATTGGTACGACGGTTGGCTTGCGCGAAAGTTCAATTACATTACCGAATGGGGAAAATTTCTCGACCCGCTTGCCGATAAAATTTTAACTTCGGCGGCTTTTCTCGGTTTTGTAATCATCGACTGGTTGCCGTTTTGGATGGTAGCAATAATTATTGTCCGCGATTTTTTGACGACGATTTTCAGAATAATCGCTGAATGGAACGGCTGGGATTTCGCGACAAGTTACGTCGCTAAAATTAAAACTTTCGCGCAAATGGCTTTTCTTTATTTTCTCGTCTTCGTTTATTTTCTCGAAAAACTTGTCCCGCGCTATCCGAAAATTCAAGGCGTTGCGGAGTTCCTTGCGAACGCGGAATTTCGCTACTGGGCGATGCTCGCCATAACTTTGCTTACGCTTTACACCTTGCTCGATTATTTCATTTATAACAAATCATTCTTCAAAAAATTGTTTTCGCGTGAAACCGAATAAGATTGAAATATTTTTAGGAACCGGTTTTTATTCCGGCTATTCGCCTTTTGCAAGCGGAACGGCGGGAAGTCTTGTCGCGTTGTTTTTCCTTCCGCTCGGGAATTCGTTTCTTGCGCTTGCATCGGTTCTCTTTTTCTTTTGGGGAATAAAAATCGGAGACAAATTCGAAGCGCGGTTCGGTAAAGATCCAGGCATTTTTGTGCTCGACGAATTCGTAGGAACGTGGCTCGCTTTTCTTTTCATTGATATAAATCTTTATTCGATAATTTTTATATTTTTCATTTGGAGATTTTTCGATATTCTCAAACCGTTTCCGGTTCGCAATGCGGAAAAGTTAAAAGGCGGTTTGGGAATTATGCTCGACGACGTTATCGCGGGAATTTACGCTAACGTTACGTGGCGTTTGATAATTTTTTTATTCATAAAATAAATAATAAAAATGAAAGCATATTTAATTAGCATTGGCGACGAAATATTAATCGGACAAATTGTAAACAGCAATGCGGCGTACATTGCCGACAGATTGAACGAAGTTTCGGTGGAAGTCGTGAAAATGGTTGCAATCGGCGATAGTATCGACGAAATCACGCGCGAACTCGACGCCGCTTTTAGTCAAGCCGAACTTGTAGTGATGACCGGCGGACTCGGTCCCACGCATGACGACGTGACTAAAAGCGCTGTCGTTAAATATTTCGGCACCGAACTCGTTTTCAACGAAACGATTTGGGAGCGCGTGCTCGAATTTCT
>CAYZMW010000162.1:0-15764 GCA_964479645.1 uncultured Melioribacter sp. | reverse complement strand
AACGCACTTGGACAAAAAGTGGCGACACTTGTAAACAAAGAGCAAACTCCCGGAAATTACACGGTGCAATTCGACGCGAGAAATTTGCCGAGCGGAATTTATTTCTACACTTTGCGCGCAAGTGATTTTGTCGCAACCAGAAAAATGATTTTGATGAAGTAAGGTTTAGATAGAACACGGATGACACGATTTTTTTAATTATGAATGTTGAATGATTGATTGAATGAATGGTTGTCCAGCCAAGGCGGGATTGAAAAAATGTTGAATTTTTCGCGTCATTGCGAGGACGAGCCGACGAAGTCGGCAAGGACGAGGCAAACATTTTAAATCCGTGAAAATCCGTTTAAATTTGGTGTTATCCTTGTCCTATTTGCCTTTCAATTCGCAAAATCCATCGATATTTCCAAAGAAAGATTTTTCGAAAAAAACTTAAATTTTATATATTAGCAACTCAAAATTTGTTCTTTTAACGGAAAGGTGCAGGAGTGGTTGAACTGGCACGCCTGGAGAGCGTGTGAACGGCTACCGCCGTTCCGTGGGTTCGAATCCCACCCTTTCCGCTCGATAAGCCGCAATCTCTTGCGGCTTTTTTATTGAATTATCCCGCCGGCGAGAACGTAACCGTTTTCATCGTAAAAAACCGCGGATTGTCCGGGCGTAACGGCGAGTTTCGGGTCGTAAAATCGGACGACGAGTTTTTCCCCCGTAAATTCAAGCACTTCGGCGTGCGCGGCGTTATCTTTATATCTGATTTTCCCTAAAATTTCCGCGCCTTTTTCAAGGCTTCCGACCGTGACCATATTCAAATCACTCACGGTAACTTCGTGCGAAAAGAGTTCGTCCTTTTTGCCGATTTCGATAATGTTTTTTTCAACATCAATTTTTTTCACATAAACGGGAAACGGAAACGTAACCCCGATACCTTTTCTCTGTCCTATTGTGTAAAACGGCAAACCTTTGTGTTTTCCCACAACCTTGCCGTGAAAAATAATGTCGCCGCCTTCAAGTTTTTTAACTCTTTCGGGAACTCTTTCGCGGATAAAACGCTCGTAATTGTTGTCAGTAACGAAACAGATTTCCTGGCTGTCCGGCTTTTTCGCGATTTGCAATTTGTACTTTTCCGCAAGGCGTCGCACTTCGGCTTTCGTGTACTTGCCGAGCGGTAAAAGAGTTCTGCTTAAACTTTCTTGCGTCAATCCCCAAAGCGCGTAAGTTTGGTCTTTGTGAGCATCTGTTGCATTGCGTAAAAAGTATCGCCCGCTTTTTTCGTTGAACCCTGTCTCCGCGTAATGTCCCGTTGCAATATATTTTGCGCCGTATTTATCCGCTTCCGTCAAAAGTTCTTCCCATTTGATTTTTCTATTGCAAATAATGCAAGGATTAGGCGTGCGTCCTTTCAGATATTCTTCGATGAAATCGGAAATCACAACTTCTTCGAAGCGCTTCGAAAAATCCACAACATAATGCGGAAAATCGAATTGGCGCGCCACCGCCTTGGCGTCGAAAATCGCATCGAGCGAACAACAGGCGTTTTCGTGCTTCGGAGCGCCCGCCGAATCTTCCATATAGCCCCAAGTTTTTATCGTAATCCCGATAACATCGTAGCCTTTTTCTTTTAAAATTGCGGCAACCACCGACGAATCAACGCCGCCGCTCATTGCAACAATTACTCTGTTTTCGTTAAGATTTTCTGCCATTGTCTGAAAATGCGGTTCGGATTACTAAATTAAAAAATATAATATTAAAAAATACATTTGTCTTACTCAACAGATGGTATCCGGTTAAAGAAAAAATAAAGAATTAATGGCGTAAGATAATCAAGAATTACCGGATAAAACAACGCAAGTTTTACCGCTCTTCCATTCGTTAATTTTCTATCTTCAATCAATATCTCCAAAGGCGTTCTTCCATTCTTATATCTAAACTTTCTTCGTATGTTAAAATAACTCATATACGTAAATAATTTCTCTAAAAAATCCCTTACATCCATTTTCTTCCATATCATAAAACTCCCGCTCCATTAATCCGTGAAACGCCTCAACATCGCTATTATAAGTTGGACTTCCCAGCGGGATTAGAGTTCTCTTTACTCGTGGAGCATCGGTTATCTTCTCATACAACGTTGCGCCCCCGCCAATTGCGTGGGTCGTAATTACAGACGGCATAGGGGGAATTGTTCACTGTTCGTTGTTAACTGTTCACTGAAAAAGCGCTTAACGCTATTTAAAATTTTGCTTTTTGTTCCGCCACGGCGGGAGTTAACTGTTAGCCTTTTTATTCTCGAAAGATTTTCCTTAAAAAAGGGCAAAGAAATTTCGTATTTTTATAGGCTTAAATATTTTGGAAAAATGAAAAATTTATTAATACTCGGTTCAACGGGCTCAATCGGCGTAAATACGCTTGATGTTGTGCGCAAATTTCCCGGTAAGTTCAATGTTTTCGGATTAACCGCAAACAAAAACGTCGAACTGTTGGCGGTGCAAGTCGAAGAATTTAATCCGCAAGTGGTTGTAATTACCGATAAGGTCGCCGCGAATAAATTTGCGAAAACAAGTAATTTCAAAGGCGAAATTCTTCTCGGCGCGCAAGGTTTAATCGATGTGACAAAGAGCGGTGATTACGATATTCTCGTGGCGTCGCTTGTAGGCTTCGCAGGATTAGCGCCGACGCTCGAAGCGATTAAACGCGGAAAACGAATTGCGCTTGCAAATAAAGAAACGCTTGTCGTCGCGGGCGAAATAATCAATCGCCTTGCAAAAGAGCACGCAAGCGAAATTTTACCCGTTGATTCCGAACACAGCGCCATTTTTCAATCGCTTGTAGGCGAAAGTCTTTCGCACGTTCGGAAATTAATTTTGACCGCTTCCGGCGGACCGTTTTTCGACAAGCCGAAAGAACAACTGAAACACGCTACTGTAAAAGAAGCGCTCGCGCATCCGAACTGGAAAATGGGAAACAAGGTTACGATTGATTCGGCGACGATGATGAACAAAGGGCTCGAAGTAATCGAAGCGCATTGGCTTTTCGATATGCCGCTTGATAAAATCGAAGTTCTTGTTCATCCGCAATCGATAATTCACTCGATGGTGGAATACGTTGACGGTTCGATAAAGGCGCAATTGAGTTTGCCCGATATGCGCGTTCCCATTCAGTACGCGCTCAGTTATCCCGAACGTTTTGAAAGCGATTTCGTTACAACTGAATTTCCCGTATTGCGCGAACTGACGTTTTTTGAACCGGATTTTGAAAAATTCGTAAATTTGCAACTCGCTTTCGCCGCGATAAGAGAAGGCGGAAACGCGCCGTGCATTTTGAACGCCGCAAACGAAATTGCGGTTCGCGCGTTTCTCGAAGGAGAGATAACATTTACGCAAATTTCCGAAATAATAAAATCGGCGCTTGATAAAATCACATTTGAAAAAATCGATAATCTCGAAACCCTTTTCGAATGTGATAATCAAACGCGTATGTTTGCAAAAAATTTAATTAAAGGAAAATAATGGATTACATTTTATATTTTGCGATAACGATAGGAATTCTCGTTTTCATTCACGAATTCGGACACTTCGCCGCCGCTAAATTAAGCGGAATGCGCGTTGACGTTTTCGCAATCGGTTTCGGCAAAAGGCTTTTCGGCTGGAACAAGGTTACCGGTTTTTCTTTCGGGGATTTGCCGAAAGATTTGGAATTGAACGGAAACACGGATTACCGCGTTTCGCTTTTGCCTTTGGGCGGATACGTAAAAATAGCGGGAATAATTGACGAAAATTATGATAAGGATTACGCAACAACCGAACCGCAACCTTGGGAATTTCGTTCCAAATCCACGCCGAAGAAAATTTTTGTTCTCATTGCCGGCGTGCTGATGAACTTATTTCTTACAATCGCGATTTTTTGGGGGATAAATTACTTCCAAGGGCGTCAGGTAATTGAAACGACAAAAATCGGAACTGTTGCGGATACAACCGCGGCTTATTCTCTCGGTTTCAGAACCGGCGATAAAATTCTTGCGATTAACGGCGAAAAAGTAAACGATTGGGAAAGCGTTCTTTCCGAATTGATTTCGGGCGAAAAAGAAAAAACAGAAATAGAAATTTTAAGAAACGGAAAAGATACGACGCTTACGGTTTCCGCGCGGAAAATCAAAGAGATTGCAAAAAACGGTTACTTTTTGCCCATCGGCGACACGCGTCCCGTTATCAATATGGTAATGGACAATTCCCCCGCTGAAGATGCGGGAATTAAGGACGGCGACATTTTGCTTTCGATAAACAATCAGCCGTTGAAATCGGTTCACGACGTAATTAAAATAGTTTCGTCGCACAAGGAGCAAACTATCCCCGTTACTTTGGTGCGCGATTCCGACACGCTGACGCTCAGCGTTACGCCGAATATGGACGGACTTATCGGCGTTAGTCTTTCGGAAACTTACACGGGAAAAGTTTCTTATCGTCGCTACGGATTTTTCGAAGCGTTCGAACAAGCGCTTGTAAACATTCGCGATTACACGCTTCTTACGTACACGATGATAAAGAAAGTGGTCAAAGGCGATATCGCTTTCGGTTCCGCTTTCGGCGGACCAGTGAAGATTGCGAAATTCGCGGCGAAATCGGCGGAGAACGGAATGATTTCGTTTCTCTATTTCCTCGCGGCGCTCAGTTTGAGTTTGGCGATAATAAATATTATTCCGTTTCCCGGACTTGACGGCGGACATTTGGTAATCGTTTTAATCGAAGCGGTTTTGCGTCGCGAACTTTCCATTAAAGTTAAAATGGCGATACAAAATATCGGTTTTGTTTTGCTTCTTTTGCTTACGGCGATTATTATTTACAACGATATTATCAGCATGTAAAGATGGCGACAAATGCGGAAAAAGAAATATCGCAATCGACGGCGCTTAGAATTTATTGGTTTACGGTAAAAGCGCTCGCTTATCCGCTGATGTTTTTAATCCGCGGTTATCAGATGTTTATTTCGCCCGTCTTGCCTTCGACGTGCAGATTTATTCCGACGTGCTCGGAATATTCCTTGCAGGCGCTCAGAAAGTACGGAATACTTAAAGGCGGTTGGCTCAGCGTAAAACGCGTTGCGCGCTGTCATCCTTGGGGAGGACACGGACACGACCCCGTTCCGTAATGAAAAATAAAAATTCGCCCCCGTAGCTCAGTGGATAGAGCAAAGGTCTCCGGAACCTTGTGCGCAGGTTCGATTCCTGCCGGGGGTACAAAAATTTAACGGTATTTTTTTATATTTATAAACCGTTTTTTACTCACTAAATTCAAGGAGGCCACATGAAATATAAAATGAAATTCTTAATTGGTGTTTTGCTTTTGTCGTTTACCTTGACGTCCTGTTATTCCCATACTTTCGTTATCGGAGATGGACCCAAAAGCGGTGAAACGGTGGAAGAAACAAACAACTTTTTCCTTTACGGATTGATAGCGGGAAAGGTTTCCGACCCGCAAAAAATGGCGGGCGATACCAAAGATTTTCAAGTTACCGAAGTTATGACGTTCTTTGACGGATTTTTAGCCGCTATCACTTTTGGAATTTATACGCCCACAACCACGATAGTCAAAAAGTAGATTTCGTTTTCTTAAATGAGCCGTCGAATTTTTGACGGCTCATACGGATTAAAGCAAATATGAAAAAAATAATTTTTGCAATTGGGATAATTTTAATCTTGTATTCGTCTTACCATTTATTGCAATTCGTTTATTATTTGATGAATTCGTTTGATTTGACGGCAAGCGGTTACGGAATTTTGGCAGGACAGATTGTTATTTTCATTTTGGGAATTGTTCTTGTTAAGAAATCGAAAAAGAAAAAATAATTGTTCGTTTCTTTTCTTTATCATATCCGATAATTTATTATTTCTCATTTAATGTTTTTTTAAACCTAATTATGAACACTTTTTTAATAATTACATATATCGCTTTTTTAAGCGCCGTTACGCTTTACGCGGTAAACAGTTTTTTTCTTCTTATTCATTACAGAAAAAAAATGCACGCGGATCCGCCGAAGAAAGCGCCGCTTAAATTAAAATACGTTACAATACAATTGCCGATTTACAACGAATTTTACGTTGCGGAACGACTAATAAATTCGGTGTGCGCAATCGATTACCCGCGCGAATACCTTGAAATTCAAGTGCTTGACGATTCCGACGACGAAACGCGCGAACTAATTGATGCGATTGTCGAAAGAAAAAAACAAGAAGGCTACGATATCAAAGTAATTCGCAGAGCGGAAAGAACCGGCTACAAAGCGGGCGCGCTTAAATACGGATTGCAATTCGCAAAAGGCGATTTTATCGCAATATTCGACGCCGATTTTGTTCCCGCGCCCGATTTTCTGAAACGGACGCTTCCTTATTTCGTTTCGCGCGAAATCGGAATGGTGCAAACGCGCTGGGGACACTTGAACGAAGATTATTCTCTGCTTACGAAGTTGCAAGCGCTTGCGTTGAACAATCATTTCGTAATCGAACAAACCGTGCGAAACAGAAAAGGATTGTTCATTAATTTCAACGGCACGGGCGGCGTTTGGCGAAAAGAGTGCATTTTGGACGCCGGCAATTGGCACGCCGATACCGTCGCCGAAGATGTCGATTTAAGTTATCGCGCGCAAATGAAAGGCTGGAAATTCGTTTATCTGAACAATTACGAAACCAAAGCCGAATTGCCCGCGGAAATGAACGCTTTGAAATCGCAACAGTATCGCTGGGCGAAAGGAACGGTTCAGGCGGCGCGCAAAATTCTTCCCGCGCTGTGGAAAACCCGTCTTCCGCTTTCCGTAAAATTACAAGGGACTTTTCACCTTACGGCGCACGTTGTTTTTCCGCTTATTCTTGCGCTTGCGTTGATGGCTACGCCCGTTCTTTTACTTAAAACAAACGGCGTTTATGAAATGTATCTTAACGCGGCGTCGGTTTTTCTTGTTAGTCTTTTCCTTTCCTTTATTTTTTTCGTTTACGCGCAAAAGGAAATTTACGGCGATTGGAAAAAAGCGGTTTTGCTTTTCCCGCTTTTCCTTTCGGGAAGTATGGGACTTGCCATTAATAACACGAAAGCGATTTTCGAAGGTTTAATTAAAAACGACAACGAATTTGTGCGCACGCCGAAATTCGGTATTTCAAGCAAGGAGGATAAATTTACGGACAAAAAATATTTCGGTGCGTTTCGCCTTGATTTTATTGCCGTTGCCGAGTTTCTTCTTGCGCTTTACAGTTTGGTTGCGATAATTCTTGCCGTTGCGCTGAAACAATATTCCGCAATTCCTTTCGGCGCGATTTATCTGTTCGGTTTCGGTTCGGTTTTTTATCTTTCGGTAAAAGCAAATTTTCTTCGTAGAAAAAGGAGTTGAAATGCAGAATTTTAACGAGTTCAGGGAAAAGTCCGAATTGATTTACGAGCGTGATAATTCCACGCCGCTTTTTGCAGTTGTAGCGGAAAAGAAATTCATCGAAGGGAAAATCGAGGAAGCGAAAAAAATTCTTGACGAAGGACTATCGCTTTATCCCGATTACGCCGCCGCGTATTACCTTTACGCCAAAATTTTGATTTCGGAAGGCGAGAATGCGGAAGCCGAAAAGAAACTTGCGCGCGCACGTGAAATTTTTTCTTCGGAAGTATTGGAGAATTATTTCGAAAAATTACTTTCCGGCGAAAAAACGCTTCTTGGAAACGCCGACCCGATTTTGCGGGAATTGAACGAGGAAATTCTTCCCGAAAAAGAGGACGAGGAAATAGAGACGGACGAGTTTGTTTCGGAAACGCTTGCGACGGTTTATGAAAATCAAGGCGCGTTTGACGAAGCGATTGAAGTTTACGAAAAACTAATTGAAAAAGAACCGGACAACGCCGAAAAATTCAAGGCGAAAATCGAGGAATTAAAAAGTAAAAAATAAACTTTCGATTTAACAAGGGCGGAGCGAAAATAGTTCGTTCGTATCGTAAAAACGGTGGCGGTTAAGCGTTTGAAAAATATTGTAACGGGCAAAAAAGGCGAAGATGTCGCCGCGAAATTTCTTACCGAAAATAAACGAATGAAAATCCTGGCGCGAAATTATCGTTTCGACAGAGCGGAAATTGACATCGTCGCTTTGGACGGAAGAGAGTTGGTTTTCGTCGAAGTTAAGACGAGACGGAATAAAAACTTCGGCGAACCCGAACGAGCGGTTACGCATGGCAAGTTGGAGCAAATAAAAAAGGCGGCGGAAAATTTTATAATCGAAAACGAAGCGGAATTGGATTTCGATGCGGTTAGAATTGACGTTGTGGCGATTTTACTAAACAAGGATTCGCCCGAAATAGAACATTTCGAAAACGTTTCATAATAAAAAAGGCGGACAAAATCGCCCGCCGTGTGAAATTCAAAATCGGTTCTTAAAGTATATTGTACGAAATGCCGAGTTGAAGCGCTTCTTTGGCTTGGGTTTTAAGGCTTTCGGTTACGTCGTAAACCACAATCCATGTGATGTTTACGTTGAGCCAAGAATTAACTTTCCCGACCAACGTATTGTCCCATCTTACGTCCCAAGTGTCCAAACGGTCGAAAGCGCTGAAGAGTCGTAAGTAAGACGCCCACGAAACATTTTCCGCAATGTCCCACCTGAATGTCGTGATACTTTCGATACCCGTTTCGAATATCGATTTTTCGATTTCCTCAGTTGTCGGGTCGTCCGTCTTTGCATAATAAGTGCCCGCAAAAACTTCGTGGAAACCCAAACCGAGTTGCGATTTGAAATAATCGCCTTTGGAGTAAACCAATCCGACGGATTCCGTTACGTCAGCGGGGTCGAACAAACCGTTGATTTGAACGGCTTGAGGCGCGTCGTAACTGTAACCCGGAGCGATTTGCGTAATCACGTTGACGCCCGCAAAATAATCGAGAGCCCAGCCCGATTTTATTGAGAGGAGTGAATTGAACAGTAAATCGTTTTGCATGGTTTTGTTTATTCCGTCGCCCGTTTGGTTTTTCCCGTAAGAAACTTTTAGTGCGTTATCCCATTTTAACGAGGAATTTTCGTAAACCGAACTTCCCGTTAAATTGAAAGTCCAAGACAATTGGTCTTCGCCGCCTTTCGTCCAATTGGAATAAGCGATTTGCCCTACTCCCAATCCGACGGCAAGTTTGTTCGTCCAACCGCTTTTCGGCGCATCCTGTGCGAATAATATTCCCGAAAAAATTAACGCGATTAGTAATGTTTTCTTCATTGTTCACCCTTTTGTTTTATGAATTAGTTTTAAATAAGACTACAAATCTAATTAAAATATTTTTCAGAGAAAATATTTCCGTAATTTAATATAAGATTTTCATCAAGCGTTTTTTTGATTTTCGCCATTCCGCGAAGTTCTTTTTCCGAATACATCATTTCGAGATATTCTCTTTTCAATTTACCGATGCCGTGTTCCGCCGAAACCGTACCTCCGAGCGCAACCGCTTTTTTGCAGATTTCGCCGTACAATAATTTCGCTTTCGAAAATTCCGTTTCGTTTTCGGGCAACATATTCAAGTGCATGTGAGAATCGCCGAAGTGTCCGTATATTACGAAATTCAATCCGCTTTTTTCAACAAGCATTTCCGAAAAGGAATAAAATTCCTTGAATTTTTCATGCGGAACCGCCGTGTCCGTTCCGACTTTTCTAAATCCTTTCCGCGCGATAAATTCGCTTATTTTCTGCGAAACAGCGTGACGAAAATGCTGAAATTCGCGACGTTTTTTTTCGTCCACGGCAAACCATGAATTTTCGGCGTCGCCCGAATATTTTTCGATTAGTTCGAACCACGCTTCCGTAATTTCGTCTTCCGCGTCGTTCGTAATATCTTGTTCGAACCAAACCGCCGCTTTGTGAATTTCCTTGATATTCGGAAAATCGTCAAGCAAAAAAGCAAGCGCACGTTTGTCGAAATATTCAAGCGCAAGCGCGTCAATCAACGAATTCCCGCCGCTTCTTTTTTCATAAGAAAAATTCCGTGCCGAGGCGATAAAATCGAGCGCGTCTTTTTCGTCGAAAAAGAAAATCACGGCTGAAATAAATTTCTTCGGCGCATCGAGCAACCGCAATTCCGCTTTAGTGACCACGCCGAGCGTTCCTTCCGCGCCGATGAATAAATCGAGAGCGTCCATGTTCGGCTTAATGTAATAACCCGCCGCGTGTTTTGTCTTCGGCATGTTGACTTTCGGCAAATCGAGTTTAATCTTTTTTCCGCTTTCGGTTTTCAGAATAAGCGAATTATTTTCGGCGAAAATTTCACCGCGGCGCAAATTGACAAGTTCCCCGCTTGGCAAAACGATTTCAAGCGCATTTACGAAAACGCGCGTCGCTCCGTATTTGAACGATTTCGCGCCGCTTGCGTTTGTCGCAATCGTTCCGCCCACGTAACATTCGTTTTCCGTCGGGTCGGGCGGATAAAACAAACTGTTTTCACTTACGATTTTCTTAAATTCGGAAAGCGTAACGCCAGGTTCGACAACGGCGATTTTATTCGCTTTATCAATATTAACTATTCGGTTCAAATAATCGGTCGCAAGGACAATTCCGCCTTCGGGAACGCGCGCGCCGGTAAGTCCCGTGCCGTTTCCCGAAATCGTAACTTTTGTTTTTTCGGAATTCGCTTTTCTTAAAATTTCGATAACGTCTTCTTTCGATTCGGGAAAGTAAACCGCGTCGCACTTGCCCGAGTAATTCGCCGCGTCGGTGAAAAAAGAAACGATTTCATCGGGAGAAGTTTTTACAATCATTCCGTTATTTTGCCGTGTTTTCGCATGATTTCGCGCCACGTTTCGAGGTCGAGTTCCTCCGATTCGTCAATCAACATAATCGGAATATCATCTTCGATGCGATAACGTCGGCGCGTTTCAGGGTCGGTGGAAACAAGAAATTCGCCGTCAAGGACAAGTTCCGCCTTGGATAAAGGACAAACGAGAATTTCGAGTAATTCTTTATCTATCATTATTGTTCCTTTATTTTATTTATGTAAATGTAATTATTTTTTTATTTTTAGCGACATTAAAAAAGACGGAATAGGTTGCCGTCGTAACGTTTTTTCGCAAAAACACTTAAAATTGACATACCTTTTTTTTTTCATTATATTTTGTATCTGTTTCAAATATTAGTGATGAAAAATGGATTTCGGCCCGAGAATTTTTTCCGGGACTTCAAGTCGCGAATTAACCGCTAAAATTGTCGATTACATCGGTCTTGAGCCCGGGAAAGTTGAGATTAAGAGATTTAGCGACGGCGAGATTTGGGTTAAGTACAAAGAGAATTTGCGCGGCCGAGATGTTTTCATTGTTCAATCCACAAATCCGCCGGCGGAAAATTTACTTGAACTTTTAATGATGATAGATACCGCTAAACGCGCTTCTGCAAGGCGCATAACGGCGGTAATTCCGTATTACGGATACGCGAGACAAGACAGAAAAGATCAACCGCGCGTTTCGCTTGCCGCGAAATTGGTTGCCAACATGCTTGTTCACGCGGGAGCCGACAAGGTGATTACGATGGATTTGCACGCTCCGCAAATTCAAGGTTTTTTCGATATTCCTTTCGACCACCTTTACGCTTCCCCGATTTTCTTTCGCGTGTTCGAAGATTTCGATAAAAACATGGTGGTGGTTTCGCCCGATGTAGGCGGAATAAAAATGGCGCGGGCTTATGCAAAATTTTTGGATTTGAATTTGGTGGTTATTGACAAACGTCGTCCCAATCCGAACGAATCGGTGGTTATGAACATAATCGGTGACGTTAAAGACCGCAACGTTCTTATTATTGATGATATAATTGACACTGCGGGAACGTTTGTCAACGCCGTTAAAGCGCTTAAAGAACACGGCGCATTGAAAATTTACGCGGCTATTACTCATCCCGTACTTTCGGGAGCCGCATACGAAAGAATTGAAAATTCGGAAATAGACAAACTTTACGTAACCGATACGTTACCTTTGAAAAAAGGTTATTCGGGAAATAAAATAAAAGTGAAGACCGCTTCGGGCATTCTTGCCGAAGCGATTATTCGTTCTAATCGACATCAGTCGGTTAGTTCTTTGTTTGAAATTAATAAAGAATAGAAAAGATATAAGAGGTACAGAATTATGGCTGAAATTAAATTAGCGGCAAAGAAAAGAGACTTTAAAACGAAAGGCGAATTAAAGCAAAGTAGAAGAGACGGATTTATTCCGGGCGTGTATTATTCGAAAGGGAAAGAACCCGTAAGTATTTTAATTAAAGCGGGCGACATCAATCCGTTCATTTACACTTCCGAAAATCACATGGCGCTTCTTTCGATAGACGACGGCGAGGAAATTCGCTGCATAATCAAAGACGTACAATTCGACCCCGTTACCGACAAAGTCATTCATTTCGACTTGTACGGAGTAACGGTCGGCGAAGAAATGGAAGTGGAAGTTCCGCTTCACTTCGTGGGCGACGCAATCGGCGTGAAGAAAGGCGGACAATTGCAACACACCATGCACAAAGTTTTGATTTCCTGCTTGCCCAAAAACATGCCCGAATCGCTTGAAATCGATTTGTCGGACCTTGACATAAACGATACAATTACCGTAGGCGATTTGAATTATGAAGGCATTAAAATTTTGATGCCCGAAGATACGATGCTTGTAACGTGCGTCGGTGCGCGCGACGAAGAGGAAGAAGAAACCGCGGATACAGAAACTCCGGCTGAACCCGAAGTTATCGGAAAAGGAAAGTCTGACGAAGAAGAGTAAAAACAATTGTCTCTGAAAATTGTTTTCGGACTGGGCAATCCCGGTAAAAGATACGAAAGCACCCGACACAATATCGGGTTTGAAATTCTGGATAGATTTGCCGAAAAACACGGTTTGGAATTTACCGAAGGCAAAGGAGATTTTTACATTGCGGGAAGCGGACAAAAGTTCGCTTCCTATTTTTTTTTGGTGAAGCCGACAACTTACGTAAACGCAAGCGGAATTGCGGCGGCGCAATTGTTCGATTTGTATGAAATAAATATCGAAGATTTTTTGGTGGTGGTTGACGATTTGAATTTACCGCCGGGTAAAATCAGAGTGCGTAGCAAAGGAGGCGACGGCGGACACAACGGCTTGCATTCGATTATCTATTCGCTTGAATCGGACGCTTTTCCGCGATTGAGGTTCGGAATAGGAGCGGATTTCAAAAAAGGAGAAATGGCGGATTACGTTTTAAGCAAATTCGACGAAGAAACGCAAAAAATAGTGGATGAAAAAATTGAGGACGCTGTGGAATTGGTAGAAGCGTTTATTACAAACGGATATGCCGGAATGGCAAATCTTTTAAGCATCAAAAATCAAAAATTTGATAAGGAGTCACAAACATGAACGGACTTTATTATTTAATTCCGTTGTCGGGAGTTTTGGCATTGCTTTATTCCGCGATTAAGTTTTCCTGGATTGGAAAACAAAGCGCCGGAAACGAAAAAATGGTTGAAATTTCCAACAACATCAAAGAAGGCGCAATCGCTTTTCTGAAAGCCGAATACAAGGTGCTGAGCATCTTTGTAATTGCCGTTGCGGTGCTGTTGGGATTTTCGAATTCGGGCAAAGCCGATTCTTCCTGGATGATAGCGATTTCGTTTCTTGTAGGAGCGACCGCATCGGCGGCGGCGGGATATTTGGGAATGATTTCCGCCACTAAGTCCAACGTACGGACAACCGAAGCGGCACGGCACGGATTGGGCAACGCTCTTAAAATCGCTTTTTCAGGCGGTTCCATTATGGGAATGAACGTCGTTGGTCTTGGCGTTCTCGGCTTGAGCATTTTGTTTGCGATTTATTACGACATCGGCTGGGATTTGGCGAAAGTGATTAACGTTCTCGCCGGATTCTCGCTCGGCGCTTCGTCAATTGCGCTTTTTGCACGCGTTGGCGGCGGAATTTACACAAAAGCCGCGGACGTTGGCGCTGACCTCGCCGGCAAAGTTTACGAAGGTATTCCCGAAGACGACCCGCGCAATCCCGCAACAATTGCCGATAACGTCGGCGATAACGTAGGCGACGTTGCCGGAATGGGCGCCGACTTGTTCGAATCGTACGTCGGTGCGATTATCGGGACAATGGTGCTCGGCGCTGTTTTCGTCGATGTAATCGGGCTTGCCGCCGTAATTCTTCCGCTTGCAATTGCCGCAGTCGGTATCGTGCTTTCCGTTATCGGAACGTTTTTCGTTAACGTAAAAGAAGGCGGAAATCCGCAAAAAGGTTTGAACACCGGCGAATTCGGAACAACCGCTCTCATGGTTGTGGCTCTTTATTTTCTTGTTACCCAATTTCTCCCCGAATCGTGGACATTCGACAACGTTACTTACACAAGTATGGGCGTTTTCTGGGCAACGATAATCGGACTTATCGCGGGAACGCTCATCGGATTGATTACCGAATACTTCACGGGAATTGATTACAAACCGGTTCAACTTATTGCGGAACAATCCGTAACTGGCGCGGCGACCAATATTATCGCTGGTCTCGGCGTCGGAATGCAATCCACCGCGCTGCCGATTATCATTATTGCAATAAGCATTATCGGAGCGTATCACTTTGCCGATTTGTACGGCATCGCAATTGCCGCGCTCGGAATGCTTTCCGTAACGGGAATTCAATTGGCCGTTGACGCTTACGGTCCGATTTCGGACAACGCCGGCGGAATTGCCGAAATGTCCGAACTTCCCGAAGAAGTAAGAAACAGAACAGACAAACTCGACGCAGTTGGGAATACGACAGCCGCAATCGGAAAAGGTTTTGCAATCGGTTCCGCGGCGCTTACGGCTCTCGCATTGTTCTCCGCATTTATGCATCAAGCGAATGTCGAAACGATCGATTTGGCAAAGCCGGTAATTATGGGCGGATTGTTCTTCGGCGCAATGCTTCCGTTTTTGTTCTCGTCAATGGCGATGAAAGCCGTTGGACGCGCGGCGAACAAAATGATTTTGGAAGTCGGACGTCAGTTCCGCGAAATTAAAGGCTTGCGCGAAGGAACGGCGAAAGCGGAATATGCTAAGTGCGTTGAAATTTCCACGCACGCCGCAATTAAAGAAATGATCGTGCCCGGTTTGATGGCGGTTATTTTGCCCGTGCTTGTCGGATTTGTCAGCAAAGAAATGCTTGCCGGAATGCTTGCCGGCGTTACTGCAAGCGGCGTGTTGATGGCAATCTTCCAAGCGAATGCAGGCGGCGCGTGGGATAACGCGAAAAAGAAAATCGAAGGCGGAATTGAAATTAACGGCAAAATGTACGGAAAAGGCACGGAAGCGCACAAAGCCGCGGTTGTCGGCGATACCGTGGGCGACCCGTTTAAAGACACTTCCGGCCCTTCGTTGAACATTTTGATAAAATTAATGTCCGTTGTTGCGCTTGTTATTGCGCCGCTTATCAAATAAAAGAACCGCACAACAAAACAATTTTAACTTAAAAAGCCGAGATTTTGTCTCGGCTTTTTTGTTTAATAAAAACAACCTAATTTTTTGAATTCTGTCCTCTATTTGTAATTCTATTTTCTTTTCGAGGTATTTTAGTTATTTTTACTCAAACATTTTTTGCTAACTCTTAAATAGGAGTGAGTTTTTCAATGAGGCTTTCTCGTCAAGATTTCTTTCTTTTTTTATTTCTTTTTAGTGCAATTATTTCTTTTTCTAACTCACCGGCTTACTCTCAAAAATTACGTAAACTCTACGTTGTAAAGAACTCAGCTGAGTTTTTACCTTACACAATAATTAGGGATAGAGAAGAAAACTACGACGTTAACAAAAAC
>CAYZMW010000161.1:0-12823 GCA_964479645.1 uncultured Melioribacter sp. | reverse complement strand
GTTTGTTTTTTAACCGCACATAAAGTGCATTTTAAATTTTAAGCGTACTGTTTTCACGAATAAAAAATCTATTGAAATCAGAAAGAATTTTCTTAATTTTAATTTGATTTTGAAAAATATGGGAGCGCATAATTTTCTTATGCTTCAATTCTTTTTGCGCGGCGGCGGCAATTTCAAACTCTTTTTTAACTGAGATTAAATGGGACTTTATGTCTTTGAAAAATAACTCAATTCTTCTTAAATTGTATTTAAGTTTATCACAATGAAATAAAAAGGAGGTAAGTAATGCAAAGGAATTTCTCTCTTAAAAATTTGACGCTCGTATTATTGTTCGTGTTTGCGGCGCAAGTTTCGGCGCAAAAGGCTCATGTCGTAATTCTTGCAACGGGCGGAACAATAGCGGGCTCCGCGGAAAGTAACGTACAAGCGGGTTACAGTTCGGGACAAGTCGGAGTTGAAGTTTTGATTAACGCCGTGCCCGAATTGAAAAAAATCGCAAAAGTTTCGGGCGAACAGATTTCAAATATCGGTAGTCAGGAAATGAACGACAAAGTTTGGCTGAAACTTGCCAAACGCATAAATGAACTTGCGGCGAAAGATGATGTGGACGGAATTGTTGTAACTCACGGAACGGACACAATGGAAGAAACAGCATATTTTTTGAACTTGGTAGTTAAGACCAAAAAGCCAGTTGTACTAACAGGTTCGATGAGACCTTCCACTGCTTTGAGCGCCGACGGTCCGTTAAATATTTTTAACGCGGTTGCAGTTGCCGCAAGCAAGGAAGCCGCGGACAGAGGCGTGCTTGTGGTGGCGAACGATAAAATTCTCGGCGCGCGTGATTTTTTGAAGACAAGTTCAACGGACGTCGAAACTTTTCAATCTCCCGGTTTCGGTTGGATAGGAGAAGTTCATTACGGTAAGGCGCATTATTATCGTAAGCCGTGGACGCTTTACACCGCCGATACGGAATTCAGCGTTGACGGCGTAAACAAACTTCCGAAAGTCGATATTATTTACATGTATTCGAATAACGACGGACAATTAATTGACGATGCCGTGGAAGACGGAGCGGAAGGAATTGTAGTGGCGGGCGTAGGAAACGGTAACATGACGAAAGCCGCGGAAGAAGCGCTTGCTCGTGCCGCAAAAAAAGGTGTTGTTTGCGTTCGCGCTTCGCGCGTGCCTACCGGATTTATCGATAGAAATGTCGAAATAGATGATGACGCTCTTGGATTTGTCGCGTCGTATCAACTTAATCCGCAACGCGCAAGAGTGCTTTTGAAAGTTGCGCTTTTGAAAACGAAAGACCCGAAAATCATTCAAAAGTATTTTGAGAAATATTAATCGGAGTTTGGAATGAAAAGACAAATCGTAATTTTATTTTCGTTAATTCTGTTGAACGGAATTTTTTACGCACAGCCTTCGGAAGAAAGCACGGGAAAAACGCTAAACTCCGACGCTGTCGTTTTTAATGCTCCGCCGCATTTCAGAGTAACTTCCAAGGACAGCGTAAAAGGGAAGCCGCTTTACGACTATTTCCTTTTGGTCAAAGCGAAATTAAACGGCGCATACGATATCAACGGCGGAATGTACGAAGAAACTTTTAACGCGGGGAAAATCCCCGTTTGGGGAGACGACGACCAAAAGCGTTTCTGGATGGATATGCATCAAACACAAATTCGTTTTCGCGGACAAAGCGAAACGGAACACGGAACTTACACGGCGTATCTTGAAGGCGATTTCTGGGGCGGAAGCAAGCATTTCCGTTTGCGACACGCTTGGTTCGAATACAAGTTCGCCGACCTTGGTAACGATTGGAGTTTTGTCGGACATATCGGGCAAGATTGGAGTTTTTTCGGCGATAAAGAAGTTTGGCCAAACGTAATGGAGTGGGACGGTCCAAGTTCCGGTGTTTGGCGCCGCGAACCCGAATTGCGTTTTTGGTTCGAACGTAACAGCGGTTTGCGTCTTGAATTCGGGGTGGCTAATCCAGGCGCGGAAATTTACTTCGACCCCGCAATCGATTCAAGTTTAACGGAAGCGCAACAACCGCTTCCCGATTTTATCGGAGCGATAAATCAGAAATTTTCGTTCGGACATTTGCGTGTTACGGGAATTTATCGCGCGCTTACTTACCAAGATAACAACGATACGCGCAGCGTACCGGGTTACGGAGCTACGTTTTCGGGATATATTAAAACGAACGACAAAACACAAAATCCCGTACAATTTCAGTTTGTAGGAGGACAAGGAATTGCGACTTACCTCGTATCGTTCAGCGGCATGAATTATGACGCGCTTCCTAACGCGGTGGGCGATATGAAAGCCGTTGAGGCTTTCGGCGGTTGGGCTTCGTACGAACATTGGCTCTCCGAAAAATGGCATGCAAATATTGTTCTCGGTTACACGAAATTCGAGTCGAATGAAATAAATCAATTTACCATAAGTACCCCGGGCTATCTTGCGCTGAATTCCACCGCGGGGACCGAAGTTCAATATTTGTTGCTGAATATTATGTGGGACCCGATACCAAGTATCGTTTTGGGAATCGAATGGAACTACGGAAAGCGCACGGATATTTACGACGGTAGAATAGTAACTCCCGGCGGTGTGGAAACACACGTAGAACAATCGCGTTCGGCGAACCGAATAAGTTTCGGCGCGTTTTTTAATTTTTAATTGAAAAGAGGAAGTAATGAAGGTGAAAAATTATTTTTTAATAACCGCAATTTTGCTGGCGGGCGTTGTTAACGTCTTTGCGCAGAAAGATTTTCGCGTAGAAAAAGATTTACTCGGCGAAAAGAAAATTCCCGCTAACGCTTATTACGGAGTTCAAGCGGCTCGCGCTATGGAAAATTTCAAAATAAGCAACGACAAAGTCTCCGACTATCGCGAATTCGTCAAAGCGCTCGGATTGGTAAAACTTGCCGCCGCTCGCGCAAATCACAAACTCGGCGCGCTCGATAAGGAAAACAAAATCATGCCCGCAATAGAAAAGGCGTGTAAGGATGTAATGGAAGGAAAGTATGATGACCAATTTGAAATAGATATGTATCAGGGCGGCGCGGGAACTTCCACAAATATGGCGGCAAACGAAGTAATCGCCAATGTTGCGCTTGAATATCTCGGCAAGCCGAAAGGCGACTACCACACAGTAGAACCGCATGACGATATTAATATGTCGCAATCGACAAACGATTTTTATCCGACGGCGATTAAGGTTGCGTTTATCCTTGAGAACGAAAAATTGTTGAATGAATTAAATCGTTTAATCAAGGCGTTCGATAAAAAAGGCGATGAGTTCGATAATATCTTAAAAATGGGAAGAACCGAATTGCAGGATGCCGTACCGATGACGCTCGGGCAGGAGTTTCACGCTTTTGCAAATCAATTGCGCGGAGAGGTTAAAGCCCTTAAAGACGCGGAAGAATATTTGTATGCCGTGAATATGGGAGGAACGGCTATCGGAACAAAACTTAATGCTGTGCCAGGTTTTCAAGAGCAATGCGCAAAAGAACTTGCCGACTTGCTTGGCAAACCGATTTATTCGGCTCCCGATTTGATTGCGGCAACATCCGACTTGCAGAGTTTCGTCGTTTATTCTTCCGCGTTGAAATCGCTCGCGACAAAATTGTCCAAGATTTCAAGCGATTTAATTTTACTTACTTCAGGACCGCGAACGGGGATTTTCGAAATCAATCTTCCGCAAATGCAACCAGGCTCTTCGATTATGCCCGGCAAAGTTAATCCCGTAATTCCCGAAATGATGAATTTAATTACGTTTCGCGTAATCGGTAACGATGTTACCGTTAGTTTTTGCGCACATTCGGGACAATTGCAACTTAACGCATACGAACCGATGGTTGCGCTTGCCGTTATGGAATCGCAAATGATTTTAACCAACGGCATGAAAACGTTGAACGAAAAATGCGTTTCCGGCATTACTGCGAACGAAGAGGTTTGCAAAAAATATATTGAACAAAGTATCGGTATCGTGACGGCGTTAAATCCGGTCTTGGGTTACGATAAAGCGACCGAACTTGCCGCGGAAGCATTGAAAACGGGTAAAGGAATTTTGGAATTGGTTCGCGAAAAAAAACTTCTGAGCGAAGAACAAATTAAAGAAATTCTCGACCCGAAGAAAATGACAGGACAAGAAAAATAACGGGAAAGAAATAATCTTTTTCATTAACTGTGGAGACATGACACGAATCCATGCTCCGTTAGTCTTTGGTTTGTCCCGCCTTTGTTTGGCGGGACGAATCAAATTCTCGAAATTGTTAGCAAAAGACTATTCGGCGCACGGCGCTACAGATTGCTTCGTCAACCGAAAGCCTTCGGTGTCCTCGCAACGACAGTGTTTGTTTAGTTTGGAGACGGTACTACAGATTGCTTCGTCGCTTTTTGCTTGCGCAAAAAATCTCCTCGCAAGGACTGAAAATTTTAAATCCGTGAAAATCCAATGAAATCCGTGTCATCCGTGTTCTATTAAAGTGACGAGTGACGCGTAACGCGTGACGAGTTTTTCAATTCCAAATTACAAATTAAATCTTGTCTTGGTGGGACGTTCAGTCAATCAACCATTCATCCATTCATCCAATCAATCAAACATTCATTCATAATTTTTTAATCCCGCCTTGGCGGGACAACATTAATAATTAAATCCGAAAGGCGTGTGTTAAGCGAGTTCTTTTATCTTTTTTAGATTTTCGTCCGAACCGAAAAGGACGAGAATGTCGTCGGGTTGGAAACGGTAATTCGTATCGGGAAAAATTATCTTTTCGTTTTCTTCAATCAAATTGCTTTTTTGCTTAATCATCAAAACTTCCACGCCGAACTTATTGCGTATTTTCAATTCGGGCAACGTTTTGCCAATAAACGACGAAGGGACGCGAAGTTCGAAAATCGAATAACCGTCGGCGACTTTCGACCACCGCGAATAATCGATTGTTTTGATTTCCACGGCGAGACCTTCGGCGAGATTTTGTTTGAAACTCTCTTTCGTATATGCGTTAATAACGTCTTGCCGCGAAAGCGTTCCGATGAGTTCACCCGTTTCTTCGTCAATTACGGGAAGTTCGTCGTAATCGCTTTTTGCAAAAATCTGCATTGCGTATTCAAGATTGTCGTGTTCGTGAAGTTCGGGGAAATTCCTATTCGCAATATCCGCCGCTACGAACAAATCTTTCACCGTTTCGTATTCCGTAATAATCGGACGAATTTCGGTTTCCGAAATAACGCCGATAAGTTTTTCATTTTCATTAACGACGTAAATCGTTTTGTTTTCGCTCTTTATATATTTGCCAACAAGTTCCGGCAACGAAGTGTATTCTTTAATTAAAATAAAATTCTTCCTCATAATATCGCGCACGGGAATGCTTCGCAAAATATCGAGTTGTCGCCCGCCCGTGATGCTCAATCCGTTTTTTTCGAGATGCTTCAAGTGAACCGACTCTTTAACGATTAACTGAACGATAATCGTACTTACGATAACCGAAAGCATAAGCGGAATGATTATGGAATAATCGCGCGTCATTTCGAAAATAATCAAAATCGAAGCGATGGGAATGAAATTTATTCCGCCGAGAACAGCGCCCATTGAAACGAGAGCGTAAGTTGTAACATCAACGTTTAATCCGAAAAGCGAGTTTAACGCCGTGGCGAAAATGAACCCCGCGCCCGCGCCGATAAAAAGCGACGGTGCGAAAATGCCGCCGAAACCGCCTGCGCTTAAAATTAACGGCACGAAAACGAATTTTAAAAGCGTAAGAATTACAACTATTTGAAGCGGATAAGACGACGCGAGCATATTGTTTATTGCGTCGTAGCCGATACCGAGAACGTCGGGATAAAAATAACCCGCAACGCCGAGCGCCAATCCGACGGCGACCATCACAAGCCACTGCGGGAAAATTTTCAGAACTTTGTCTTTAATTATTCCGCCGATTTTTTCCGAATAAGAAATGTAAAGCGAAGAGATTATTCCCGTGAAAATGCCGAGAAAAATGTAAAGATAAAATTGATTGTAGTCGCCGATGTCGGTCGCGCCGAAAACAAAAGCGGGTTCGTTGCCTAGAAAAATTCGCGTAACCGCGCTTGCCGTAACCGACGCAAGTATCAATCCCGAAAACGTCGCCGACTGAAAATCGTGAAGCAGAATCACTTCGAAAGCGAAAAACACGCCGCCGAGCGGAGTGTTGAAAACCGCGGCTATCGCGGCTCCCGCGCCCGCCGCCGTGAAAATTCTTCGTCGCGCGTCGCTGAAACCGAAAAGTTGCCCGAGTTTACTTGCAATTCCCCCGCCTATTTGCGCCGCCGGTCCTTCGGGCCCGACGTTCCCGCCGAAGCCCATATTTATCGCCGGCGCAATGAAATGGAAAAGCGTGGTTCGAAAGCGAATTAATCCGCCGCGCAAAGCCACCGCTTTAATCACTTCGGTTACGCCTTTTTTCTTTGCGGTTTCGGGAAAAAGTTTAATCATTACGCTTTGTATTAACATTCCGATTGCGGGAATGAAAATCAAAACCCAATAGCCGAACGGATTGTTAAAAACGAAATCCTTGAAGAAAAAATTAAAAAGGACTTCAATTGTTTCGTGGAAAAAAACGGCGGCAAGCCCTACGATTCCGCCGATAAAAATCGCCGAAACCGTAAAAATGGTGTAGTCGTGCATTCCCGAATCGAGAAGTCGTTTATAAAGACTTTCGCGGGCGCGGAAGAAACGTTTTAGAATTTCGGCTTTCTTTTTCAAATCCATAACGCAAATATAATCGAATTATTTCGTAAAAACGTTAAGTGAGAAAAATTGCGAACGTGAAAAACAAATGTCGGTTGCTTTGCGAAGAATCAACGAAACGAAAACATAACTCCTTTTTATTTCCATACAAACAGGGTGACCTATTCCAAAAGCTTGCACCTTCGCGCCGATTTCGTTTGAATTTATTGGGCGAAATGAATATTATTCAATGATAAATTAAATTTTACACAATACAAAGAGGAGAATAAAGATGTTCGACCCGAATTATGATTTTACGGTTAAAGAAAGATTTTTAAGATACGTGAAGTACGACACGCAATCGAATGAAGAATCGGAAACTTTCCCGAGCGATCCGAAGCAATTGGAACTTTCGAAAGACTTGGTGAAGGAGTTGAAGGAAATCGGATTGGAAGACGCTTATATGAATAAAGACGGCTATGTTTTTGCCACGCTTCCTTCCAATACCGATAAAGATGTTCCTGTCGTTGCGTTCATTGCTCACGTGGACACCGCGCCCGCTGTAACAGGCGCAAATGTTAATCCGCAAATTATTGAAAATTATCAAGGAGGCGATATTGTTCTGCCGAACGGAAAAGTTATCGAAGAAGCGAAAAATCCCGAACTGAAAGATATGCACGGTTTTGAAATCATCACAACCGACGGCACAACGCTTTTGGGCGCGGACGACAAAGCGGGAATTGCTGAAATTATCGACGCGATGAATTATTTAATTAAGCACCCCGAAATCAAGCACGGAACAATCCGTGTTTGTTTTACTCCCGACGAAGAAGTCGGTCGCGGTACTGAAAAACTTGATGTTAACGAACTCGGCGCAAAATTCGCTTACACGATTGACGGCGGAACGCGCGGCGAAATCGAAACGGAAACTTTTTCGGCAGACGCGGTCGATATTAAATTCTTCGGCAAAAACGTTCACCCCGGTTACGCGAAAGGAAAACTTGTAAACGCTATCAAAGTTGCGGCTCGTTTTATCGAAATGCTTCCGAAAGACAGACTCTCGCCCGAAACAACGGAGGGACGTGAAGGCTACGTTCACCCGATTTCAATTTCAGGCAACGAAGAAGAAACTTTCATTAAGTTTATCATTCGCGACTTCGTAGATGAGAAATTAACGGAATATGAGGATTTTCTCGAAGAACTCGTTAAAAAAGCGGTCGCGGAATTTCCGGGTTCCAATTACGAATTTAAACGCATCGAACAATACCGCAATATGAAAAACGTTGTTGACAAATATCCCGAAGTGGAACAATACGCAATCGAAGCGTTGGAACGCTTGGGCATCAAGCCGATACAATCGGCAATTCGCGGCGGTACGGACGGTTCTAAATTAAGTTATATGGGCGTTCCCACGCCGAATTTGTTTGCAGGCGGACACAATTTCCACTCGGTTTTGGAATACGTTGCGCGCGAAGATATGGAAGCCGCCGTTAAAACGATTGTTACGCTCGCGCAAATTTGGGAAGAGAAAAGTTAATTCGTTTCAACCGATTTAAAGGGGAACGTTTCGGCGTTCCCTTTTCTTTTTAGAACCGAAATAAAACATGAGGAAGCAAAATGAACTACGAAGAAAAAATAAAAGAACTCGGCTTCGAACTGCCGCAAGCGCCCACGCCCCTTGCATCGTACGTTCCGACGGTTAGAAGCGGAAATCTCGTTTTTACAGCGGGACAAGTCCCCGTTAAAGACGGCAAATTGATTTATGCGGGGAAAGTCGGGAAGGATATTTCCGCGGAAGACGCACAAAAAGCGGCGCAAATTTGCGCTCTTAATTGTTTAAGCGTCGTCAAGGCGAAAATCGGGAGTCTTGAAAACATTAAACGAATTGTAAAAATTTCCGTTTTTGTTAACAGCGCGGAGGGCTTTACGGAACAACCGAAAGTTGCAAACGGAGCGTCGGATTTGCTTGTTGAAATTTTCGGCGAAGCGGGCAAACATGCGCGCAGCGCCGTCGGTGTTAACGAACTCCCTATTGATGCGGCGGTGGAAATCGAAATGATTGCGGAAATAAAATAAAAAGGAACGATTTGATGAAAAAGGTATTAACTGTTTTTTTGACTTTTTCCGTTGTCTTTTTTGCACAAAGCGAAAAGAAAAGCGGTTCGGGACGTTTTCTCCGTTTCGGTTATCAAGCGGGAAAAGTTTTGCCGACGCATGAATTTCTCAAAGGTGAGAACGCAACGGGGCAACCGATAGATTATTTTCAGTCTTTTCGTCTCGAATACGGTTGGCAGACCGACGGGAGCGCGCAATGGCATCACGTTTTTAATTTCCCGACTTACGGAATAGGCGTTTACACTGTTGACTTCTTCGACGACGTCGAACTCGGAACGCCTTCCGCCGTTTACGGCTTTTTCGATTGGCCCTTTAAGCGTTATAAAAAATCCGCATTAAGCGCGGAATTCGGTTTCGGTTTGGCTTACGATTGGCAACCGTTTGAACCCGAAGACAATCCTTACAATCTCGTAATCGGAATGGGGCGCTCCGTTTATATCGATGTGGGATTGAAATACACTTATCAAATTTCCGATTATTTCGACTTAAGCGGCGAAATTTCTTTCTCTCACTTTTCCAACGGTTCGACACAACAACCGAACGCGGGCGTTAATCTTGTTGCGCCGAGAGTTAATCTCGCTTACAACTTCGGCGGACGCAAAATTTTACCCGCGAAAAAATCGTTACCCGAATACACCGCGGACGAACGAGAATTAACTTTTTCTTTGACATACGGCAGTAAAAGCCAAGTTTTCGAGGTTAAAAATTTTCCGCCGAGCAGAGAACAATACGATAGTCTAAAACGCGATTCGTTTAATGTTTTTGCGCTTATCGCCACTTATAACAAGCGATTTTATTACAACAGCAAGGTCGGTTTAGGCGCCGAAGTCGAATACGATCAATCCCTTGGCGTCGAATATAAATACGTAAACGGCGCGAAACTCAAAATCGATTCCGACACGAAAGATAAAATTCGCGCGGGCGTTTTCGCGCAATACTCTCTTGTTATAAATCGGCTAGAAGGCTTGGTGGGAATAGGTTATTACGTTTACGGAGAGAATCCCGGTTCGCTTCCGAAAATTTATCAGCGTCTCGGTGCAAAGTATTACGTGCTTAAGAGACTTTCGCTCGGCGTGAATTTGCGCTTTTACGATTTCTCGAAAGCGGACAACATGGAATTTAATATCGGTTACAAAATAGAATTAACGAAATAAATTAATTTTCAGTGGAACGGAGAGTTCCACTGAAAGTTTTTATTCGTAAAAAATATTGAAAAAAATCGGTAAGTTAAATCGGGGTTTTCGAAGCGTTTATTTTTTCTCCCACCGCCAATTGTCGTAATAATCCCAATTAACCATTGCGTGAAGTTCTTGTAATTCCTTTGTCTTGGCGTTCAAATCGGCTTTAATCACGTCGCCGATAGAAAGCAAACCTACTATTTTCCCGTCTTCCTCAATCAACATATGACGAAAACGTTTCCCGAGAAATTTGTCCATCAAATCGTAAATGGTTGAATTTATCGGAGCGGTAATAAGTTTTGTAATCATGTAGTCTTTAATCCGAGAGTTTTTTAAATCGAAATCGTCTTCGACGACATTTCTCATGAGGTCGCGTTCCGTCCAGATGCCGACATAATCGCCGTTTTCGTCGGTTACCAAAATCGCTCCGATATTATATTCGTTCATTACTTTAATAGCGTCGATAACTTTTGCGTCTTTGTTAACCGAAATTATTTTGTGTCCTTTTTCCTTTAATAAATCGGCGGCTGTTTTCATAGTACCTCCTTTATTTTCTTTATTCTAAAATTTTACTAAGATAAGTAAAAATATTCAAACCGCAAAAGGAAGGTTACTTGGAAAAAATATCCTCTTTCAATAAACCCGAACTGTTAAACGCCACTTTCAATGTCATAAGAATTGTAAACGTGATGCTTGTAATTGTGCTTACGACTATCGAAAGATTGATTATTATTTGATATTTGATTGCCGTTTGCAAATCGGCGCCGCCGAGAATTACACCTGTCATCATTCCGGGTAACGCTACAATTCCCATTGTTGCCATCGACGCGAAAGTTGGACGCATGGCAAGTTGAATTGCATCGCGCAAGTACGGCATAATCGCTTCGTTTTTAGTCGCGCCGAGCGAAAGAATGTAAAGGAAATGTTTTTTATCCTTTTTGATATTTTTATAGAAAGACGAAATTCCGATAATGTTTCCGCGGAGCGAATTTCCGAGAAGCATTCCGCCGAGTATGATTAAATAACGCGCATCGAATAAATTTTGAAGTCGCAAAACGTTTAAGTTCAAATAAATTACAATAAAGAAAGTTATTATGGAAAACGACAAAAAAGCGGGAATTACAATTTTGCCCGCGCGTAAAGTCGAATTTTTCACAGCGGAAAAGACGGCGACCAAAATCATTATCGAAAGCCACGCAACGTTCAAATACGGATTGTTTATTTTAAATAAATATTTCAGAAAAATTCCGACCAACAAAAGTTGCGTCGCCATTCTGAAAACGGCGTAAAGCAACTGTTTAACCAATCCGATTTTAAAATACAGACTTATCGCAACGGGAATAACAAGAAGCAAAAAAGCGAAGAGAACACCTACCAATGAAACATCTATCGTACCCATTGCTTTCTCTCCATATCGTAAATTTTTATATTCTTCGGCTTTTTCCAAATTTCGTCGTGCGAAACCACGACAACTGTCACATCGTTTAAATTCATAAAATAGTCGATAACTTTCCCTTTCAATTTTTCGTCGAGAGCGGCGGTCGGTTCGTCAAGAAGAAAAACCTTTCTTTTAAGTAAAACCGCGGTAACAAGCGCAAGTCGTTGTTTTTCACCACCGGAAATCTGAGCGATATCTTCGTCATATATTTCTTCGGGCAAATCGAAAAGAGAAAATTTTTCGAGAATATTTTTTTTGGAAAAATTTAAAGCGCGATTTGCTTTGAGCGACGCAACGAAAGCGAACCATTCCGAAACTTTACCTTGCCCGAGACTTGCCTCTTGGTCAACATAAGCGATTTCGGTACGAACATTCCACGCGCTTTCGGGCGTAATCGGACGATTGTTAAAATAGACTTTCCCTTTTTGAGGAAAGAAAAAACCGAGCAGAATCGAAAATAAAGTCGATTTCCCGTATCCCGATTTCCCCGTAATCAACGTTTTGGAGTTACCTGGAATTTCAAGATTTAGATTACCGAATAAATCTTCGCCTCTGAACGTTACCGAAATATTTTCGTATCTAATCATTATCGTTCAAATAAAAAAAGCCCCGAGAACGGGGCTTTTACAAAAAAAAATATATTTTTTACTTCTTATTTTCTTTTTGATTATTCGTTTCTGGTGTCGCCGCGTTTCCGCCGTTTTGTTGGTCGTTCCCTGGTAAAATGTTTTGCGGCAAAGCCGGAGTTGTCGGCACTTGTTGCGCCGCCGCTTTCTGAATTACGCTTTCTCTTGCCGCTTGGTCGGTTTGCCCAGGCAAGAAAAACAGATTGATTACAAAAGCGATCACCAAAAGCGCGCCGCCCAGCCACCATGTCATTTTGCTTAAAGCGTCGGCTGTTCTTCGTGTTCCGAAAGTCGAACTGATAGAACCGCCGCCGAACGTGCCTGAAAGACCGTCGCCTTTACTCGATTGCAAAAGGATAACGATTATTAATAAAATCGCTACGAATATTCCCAAAACCATTAAAACCGTGTACATTTAATTCTCCGATTAAATAAAATTAGTAGCGGGGGAGGGATTCGAACCCCCGACACGCGGATTATGATTCCGCTGCTCTAACCGACTGAGCTACCCCGCCAATCAAAAAACGAACTCAAAATATAACTATGTTTAATATTTTTTTCAAGAAAAAATATTTTTGTTTTGTAAATTGTTAGAAGAGGTATCATTTTTAGAGAAGTAAAAATGGGGAGGCTTTGTGAGATAAGACAAAAAGTTAATTATAATCACATCTTCTTTGTCAAGGAATTTGTAAATTAAAGAATGGAATATTTTATCAATTAATTCGAAAGAATGTAAAATAGGAGCAAG
>CAYZMW010000160.1:0-20533 GCA_964479645.1 uncultured Melioribacter sp. | reverse complement strand
TTGTGTCTTTTTTCGCTTCGACGCTTTTCGTTTTTATCGAATCCGAAACCGTAAGCGAATCCTTCGCCGTTTTTACGGAATCCGTCCGCTCGTCAATGAACTTTTTCGCTTTTTTTTCAATTTCCGCTTTGACGGCCGCGGCTATCGAATCTTCGCGCGCTTTCGCTAAGTCGGCGAGACGCTTTTGTTCCGCTTCGTAAATTTTGACTTTTTGATTTACCGCTCGCGCATATTCCGTCGCGCGATATTCTTCCGTCAGTTTTTTGTAATAAACTATCGCGGAATCCGGAATATCGTAAACGTTTTCGTAGAGCCAACCGATTGTGTAAATCGCTTTCGGCGCATAAGGCGAATGCGAATAAGCAATCGGAATCATTCTTAAAACGTCGAGCGCCAAATCGTACTTGTCTTCATCCATATATTTTTCGGCTTCGACGTAAACTTGTTCGGCGGGGTCGTTCTTGATTTCGCGTTTAGCCAATCCGAGTTTTATCGCCGCCGCTTCGGCAAGCGGACTGTCGGGGTAATTCTCGTAAACAATGCGAAACAAACTGTCGCCCTTCGCCGTATCCGCAATAGCGAGATAATATGCCGCAAGGTTATAATATGCGTTGGCGTCGTAACGCGTTGTGTCGAATTTGTCGATAATCAACAAATAGTAATATTTTGCCGAATCGGGGACGTCAAGTTCGGAGAAAAATAAATTTCCTTTGGTCAAATAAATATCGGCGAGCATATTTTTCAAAGAATCGGCTGAAATTTTCGGACGCTCGGGTTTTTTCTTTTTCTTCGCTTCTTCGCGCTCTTTTTTCTTTATCAAGGCGAGGCGTTCCTCAATCGTAAGATTTTCAAGTAATTCGGGATTTTTCTCGCTTGTGCGTTGCCCTCGTTCTCTTTCTGTAATTGCGTCGGTCGAGTCGGCATTTTGAAGCGAATCTATTCTGTTAAGTTCGGCGCTGTTAAGTAATAAAAACTCCTCGTATTCGAGCGAATCTCGAACAAACGCCGCGGAATCCGTAGCGTACAAATATTGCTTCTCGTATTTTTTCTGATTAATGCTTTGCTTGAAATACATATCGAGAGTTTTTATTCTTTTTTTTGTTTCCGACTTTATTTTTTCGTCCGCTCTTGATTTTCTAACCGCTTCGTAGTAAACGTAAGCGCTGTCGTAATTGCGGTAAATTTTATCCATTATTTCGCCGAGCATAAATTTCGCTTCGCCGCCCGTGGGTTTTTGCGCGTAAACGGAATCGACAAGCGAGAACTCTTGAAACGCGTAGGCAAGATTACCCATATCGAAATAAACTTTGCCGAGTTCCACCTCTATTTCGTCTTTGTAATCGTTGAATTTATCTTCCTCTTTTAGCGAAATTAAAAGTTCTTCCGCCTTTTCGTAATTACCGAGTTCGCGTTGCATTTTCGCGTATTCGAGTTTGCTTCGGAATTCCGTTTCGAAATCGGGGTCGTAATCGAGCACTCTTGCGAACCACAACGATGCGTTTTCAAAATCTTCGGCATCTTTATATAATTTGCCGATATTATATGCGAGTTCCGATTTCAGTTCTTCGTTGTCCGTTAATTCGAAAAGTTTTTCCGCTTTTTTAATCGCCTCTTCGTTGTTTTCGCGGTAAATATAAAAAGCGATTTCCGCAATGTAGGCTTCGTCGCGCAATTCGTTTTCTTCAAGTTCCGTCGCTTTTGTCTCCACGATGTGCAACGTTTTCAAACCTTTTTCGAACTTACGCAATTGCAATTCGGTTTTCCCGAGCCAAAGAAGATTTTCGAGATAAAATTCCGAATTTTTTTTGGTGGCGAGTTCTTTGAATTTTCTTTCCGCTTTCGGGAATTGGCGTTGATAATAAAAAACTTTTCCGAGTAATAAAAGCGATTCGTCAACGTATTTCGAGTGGGGATGATGTTGTAAAATATCGGAAAGATTTTTTATTACAAGTTTGAAAGGCTTTTGCGCGCCCGACGGGAGTTTATCGAGTTTGAATTTGAATTTGTCGGGTTTGCTTTTTTCGATTGCATCAAGACCTTCTTCGTACGCCTTTTGAG
Organism: uncultured Melioribacter sp.; assembly: GCA_964479645.1. Lineage (GTDB taxonomy): Bacteria > Bacteroidota > Ignavibacteria > Ignavibacteriales > Melioribacteraceae > WGAL01. Next base: position 18,475 of record CAYZMW010000160.1, on the reverse strand, counting down.
CATTGTAAAAAGTGTTGAAATACGTAACGAAATTCTCCCACATTCCGCAACCGGAAAGAAGCAACAAAGTTAATATGGTTAACGCAAAAGGAGTCCCGAATTCTCTTTTGCTTTTCAAGAAGAATTTATTCGACATTTGATTTTACCGTTTTGAGAATATTTTATTTTAAGTAATTAAAATAATAAAAAACGTCGAACAATTATTAATTTGAGTTGTAAATTTGAAAATTTCAACGGGAGATTAATCCGTTTTTCTCACAAATCAATAAAGGAGTAGTGATGATGTCGGATAAACTTAACGGAAATTTATTCGAACGCCTCGCCGCCGCGGGGAAAAGCTCTACGTTGTTGTTGGCGGCGTTAACGTTGATTTTATTTATCGTTTTAGGCGTAACGGATGAACCTCTTAAAACAAGCGCTTCGCCGAATGGAATAGTCTCTTTCGAATTGGCGGGAAATTTTGCGAACGCTCAGAGCATTTTGAATTCTTGGAACAACCGTGCGAAAATGTACGCGGCATTCAGTCTCGGCATTGATTTTCTTTTTCTCTTCGCATATTCTTTTTTGTTTGCAATTGTAATTGCCAAATTGTCGGTGGCATTAAAAAATCGTTTCGGGGAAAATCTTGTTTTTCGTATCGGGATTATTCTAACGGCATTACAATTTTTCGCGGCGTTTTTCGATACCGCGGAAAACATTTGTTTGATAAATTTACTTTTCGGCTCGCTAATTTCCGCTTTTGCCAACGCGGCTTTTTACTTCGCTTTTCTCAAATTCGCTTTCATTGTTGCGGGAATTTCCTACATCGTTTTTGCAACCGCAAAATTAATTGTAACAAAAACGAATAATCGATAAATAAGTTAACCGCGCTCGATTAAATCGTTAACAATTCGTTCGCCTGCGTGTCCGTCGCCGAAGGCGTTTGTTTGCTCGGCGAAATTTTGCACCGCGACTTTCTCCAAAATTTTTTCCTTATCAGCGCCGACGATAAAATTCCAATTTCCTTCAAGCGTCTCAATCCATTCGGTTTCGTCGCGCAAAGTGACGCACGGCTTTTTCAGAAAATACGCTTCTTTTTGCAACCCGCCGCTATCGGTTAAAACTTTTTTTGCATTTTTCAGCAGCAAAACCATCTTCAAATAACTCACCGGCTCAATGATTTTCACATTGTCGGAATACTTCACATCCCGCAACAATTTACGCGTTCGCGGATGAAGCGGAACAATAATCGGCGCATCGAGTTCGGAAAACGCCGCAAAAATATTTTGCAAGCGTTCGGGAACGTCCGTGTTTTCCGCGCGATGAACCGTGCCAAGATAGAATTCGTTCAAGTTTGTAATCTCATCCAATGAATATTTTTCTTCGGCAAGTTTTTCGTAATGCAAAATTGAATCGAACATTACGTCGCCCGAAAAAAACGCATTGCGACTCAAACCTTCCTCCGCAAGCAAATTCATCGCGTTTTGCGTAGGCGCATAAAGTACGTTCGAAATTCTGTCGGTTAAAATTCTGTTAATTTCCTCAGGCATTCGCATATTAAAACTTCGCAAGCCCGCTTCGACGTGCGCGGTTTTCATATGAATTTTAGCGGCGGCGAGCGCTCCCGCAATCGTCGAATTCGTATCGCCGTAAAGCACAACCCAATCGGGCATAATTTCAAGCAACGCGCGTTCTATTTCAATTAGCATCTTCGCCGTTTGCTCCGCGTGCGAACCCGAACCCACGCCGAGATTGTAATCGGGTTTCTTTATTTCGAGTTCGTCGAAAAAGATTTTCGACATATTTTCGTCGTAGTGTTGTCCAGTGTGAACCACAATATTTTCGGCGTCGCCGCGTTTCGCCAAGGCTTTGTCCAAAACCGCCGCTTTAATAAATTGCGGACGCGCGCCGACAATCGAAACTATTTTCATCCGAAATCTCCGTCAATTAAATTATCAAAAATTCGCGCAAGTTTTTCGGTTAAACGTTTGCGGGAAAATTTATCCGTTTTAAATTTGAATTTTGTTTCTCCGTTCTTCCAATCGGAATAGAACGAAAACAATTTTTCGTAGGCTGTTTCCGTGTCGTCGTAATCAATCATTACGCCGCTTTCCGTATCGCGCAAAATTTCAGCCGCTTCGCCGTCCGTCGGACCAATGCCGAAAATCGGTTTTTTACAGCCGAGGTATTCGAACATCTTACCCGTGAGAATTCCCTTGTTGTCGGGAACTCTGTTTATCACAAGCAAAAGCGCATCCGCCGCAAGCAAAATCCTCACGGATTCCGAATGCGGAACGAAACTCTTTATTTCGAAAAAATCTTCGATTCCAAGTCGTTTGATTTCATTGTAAAATTCCTCCGCGAATTTTCCCGCAAATACGCAACGAATATCCTTCGTGCCGTTTTTTTTCATTTCGGCAAGCGCGCTCAAAAAAGCGTACGGAACGCGTTCCGGCGACATCACGCCCGTGTAGGCGACGGTGAATTTTTCGTTCTTCTTCGGCTCAGTTTCTGGAAAATCCGTTTCGTCGTAACCGTTCGGAATAACGTGGTAATTTCTGTGCAACGCTTTGCTTTGCAGAAGTTTCATTATGTCTTCGCTTACGGTAATCACGGCGTCTGCGGAACTCAGCACTTTTTTTTCGAGAGAAGCGTCAACAGCAACTGTAATTTTGCTTCTCTTCATTTTCTGATTATAAACGATTTCAAGCCAAGGGTCGCGGAAATCGGCGACGAACTTCAATCCTGTTTGTTTCGCCAATTTATATCCGATTAACGCAACGGTTTGCGGCGGAGAGGAGGCGTAAATTATATCAATATTTTCTCTCTCAATTATCTCTTTCCCTTTTTTCAAAGCGTAGGGCAACCAACCGATTTTGGCGTCGGGAACGAAAAAATTCGCGCGAACAAATTTTGCGATTTTCTCTTTCGGCGACCGTGTTTCTTTCATTAAAACGTCGGCGGGAATTTTCTCATCCGAATTTTTGCCCGTGAATTTTTTGTACGCTTCAAAAGGTTCGAGCGCTTTCGTTTTAATAACTTCGGTTTCGGGATGAACGTCGGCGAACAGACTTTCGTCGTACACGGGAGCGTCCGGTTTTTCTACGGTGAGAACGTAAGGCTTCCAACCGTATTCGGGTAAGTATTTTGTAAATTTAAGCGTCCTTTGCACGCCCGCGCCGCCTGCGGGCGGCCAATAGTACGTTATGACAAGAACTTTTTTCATTAATGCGCAAAGCCGTATAAACCGTAAAAATGCAACATTTATTCGTCCGATTTTTTTTCATTAACGCCGAGAAATTTTTCCACTTCTTCAATGGAATACATTGGCGAATCTTTATCTTCCGCCTTTGCTTTACGCAATTCCATTAAATCTTCTAAATCTTCGTAATCTGTTAGTCTTTGTTCCATTGCTTGCCTTAATGTTATACTTTTCAATGGTTAACAAAAAATTATTTTTGAAGAAAATCAAGCAATTCCGAAGCGAATTTTTCCCACGAATATTTTTCCGCATCCACCTTGACATTGGCGGAAAATTTATCTTCCGATTTTTCTTCATAAAATTTATACAAAGCGTCGGCGAACGCTTGCGGGTCGTTCGGCGGAACGACAAAACCGTTCGCACCGTTTTTTATCATTTCGCCGAGTCCGCCGACGTCAGTGGCAACTACGGGCTTGCCGAAATTATACGCCATTTGCACAATTCCGCTTTGCGTCGCGCTCTTGTAAGGAAGGGCGACGACATCAGCGGCGGAAAACCAATATTTAACTTCGTCGGACGGAATGAAATCGTCGTGAATAATTACGTTATCGCGTAAAGCAAGTTCTTCGATTATCTTCAAATATTCGTTTTTATTGTCGTAAAATTCGCCCGCTACAAGCAATTTGAAATCGAGACGTTTTTTCAATACCGCGGCGGAACGCAAAAGAACGTCCAAACCTTTGTATTTTCTAACAAATCCGAAAAAGAGAATAATTTTATCTTCGGCGTTTAATCCGAGTTTTTCGCGCGCATCAGTTTTATTTACCGCCGCGCCGAAATTATCGTAAATCGGATGGAAAAGCGTTTTGTAATTCGGATTTTTAATGAGTTTCCGTAAATCCGTCACAACCTTTTCCGAAAGCGTGATTTGATAATCCGTAATTCCGAAAAAGAATTTCGACAAAGGAACATCAAGGAAATTGCGTTCATGCGGCAAAACGTTGTGACAAAGCGCCGCAATTTTCGTTTTCCCGTTTTTCTTCGCGAGCCTTCCTATTACGCCGTAAGCCGGCGCAAAAAAAGGATGCCAATACGCAAACAAAAGAAAATCGGGCGCATTTCGGCGTATTTTCTTTCCAACCGAAAACCAATTGAACGGGTTAATCGAATCGACCAAGCGGTCGGAAAGAATATTTTTTTTTGCGTTCCTTTCTAATTGAGTTTTCCCGGGGAAAAGAAACGAAGGATATTGCCTTTTGAAATTGATTATTCGCACGTCCGCAATTTCGCTCAATCGTGAATAAAGCGCTTCGCTAAAATTCGCAATACCGCCGCGATACGGAAAAACGGGAGAAACTATTGTAATTTTGGGTCGCACTTTTTTGCGCTATCTTTTTTCCTTGATGTAGGCGCTTGTGTCGGTCGGAAGTTTGTGCGAAAAAAGTTCGCCGAGCAAACCGATTGCAAAAAGTTGTACGCCGACAATCATCATCAGTAAACCGAGAAGCAACAGCGGACGGTTACTGAGCGAAACGTGCTTGAACATCCATTCGTACGTAAGATACGCATCTATCGCAAAACCGACGATAAAGGAAAACGTTCCGATAAATCCGAAAAAGTGAAGCGGACGCGTTGCGTATTTCGTAATCATCAGAACCGTAAGCAAATCGACGAAACCCTTGAAAAATCGCGAGATGCCGAATTTCGTTTTTCCGTAACGGCGCGGATGGTGCTTGACAACGATTTCCGTAACCTTAAAGCCCTTTTGTCCTGCCAATACGGGAATGTAGCGATGAAGTTCGCCGTGGACGTAAACGTTTTTCACAACTTCCTTTCTGTACGCTTTTAAGCCGCAATTGAAATCGTGAATTTTCACGTCGGAAACAAACCGCGTCATCCAGTTGAAAAATTTAGACGAATGTCGTTTGATAAACGGGTCGTGCCGAACTTTTTTCCAGCCGGAAACCAAATCGTAGCCTTCCGAAATTTTCTTTAATAAATTCGGGATTTCCGCCGGGTCGTCTTGCAAATCGGCGTCCATCGTAATTATCACGTCGCCTTTTGCGTGCGCAAACCCTACGTTCAGCGCCGCGGATTTGCCGTAATTTTTTCTGAAACTGAAATAATGCACCTTATTATCGTAGCGTGCCAATTGCTTGATTACTTGTAGCGATTTATCGGTGCTTCCGTCGTCAATGAATAAAATCTCATAATCGAAAGAATACGGCGCAATTGACTTTTTAATATCGTTGTAAAGCGGCTTTAACGATTCTTCTTCGTTCAGCAAAGGAATTACAATCGAAATCTTTTTTATGCCCGGAAAACTTTTCGGATAATCGTTTTGCGTCGTTGTTTTCTTCTGTTTCGTTTTCGCTTCGATTATTTTTTTCGGTTTCGTGTATCTTTTGTTTTGCGGACGCGGACGAAAAGTTTTGTTAGATTTTCTATTGGAACCGCTTTTTAAGTTTTTATTCTGATTGTTTTTGGAATTTTCGCCGATTTGATGTTTCTGTGAATTCTGATGATTTTTATTTTCATTTCTTGAATGATTTTCCGTTTTCGCATTACTCTTTGCTTCTTTATTTTCCATATTTTCAGTCGAAATTTGTTCCTAAATTCAAAAATTGTTCAATTACAATAATAGGTAAAAATTGAAACAGTTGCTTGGGAATTAAGCCGAACGTTCCACACGGGGACTGAGATTAAGGAAATCAATTCCAAATTAAAAAACTTTCATTGATGAAAATTCGGTGGTTCGCTTTGTCCCGCTGCAGCGAAACGAACCGAAATAAAATCCGCATTTTTCGTCTTCAGAGAGTTTGCAAATTTGTGACATACGTCTTTGGTCTTCCTGAGCAAATATGTTATTTTTTGTATTTGATTTTTCGGGAGTTGTCTTGATTTTGAAGAAAATTTCGCTAATCGTTCTGCTGATATTAACAGCGTCGAATTTCGCGCAAAGAAATCTCTATTCTCTTGAGCCCGCGGATTCCGCGGAATTCGCATTTACTGATTTCGGAAACATGTGGACTTTCGACGCCGTACCGAAAGATTCGTTCAAAGTTCGTTACGGTTTTACGCCGAGCGACGAATGGCTTGACCGTGTCATGCGTTCCGCTCTACAATTCGGCGGCGGTTGTTCCGGCGCTTTCGTTTCCGCCGACGGCTTGATTATGACGAATCACCACTGCGGAAGAAACAAACTGAAAGAAATAGAGCGCGCGGGCGAAAATTTGCTCCGCGACGGTTTTTACGCGCCGACGCTTCACGAAGAAAGAAAAGTGCCCGGCGTTTACGTCGATCAATTGATGCTTATCGAAGACGTTAGCGATTCGGTTCTTGCGGCGTTTGACAAAGGAGAAACGCCAGAAGAAAAAATCGATTTGCGAAATCAAAAAATTGCGGAAATCGAAAAATATTTTTCGGCGAATACAGGCTTGCATTGTCGCGTCGTCAATCTTTACAACGGCAAAAAATTTTCTCTCTACGGCTACAAAAGATACGACGATATTCGCTTGGTTATGTCGCCCGATTTTCAAATCGCCGCAACAGGTTGGGATTGGGACAATTTCACTTATCCGCGCTACGAACTTGATTTTATGTTCTTTCGCGCGTACGAAAACGACAAGCCCGTTAAATCGAACTATTTCTTCCCAATCGCCAAAAATCCCGTTAGAGAAAACGATGCGGTATTTGTAGTGGGACGTCCGGGACACACAGACCGCCACATTTCGGTTTGCGAATTAGACTATTTAAAAAACCATGTTTACAAACAACGCCTTGCAATTTACGACGCCGTTTACAACGCATATTTTTATTTGTTTGAGAACTGCAAAGATTCGACGAAACATTCCGAATTGCTCAACGCCGTAATGGGTTTCGGAAACGGCAGAAAATCTTACGCGGGCAGACTGCTCGGTTTACGCGATAATTATTTGATAGCGAAAAAAGAAGATTTCGAACGTAAATTGCAAAGTGCGGTAAACTCGGATTCGTCGCTTAAAAAAAATTACGGCGACGTTTGGGAAAATATTGATAAAATTATTGCCGAACTTTCTAAAATTTCCGATGAATACGCCGCTTATTCTATTTCGCCCTTTTTAATGCCTAAATACGTTCAAACTGCGGCGAAACTCGTTAATTACGTCGAAAAGAAAAATTATTCGGAAAATGAAATCGAAAAAATTGCGAACGATATAGCGGCGGGAATTCCCGAAGACGAATATGAAACGGCGTTAAATGCTAAACTGACGGAAGCGTTGCTTAAAATTTACAAAACTCTCGTTCCGAACGACAGTTTAACTCGAACGCTTTACGGAAAATACGCTTCCCCGAAGAAAACCGCCGAAAACATTATTTTATCCTCTGTTTTTACAAATCGAAAAAAAGCGAAAGAAATAATTACCGAATCTTTACGCACGGGAAAAGCGCCGCACGACCCGTTCGTGCTAATCGTTTCAGAAACGCGTAAAAAATCAAGCGAACTTCACAAGAAAATCGTTGAATTAAAATATAAACTTGCGATAGAAAATCAACGTTTAAGCAAAGCGATAACGGAGGTGTACGGCGACGTTATTCCGCCGGACGCTACATTGACGTTGCGCATTTCAGACGGGAAAGTCAAAGGATATGAATACAACGGAACTCTTGCGCCCGCCAAAACGACATTTTACGGACTTTGGGACAGATACGTTTCGTTCGGCAAAAAAGAATATCCTTGGGGATTGCATCCGCGTTGGCAAACGCCGCCCGCAAAATTAAATCTCGAAACGCCGATAGGTTTCGCCTCTACGAACGATATTGTCGGCGGGAATTCGGGAAGTTCCGTAATCGATACTAACGGGGAAGTGGTGGGACTTGTCCACGACGGCAATCTTGAGTCGCTTGCGGGACATTTCATTTTCGACCCGACAAACAACCGCGCCGTTTCGTCCGATATTTTCGGAATCATTGCGGCGTTGAAATATGTTTATAAAACACCTAATTTAGTAAAAGAATTAATCAAGGGTAAGAGCGATGAGTAATTTCGATTTCGGCAATCCGATTTGCAACAACAATCAGTGCGTCGTTGATGACAATTCACATGTTTGCCCCAATTGTTTACGCACACAGGAAGAAATCGACTTTTGGGAAGAATATTCCGATACCGACAAAAAAATGATTTTGCGTACAATCGAACGGAGAAAAAAGATTCTTGAGACCGTTTCCGAAAGCGACATCCCGGATTTACGATGGGTCTTTTAGACAAGGGTTACGTACAAGTTTATACGGGCAACGGTAAAGGGAAAACTTCCGCGGCGCTTGGAATTGCTTTGCGCGCGGCGGGCGCGGGCTATAAAACGCTTATCGTTCAATTCATGAAAAATTTTCCTTATTCTGAAACAAAAGCGCTCGAAAAGTTTTCGGATAAAATTAAAATCGAACAATGGATAGGCGATAAATTCGTAATAAAACGACAACCGCCTTCCGAAGACGAACTGAATGAAGCCGAAAAAGCGCTTGAACGCGTCAAGCACGCTCTCCGTTCAGAAGAATTCGACATAATAATTATGGATGAAATTTGCGTTTCGGTTTATTTCAAACTGTATGACAAAAACCGAATACTTGAAATCGTTCGTACGAAACCCGCCGGCAAAGAATTGATTTTGACGGGAAGATATTGTCCCGAAGAAATAATCGCCGCCGCAGATTTGGTCACGGAGATGAAAGAAATTAAACATTATTACGAACAGGGCGTGCTTTCAAGAAAAGGAATCGATTCTTAATCGAATTCATTTATCCTTAAAAATTCATAATAAAAAAAGCCCCGCAACAACTTTTACGGGGCTTCTGGCAATTTCTTGTTTTTCAATCTTGTTTTTACGGAACGGTAACGGTTCTTTTAATCCAACCGTAGCATTTTCCTTCGATTTTAACTTTATCTCCCGATTTCAATTTACGGAAGAAATAATCCTCTTTGGTGGGGACGGATTCTTTTAACGCTTGAATTCTGTCCTTCGCAATTTGCGCATAATCTCCTCCGAGTCTTGCGGCTTTTTTATACTGCTCGACGGCGAGCAAATAAACGAGTTTATCTTCGAAATCGAAACCGCAATCGCGCGCGGCTTGTTCGTACATCGTTCCGAGAATATAATACGGATAATCCCATTTCGGGTCGATTTTCATCGCCTTTTGCAAATAAGAACGAGCAACCGAGAATTGATTCATGTCTTTGTAAATAATCGCGATGTTTACGTAATACGTTCTGTTTTTCGGATCGAGTTTAATCAATTCCTTGTACGTTTCAATCGCTTTGGCGTCCTTGCCCAATTTCGTGTACGCTTTCGCGATTTTTTCGCGATAATTAATCACGTTAGGCGATTTTTCAATTAAAAATTGAAGCGGTTCAATCGCTTTTTCGTATTCTTCGGCTTTCATACAAAGCGATGCGTATTTCCAGGCTTTCTCCGTATTTTCCTTATCCAAATACCATGCTTTTTTCGTAATATCGATCAGTTCGTCGATATCTTCCGCCAAACCTTCGATGCGTTTAATCCAAATTTCATTGGAAGGATCTTTTTCGGAAAGTTTCGAATATAGTTCCAAGGCTTTCATTTTGTAATCGTTTTCCTCGGAAGCGTTTTTCGCATAAAGCAAACCGAGTCTGTCCAGATAATATTCGGACAAGTTCGGATTTAATTCGTACGCTTTTTCATACGCCTTAATAGCGCCTTCCGTATCCTGCGGGTCGAGCCACATTTCGCGAACAAATCCTTCTTGGGCATAAAAATCGGATAGCGCTTCGTTATCGGTAATGTACTTTTCAGCCAATTTGTAAAGAAAAAGCGTAGTATCGGCAATTTGTAATTTTTGCGCGGGGTCGGTTGCAACGGAATCATGCATGTACCAAAGCATTTTCGCCATTTTCGTAAAAGGATGATAACGTAAAAACGGTTTGGGGTCGGTTAAAAGCACCGTCCAACCGTGAGGCAAAGCGCTTTCGTAATCGTTGTTTTTGTAATATTCGTAAAACAAACTGAATTCAGCCATTAAATTCACCTGCCCGCTATCGCTTAACGCGCTTTCCGCGGTTAATGTTTCAGCCTGAAACGAACGAGCGGAAAACAGCATTAAAACAAATCCCAAAACAACCGCAATTCTTTTCATTTTTGATTCTCCTTTTATTTATAACCTCTTCTTACAAACCATTGTTCGCCGAAAGAAAGCGAAACGCCGAAGCTCACGAATTTTTCCTGAACGAGCGTCCCGTCGGTCGGCCCGCGTTTGCCGAAACTCACGGCAAAATCCACTCTATCGGCTTCGTTCATCGGCAAACCGAAACCGAAACTACCGACTAACGCATAAATATTTTTTCCTTCAACCGTATATTGTAATTTTTCATAACTAAAACCAAGTCTTAAAGGAACTTTTTGCCAAAACGTTCTTTGCTTATGCAATTTGTCAAGATACTCAATTCCGAGCGTAAACTTAAATCTATCGTTAACATTCGCTTCTCTCACCGCGTCTTTTTGAAATTCGCTCCATTTCGCCAAAGAATAATCCGCGAGAAACATTACCGTTTTATTGAGTTCCAATTTCATGCCAAAAGTATATGTGTTCGGAATTTCCGCAATATATGAACTCCCGGGTGTGGTGATTTCATCATATTTGGAATGAATCGTCATCGCGGTGTCGATATGTACGCGGGCGATAAAACGCACGCTTGCGGAGAAAGTTAAACTTGAAATTTTGCCTAAATCGAACAATTCGGCGAAATCGTTCGTAATAATTCCGGGAGTAAATCCCAATCCGCGATATGCTTGATTTAATTTGAACGTAGCGTCCTTGTATTGAGAAAAGTCGTTGAAATCTATTGTTGAAGAATAATACGAATTGCCCGAATAATAATCGAAAGTGGAGCCTATTGCAAGCCCGAAAGGAAATCTGTACGTTAGTCCGAAACCGATTTTCGAAATTCCGCCGTTGCCTTTGTAATGTAAATTATAGTTGTCGAATTGTTCGTTTATGTATCTTTTTTGTACATCATAATCAATCACCGTAACGGGCTCCAAAAAGAGAGCGAAAACCACGCCGTAGTCCCGCTGGAACGGCACGGCGAAACGAATTCCCAAAAATTTTGCGCCGAAATGTTTCGCGCTTAAATTTCCTTCTTCTTGCAAAGATTGCGTCAACATAAATCCGCCTTCGACACGAGTAAGATTAACGGCGCTCCAAGCGGCGGGATTGGACGAACCGACATGTTCGTTATCGGCGAGTGCGGAAGCGTCGCCAAGTACGACGTTTTTCGCCGAAAAGTAAGGAGCGTAATCTCCGAGAGCGTAACGCGTGTAAACCGACGCGTTTTGAGCAATCAATAATGTTGAGAATAACGTTAGTATCAGCAGTGCATTTTTCATATCAATTCATTTTCGTATAAACAATTTCAAGATAAGGACGTTTTACGGTATCGGGATATTCGCTTCCGTAAAAAACAAGTTTGTTAACCGAGGTTTTTTCGTCCGTTAAATTTAACCTCACGCCGTAATTTTGTTCGGGATGATTAATCCATTTTTGTACGAATTCCGTTATATTCGCGGAAATTCTTGAACTGTCGCCTGTTGCGAGAACTTTGGGCGAAAATTCGGCGACGCCGCCCGAACTATCGGCTAACATCGTAAAATAAAGCGTATCGGAAGGATTAGAGCCTTGCAACGTTTCGGTTTCGTCTATAAAAACGCGCATTATCGCTCTGTTTATCGCCACGTTTTTCGGGAATTCGGTCAAATCGAATTTGACGAAACCACGCGTAATTTTACCTGCGGAAAGAATAATTTTCCCGCTCAAACTGTCGGGAATTTCTCTTTCGACCACATGCACGTCGGCGGAAGTGTAAAATACGAGCGTATCGACAAAATCGTTCGGCTTTTCAACCACGCAAGTCAGTTTCATTCGCGAATTGGTAAGCGTCGTGGTCAATGCGGGAAAACCGAGAACGAGGTCACCGCCTTCCGGACGAAGATATAGTCCGTAATTGTCGATGGAATCGACAACTTCGCTCATCAGCCAATCGTAAACCGACGTGGGCGTAAAATGAAATTCGAAAGTTGAATCCGTAACTTCCTGAGAAACATAATCGTCGGTTTCGTTGAAACTCAAATTATTCAAACTGTCGATTGTAAAATTCAAAGCGCTCCATTTGTCAGTAATCCCGTGCACGGAAAAATCAAGTTCCGCGCCGTCGCCGTATCGATAAATTACCGGAGCGGAAATCCACGCATCGGTAACGGATAAACTGTCGTTCGAAAGCGCGTCTTTTATAGAATCGGGGACTTGGTCGATAACGAGAAACTTTAAGAGCAAATGACTTTTCACGTCGTTTTGAACTTCTCCCAAAAGCACGGCGCTTGCATAGTTCATCGAAACCGTATCGACTTTGTACCACGAGGTTTGCGGGACGGGAGTATCGAGCGTATTCCACGAAAAGAGTTCAAGGCCGTCTCCCGGCGGAAGCAAATCGGCGCCGATTTCCGTGGGAGCGTCGGAACAAGCGTAGAAAAGGACGCTCAGAAAAAAAGCAAACAAAAGAGATGATTTATTTTTAACCACTTATTCAACCTCCGCTAATCGAGCCGCTTCTTTTCCAATGATATATTCGGCGGCTTCGAGAAAATTTTCCGCATAAAAATCCGGTGTGATATTTTCGTTTTTTAGTAATTGTAATTCATTTTCGTAAACATCCGACGCGAGCAAAATCGTTTTGCAACCGGCGGATTTCCCGCTTTTAACATCGCTGCCTTTATCGCCGATAAAATACGTGTTTCTCACATCCAAATTAAAATCTTTCACCGCTTTCAAAGTCATTTCGGGGGAAGGCTTACGGCATGAAACATCTTCGCGCCGACTGAATTCGGGATGAAACGGGCAAATGTAAAACGCCGCTATTTCTATTCCTTCTCTTTTTAACATCGCCGATATTTTACTGTTTACGGCGTGTACTTGTTCCATTGTAATTATTCCGCGCGCCACTCCGGCTTGATTTGTAATTACAATAAAAATCACGTCGGGGAAATTCGATTTCAGTTTTTTTAATCCTTCAATTACGCCCGGAAGCAAATCCACTTTATCGACATCGCCGACGTAGCCGTAATCGTGATTCAAAGTTCCGTCGCGGTCCAAAAAAATCGCTTGAAGAGCCATCTACGAAATAATCTTTTTATATAATTCCACATAATTTTTGGCGGAACTTTGCCACGAAAAATCTTTCTTCATCCCGTTAACCACAAGTTTGCGCCACGCCTTCTTATCTTCCTTAAATAAAGAGATGGCGTTTTTCAGCGTTTCAATCAAATCTTTCGTCGTGTAATTTTCGAACAAGAAGCCCGTGCCTTCGCCCGTTTTGGGGTCGTACGGTTCAACGGTATCTTTCAATCCGCCCGTGGCGTGTACAACGGGTACGGTTCCGTAAACTATACTGTACATTTGGTTCAAGCCGCACGGTTCGGTTTTCGAAGGCATAAGATAAATGTCCGAACCCGCTTCAATCAAGTGAGCGAGCGCGTCGTCGAAACCTGGATAAAAAACGAATTTCTCTTTGTACTGAAAAGCCATATCTTCGAGAAACTCATGATATTTTCTATCCCCGGTGCCGAGAATAATAAGGCGCATGTCGAGTTTCATCAATTGCTTGAACGCTTTCTTAATCAAGTCGAAACCTTTCGTATCGTACAAGCGGGAAATATTTCCGATTATCGGCGTATTTTCGTCCGCGTCCAAATGGAATTTCGTAATCAGCGCTTGTCTGTTTACCGCTTTGCCTTCGGGCTTTTTCGCGCTGTATTTTTTCGGTATCAATTTGTCTTTTTCGGGATTCCAAATTTTCATATCGATTCCGTTGACAATCCCGTACAAATCTTTTTTCCGTTTTTGTAAAACGTCTTTCAATCCGAAACTGAGTTTGTCGTCTTCCGCAATTTCTTTGGCGTAAGTTTGACTTACCGTACTTATTGCGTCCGCGAATTGAATTCCCGCTTTCAAGAAACTGATTTTGTTCTTGTGCATGAATTCTTTTTCGCACGTTTTTTCGTCCAATCCGATTTTTTTGCAAGTGGATTTCGGAAACAGTCCTTGTAGCGCAATGTTGTGAATTGTAAAGAGAGTTTTAATTTTTTTGATATTTTCGTTTTCGTGATCGAGCAATTTCAAATATGCGGGAACAAGTCCCGTTTGCCAATCGTTGCAATGAATGATATCGGGTATCCAACCGAGTTTGTTTATTAAATAGAAAACGGATTTGGCAAGCAAAATAAACCGTTCGTCGTTGTCGGAAAAATCTTTGCCCGAAAGCGGGTCCGTGTAAAGCGAATGTCTGCCGCCGAAATATTCCCTGTTGTCCAAAAAATAAATTTGCACACGATGTTTTTGTCCCGGTAAAAAAGAAGAACGCAAAGAAAACGTTACGTCTTTTTTGCCGATTGTCGTCGTTAAATCTTTAAGTCGAACAACTTCGTGAATTTTATGTTTTCTTTCGTCAATCGCGCCGTACTTAGGAGCGATAATTCTGACTTGGTGACCAAGTTCCATTAATTTTTGCGGAAGTGCGGCTGATACGTCGGCAAGTCCGCCCGTTTTCATGAACGGAATTACTTCGGAAGTAACAAACAAAATTTTAAGACTCTTAGCGCTCGCCATTTTTGGACCTTAATTATTTTTAATTAAGTTACAAAACTACAAAAATATTGGCTCAGTGACAAAAATTTAGCATATTTAAGGATATATAATTTTGAGTATCCGAAAACGATGAAAAAACTTTTTAAGAATCCGTCTCAAATAATTACCGTGGCTACCGACGGCAAAAATTTTTTGCGAGGAAACAAAGCGAAGGAAATCGGTATTTTAACCGACCGTTCCATTGCGGAGGAAGACGGAAAAATAATCGCTTTGCTTCCTAATGAGAAAACGGACGAAAGCGAGTTCGACGAAATAATCGATTTAACGAATAAAACCGTTTTGCCCGGGTTGATAGATTCGCATACTCATCTTGTTTTTGCGGGGTCGCGCGCCGACGAATTCAGAAAGCGTTTGCGCGGTGTAAGTTACGAAGAAATAGCGCGGCGCGGAGGCGGAATTTTACGAACGGTTAACGCCGTTAGAAATTCTTCCTTCGAAAAACTTGTGGAAATTTCAAAACCCAAAGTGGAAGATTTTATTGCGCAAGGAGTTACTTCGCTTGAAATAAAAAGCGGATACGGATTGAGTTTTTACGACGAAATCAAACTTTTGCAAGTAATAAATAAATTAAACGAACTTTACGAAATCGATATTTTTCCGACCTTTCTCGGCGCGCATACATTTCCGCCTGAATATCAAAACGACCCGAACGATTATGTGGAATTAATAATCAAAGAAATGCTACCTTATATCGCGGAAAACAAATTGGCTAAATTTACGGACGTTTTTTGCGAGGCTACCGCTTTCAGCGCGAAACAAACAAGAAAAATTCTCGAAAAAGCGAAGGAACTCGGTTTCGGCTTGAAACTTCACACCGAACAATTTAATCGTATCGGCGGTTTGGAAGTAGCCCTCGAACTCGGAGCAACGAGCGTTGATCATCTTGAAGTGCTTTCCGAAGAAGAAGCGGAAAAAATCGCCGTAACCGAAACGGTTGCCACGCTTTTGCCCGGAGTTTCCTTTTTCCTTGATTACGATTACGCGCCTGCGCGAAAATTACTTGACGCGGGAGCGATTACGGCAATTGCAACCGATTATAACCCGGGTTCTTCTCATATTCCCAATCTTCATTTGATAATGAGTATCGCGGCGTTAAAGATGAAAATCACTATGGAAGAAATAGTTAGCGCCGTTACGATTAATGCGGCTAAGGCTCTCGGAGTGTCCGAAGAAACAGGAAGTATTGAAGTCGGGAAAAATTGCGACCTTGCGATTTTTAACGCGAAAGAATTTTCGGAAATAATCTATTCGGTCGGAAAAAATCTTACGGAAATGACCGTAAAAAACGGCAAAATAATTTATCGAAAAACCAATTAAACGAGAGGCACGAAAATGAAATTTTCAAAAGCGATTGTTCTTATTTCACTTTTTGCACTTTTATTCGCTTGCTCAAATAAAGACGATAATTATTATTTCAAACAAGCGCAAAAACATCTTGCGCGCCAAGAATATAAAAAAGCCGTCGATTCGTTCATTGCGATTCTTGATAATTTCCCCGAAAGCGAACACGCGCCGAAAGCCGCGCTTGAAATAGCGAAACTTTATCACGGCAACGCGATTTCGGGAGTTCCGCGCGACGAAGCACTACGCATTGCGGTAAAATATTACAAAATGTGTAATTCTCTTGCGCCCGAAAGCGCCGAAGGCACAAACGCTTTGTTTATGGCGGCGTTCGTCGAAGCGAACGAATTGAAAGACTACGACGCGGCGAAAAAGACGTATCGGGAATTTATTGACAAATACCCGGACAACCCGATGGTTCAATCCGCAAAAATAGAAATTCAAACGCTCGGAATCGAGCCGGAAAAAATCATCGAGCGACAAATCAAAGCGACAGATGAAAACACAAAACAATAGCGCGCTCGAATACCTTAAACCCGAAGTCGTCTCGACGCTCGGTTCTCTCGAACTGAAAGCGCGTTTACTTGTGGAAGGTTTTCTCGTCGGTTTGCATAAAAGTCCGTATCACGGTTTCAGTGTGGAATTCAGCGAGCATCGTCCCTATTTTCAAGGCGATTCGCTTCGCTACGTTGATTGGAAACTCTTCGGCAAAACGGAAAAATATTATGTTAAAAAGTTCGAAGAAGAAACCAACTTGATTTCACGCATTATCGTCGATGCAAGCGCTTCCATGAAGTTTTCTTACGGCGGAAGAATTTCGAAATTCGAATACGCCAAACTGCTTGCCGCCGCTTTCGCTTATCTAATTAACAAGCAACATGATGCGGTCGGAATTTCTTTTTTCTCCGATAAAATAGAAAACTCGCTTGAACCGAAAGCATCGAGAACGCACTTGCTCGAAATTCTTAAAGCGGTGGAAAACCAATCTCCGGGTAAAGACACGAACATTGCGAATTCGCTTACGGACATTGCGAAAAAAATTCGTAAACGCGGTTTATTGATAATTATCTCCGATTTGTTCGACGAAAAGGATAAAATCGTTTCGGCTCTTAAACTTTTTCGTTACAAAAAAAACGAGGTGATTATCTTCCACATACTCGACCCCGCCGAACTGTCGCTCGATTTTTCCGACGACGCGATTTTTGTGGATTTGGAGAACGATGAAGAACTTTCGACTCAACCTTATCAAATTCGTGCGGCGTACAGAAAAGCCGTTGGCGATTTTGTAAGCGAATTAAAAACCGAAGCGCTGAATTTCGGTATCGAATATCAATTAATAACAACCGACGTCCCGTTCGATAAAGCGCTTTTGAAATATTTCATTTTACGAAACAAACTGCACTAAGATGAATTATCATTGGTACGATTTTGTCGGCAACCTCGGTGTTGCGCTTATTTTACTCGCTTATTTTTTGCTACAAATAAATCGATTGAAAAGCGAAACGCTTCTTTACGGCTTATTAAACGCTTTCGGCGCGTTTTTCATTTTAATTTCATTGTACTTCGATTTCAATCTTTCCGCTTTTATCATTGAATCTTTTTGGTTGCTTTTCAGTTTTATCGGAATTGTCAAATCCGTAAAAAACAAGAAATCAATTTCTAATGTTCAAAAGCGTGCGGCGAAAGGAGACTAAGTTTTAATTATGAGTTACGAATTATGAATTGTGAATGTTGTTCCGTCACAGTCGGGATGAATGAATGATTGATTGAGTGATTGAGTGAGTGAAATAGGGGTTAAGATTACACGTCCTTGCGAGGACGCGCCGACGTAAGTCGGCAAGGAGGAAGCAATCCGCCGCGCCGTCTCCAAACCCAAACAAACACAGTCGTTGCGAGGAGACCTCCCGCAGAAGGCGGGGGGGACGACGAAGCAATCTGCCGCGCCGTGCGCTGAAAAGTCTTTTGCTAAAAATTCGATAGATTGCTTCGTCCCGCCAAAGGCGGGACTCGCAATGACTGACGGTATTTGGAGGGGTCGTAATGACGCGAATTTTTTCAGTCTTGCGATGACGAAACAATCTCGCACCGCTGCGCTTAATCTAAGGTTTTTTCAATAACCGGAAAATTTTATCTCACGATTATAAAGATTTCGTTTTTCGGATTAAGATATTTTTCCGCAACTTTTCTCACTTCCGCGACACTTACTTTTTTCAACGCGTCAAGTTCCTTTTCGGCACGGTTGAAATC
>CAYZMW010000159.1:0-5210 GCA_964479645.1 uncultured Melioribacter sp. | reverse complement strand
AATTACTTTCGACGCCGAAACGACTTTTGCGGAATTCGGCGAAGCGGAAATAATCAAAAGACAAATTCCGAATTTTGATTCCGTCGAAAAACTTATCGCTTCGCCGCTTATCAGAAACGTGGCAACGATTGCGGGCAACGTAGCAAACGCTTCTCCCATCGGCGATTTCTCTATTATTCTGCTTGCTTTGAATGCGGAACTTGTAATCGAAGGGAAAGAAGAAAGGATTGTTCCGCTGAGAAATTTCTACAAAGGCTACAAACAATTGGCATTGAATGAAGGCGAAATAATCAAGCGAATTTCATTTCCCGTTTTCGGCGATGGTTGTAAATTCAATTTCGAAAAAGTTTCCAAAAGAACGCATCTCGATATTGCAAGCGTAAATAGCGCGATTAAAACTAAAATAAACGAAGAAGGAATTATCGAACTTGCGGAAATTTCCGCAGGCGGCGTTGCTCCCGTTCCGAAATTTTTAAGCGAAACTTCCGCTTTTCTCAAAGGCAAAAAACTGAATAACGAAACGCTCGCCGCCTCGCTCGAAAAAGCGCAAAGCGAAGTTTCGCCGATAAGCGACGTAAGAGGAAGCGCGGAGTATAAACGGAAATTGCTCGATAGATTGATAATCGCGCACTTCGTAAAATTGTATCCCGATAAAATCAACGTCGGAGGCTTGTTATGAATTACGACGTTATAAAACACGTCAGAGGCGAATCGCTTTTTCTTGACGATTACGACGCGCCCGCGGGAACTCTGCACGCGGTTGTTTTGGATTCGCCATTTGCGCACGCGGAAATTGTGAAGATGAATTTCGACAAAGCGTTGAATATAAACGGCGTTAAAGGAGTTTTTACAGCCGAAGATATTCCGGGCGAAAATCAAATCGGCAATATAATTCAAGACGAAACGCTTCTTGCTGAAAAAATAGTCGAATACGTCGGCGAACCGATTGCCATAATTGTCGCAGACACTCCCGAAGCGGCGCGCGAAGCGCGAAACGCGGCGGAGATTGAATTTCGGCAATTGCCCGCGGTAACCGATGCTCGCGAAGCCTATGAAAAAGGTTTGCTGATTGCTCCTCCCGTCACTTTTTCTTCGGGAAATACGGAAGACGCTTTTGCACACTGCGAAACAATTGCGGAAGGACGCGTGGATATCGGCGGACAAGAACATCTTTATCTCGAAACTCAGGGCGCGCTTGCGATTCCAGGCGAAAGCGGAACAATGAAGATTTACTCGTCAACACAAAGTCCGACCGCGGTACAACGCGTTTCTGCAAAAATTCTCGGCGTCGAAATGAATAAAATCGAAGTGGACGTTTTGCGGCTCGGCGGCGCGTTCGGAGGGAAAGAAGACCAAGGAACGCCTTGGGCGGCAATGGCGGCGCTTGCGGCGTACAATTTGCGAAAGCCCGTAAAACTCGTCCTTAATCGCGCGGAAGATATGCGCATGACGGGCAAGCGTCATCCGTATTCTGCCGATTACAAAATCGGATTGAATTCCGAAGGTGAAATTTTAGCGTATGAAGTAACGTATTATCAGAATTCGGGCGCGTGTGCAGACCTTTCGCCCGCAATTCTCGAACGCACGTTGTTCCACACTACTGGGAGTTATTTTATTCCGAACGTCAAGGCGACGGGATATATGTGCAAAACAAATCTTCCGCCGAATACGGCTTTTCGTGGTTTCGGCGGTCCGCAAGGAATGTTCGTAATTGAAAGCGCCATTTACAAGGCGGCTGAAAAACTCGGTGTTCGCGCGCACGAAATACAAAAGAAAAATTTGCTGAAAGAAGGCGATTATTTTTACTACGGACAAAAAGCCGAAAGAGTAAACGCCGAGAAGACTTGGACGGAAGCCGAAAAAGAATTTGATTTCGAGAAAAAGTTTAACGAGATAAAAGAGTTTAACGCACGCAATACATTGCTTAAAAAAGGAGCGGCGATAATGCCGCTAACTTTCGGCATCTCCTTTACGAGCAGTTTTTTGAACCAAGCGAGCGCGCTTGTTCACGTTTACACCGACGGAAGCGTGGCTGTAAGTACCGCCGCGGTGGAAATGGGACAAGGAGTTAACGAAAAAATCAGAAGTGTCGCGGCGAAAACTTTTTCGATTTCAAAAGATAAAATAAGAACCGAAACGACAAATACTACGCGCGTTGCTAACACTTCGCCGACTGCGGCAAGCACGGGCGCGGATTTAAACGGCAACGCGACGATTTTAGCGTGTAAGGAAATTTTATCGCGATTGAAAAAACACGCCGCGAAAATACTTTCTATTGAGAACGCCGAGAGTATTGAAATCATTGATGAAAAGGTTTATGTGAACGGCGAACCTACTGAAATTACTTGGGAAAAACTTGTTAATTCCGCTTACTTCGAAAGAGTAAATCTTTCCGCTCACGCATTTTACGCTACGCCCGATTTGCATTTCGACAGAAACGTAAATAAAGGCAAGCCTTTCGCGTATCACGTTTACGGAACGGCAATAATAGTGGCGACAATAGACGTTTTGCGCGGAACATACGAAATTGACGAAGTGGATATTGTTCACGATTTCGGCAAAAGCATAAATCCGATTATCGACATCGGACAAACCGAAGGCGCGGTCGTGCAAGGTATCGGCTGGCTAACGATTGAAGAACTCGTTCAAAACGAAGAAGGGAAGTTGCTTTCGAATTCGCTTTCGACGTATAAAATTCCCGACCTTTATTCCGCGCCGAAAAATATTAACGTTAAATTTCTCGAAGAAAGCGAAAATCCGTTCGGACCTTTGCAATCGAAGGCGATAGGCGAACCGCCGTTTATGTACGGAATAGCGGCGTACTTTGCGATACTCGACGCGATTAGGGAGGTGACCGCTTACACGCCGACAAACTTAATCGCACCGCTTACTCACGAACGCGTGTTAACGGCGCTAACCGAAAGCGAAAACAAGCGATATGAAAGCGAATAATCTTTTATTGCCATGATGAATTTTATTCAAGCCGTCGGAAATAAAACGTTGCGTTTTTTCGAAGAACTCGGCGGAGTGTCGCTTTTGTTTTTTAATATTTTGAAAAATTCGGGAAGTCTTTTCCGCAGAAGAAAGTTGTTCTTTTTTCAAATGGAGCATATCGGCGTTAATTCGTTGCCGCTTGTTGCGGTTATTGCGATTTTTACAGGTGCGGTTTCAGCTTGGCAGGCGGCTTACCAATTGAAAGGCGTTGCGCCGCTTTCGTTCCTCGGAACGGCAACTACGCGCGCAATCATTACCGAACTCGGGCCCGTCTTAACCGCTATTGTGATTGCAGGAAGAATTGGCGCGTCAATTGCCGCGGAACTCGGTTCGATGAAGGTTACCGAACAAATAAACGCCTTGCTCGTAATGGGAATTAGTCCCGTTAAATATCTCGCCGTTCCGCGTTTTTTCGCCGCGATAATAATGATACCGATTCTTGTTGTTTTCGCCGATGTTATCGCAATATTCGGCGCTTATTTCATTTCGGATTATTTCCTTGATATTACGCCCGATATGTTCTTTGATTCGGCGAAAAGATTTTTTTATATGAAAGATTTTTTATTCGGAATAGGCAAGGGCGTTGTTTTCGGCGGTTCGACCGCGCTTATCGGCGCATATTTGGGGTTCGAAACCGAGGGCGGAGCGGAAGGCGTGGGAAAATCGACAATCAAAGCCTTTGTGATTATTTCCGCCGTAATATTAATTTCCGATTATATTTTATGGATGTTTATTAACTAATTAAGAGGAGAAATTATGTCGAACAAAATTTTAGGATTAATTGTTATGATAATGTTAACTCAACCTTTTATGTTTTCGGCTCAAGATGCTTCGGGTGAACTTATGAAACGAAGCGAAATCGACCCGAAGTACACTTGGAATTTGGAAGATATTTACAAATCGCTCGACGATTGGAACGCCGATTACAATTGGGTGGAACAAAACATTCCCAAATATTCGGAATTCAAAGGAAAGGTGGGTAAGTCGGCTGAAGATTTGCTTGCCGTCATTAAATTCGACGAAGAAATCGACATTAAATTAGGAAAACTCGCATTGTACGCTTCCTTGGCGCACGATTTGGATTTGGGCGACTCAAAATATCAAGTGCTTTACAATCGTGTGAACGATTTGAAAGCCAAGGCTTCGTCGGAGAGTGCGTTTATTGTTCCCGAAATTCTTCAAATTCCGGAAGATAAACTTTGGGCGTACGTAAATGAAGAACCTCAATTGAAAATTTACAAACACTTTTTCGAAAACTTGCTTCGTAGCAAAAAGCATATTCTTTCGCCGAAAGAAGAACGCATTCTTGCGCTTGCTTCGCCAATCGAAGACGTTCCCTACAATACTTTCAGTCTTTTGAAGAACGTGGAAGCGCAATTTCCAACAATTAAAGACGAAAGCGGCGAACACGATATTCAAATTTCCGACGGAAGATATTATGCGGCTCTTTATTCGACGAACCGCGATTACAGAGAACGCGCTTACAAAGCGTATTACAAGCCGTTTATGGAATATAAAAATACGTTTAACAGTTTGCTGAACGGCGCGATAAAGGTCAATATTTTCAATGCGAAGGCGCGTAACTATTCAAGCGCGCTCGAAGCGGCTCTTGCGCCGAATAATATTCCCGTATCGGTTTACAACAATTTAATCGAAACCGTTAACAAAAATCTCGAAACGCTTCATCGCTGGGCGGCGCTGAAAAAGAAAGTTCTGAAATATAAAGAGTTGCACGCCTACGACACTTACGTTACGCTTTTCCCCGAGGCGAAACACGAATACACTTATGACGATGCGGTGAAACTTGTGCTTGACGCCCTAAAACCGCTCGGCGAAGATTACATTAAAAATTTGAAATACGCCTTTGAACATCGTTGGATAGACGTTTACGAGACGAAAGGGAAGAGAAGCGGAGCGTATTCGAGCGATAGAGGTTACGGCGTTCATCCTTACGTTTTGTTGAATTGGAACAATCAATTGAACGACGTTTTCACTTTGGCGCACGAAATGGGACACAATATGCACTCGCATTATTCTGGAACAAATCAGCCTTATGTCTATTCAGATTATTCGATTTTCGTAGCGGAAGTCGCTTCTACAATGAACGAAGCGCTTTTGCTCGATTACTTAATCGAACACGCGAAAAATAAGAATGAAAAACTCGCGTTAATCGAAAAGAATTTGGACAACATCACTTTTACGTTTTTCCGTCAAAC
>CAYZMW010000158.1:0-5968 GCA_964479645.1 uncultured Melioribacter sp. | reverse complement strand
TAAAGGGGGCAAGGTAAATTTTAAGAATTCTAACAGGATACGAATTTGACCGATTTTATTATTTTTGTGTTTCCTTTAATCATCGGTTCAAATCTTATTCGGTTAAATCGCCGTACTATTAATTTTGCAGAATAACCGCTTATTTCTTCTTTTTCAATATCAAGGGTGAAACTGTTAGAACCATTTTTTCTTTTCCGCCGAATTTCGAGCCGCTTGTGTGCATCCCGCCTTTAATGACGCCGTTTTCCAGATTAAACATTATCAGAAAACTTTCACGAGAAATTTTTTCATCTTTTACAATAGCGCCTTTCAATTTTCCTTCGATAATATATTCGCCGTTGCCAAGCGCTTCCATTATTGCGCTTCGTTTTTCAAGTTTGGCGTCGTAAATTTCCGCATCTCCTATTTTTCCGCTGACGCTATTGTCTTCGGCTATTTTAATATCGAACGATAAACTGTCGAGTTCGCACCAAGTAACGATAATATCGCCTTTGCCTACCCATTCGCCTATCAAATCTTGATTAACGCTTTGGGCTGAAATCGATGTGAAAAACGCCGTGAAGAATAGGAAGAAAAATAATTTTTTCATTTTCGCCTCCCGTGTGATTTTGTTAATTTCAAATTAGGAAAATATTAATAAATTATAAAGAAAAAAGAGCGACGAATGAAAATTAAAAATGAAATTACGGAATTGTTTGGAATCGAATTCCCTATTATTCAAGGCGGAATGGTCTGGGTTTCGGGTTGGCGACTCGCTTCGGCGGTTTCGGAAAACGGCGGCTTGGGCTTAATCGGCGCGGGTTCGATGAAGCCCGAACTCCTGCGCGAACATATTCGTAAATGCGCCGCCGCAACGCAAAAACCGTTCGGCGTTAACTTGCCTTTATTGCGGAAAGACGCACAGGATTTGGTTGACGTAATATTGGAAGAAAAAGTAAAAATCGTTTTCACCTCGGCGGGACATCCCGGAAAATTTATTGAACAATTTAAAACTAACGGATTGAAAGTTGCGCACGTTGTTTCGAATTTGAAACAAGCGCTTAAAACGGAAAGCGTGGGTTGCGACGCAGTGGTTGCCGAAGGAGTGGAGGCGGGCGGACATAACGGAACCGACGAAATAACGACGATGGCTTTAATTCCGCATATTAGCGAAAACGTGAAAATTCCGGTAATAGCGGCGGGCGGAATAAGTTCGGGCAAAGCGATACTTGCCGCTTTTGCTCTCGGTGCAAAAGGCGTTCAAATAGGGACGCTTTTCGCCGCAACGACGGAATCATCGGCGCACGAAAATTATAAGCGCGCAATTCTTAACGCACGCGATACGGATACAACGCTAATATTAAAACAGATTGCGCTTGCGCGTGTAATCAAAAACAAATTTGCCGAAGAAGCGGTAAAAGCGGAGTATGCGGGCGTCGGCGTGGAAACATTGAAAAAAATACTCGGCGAAAAAAGAGAACGGCGCGGTATTTTCGAAGGTGATTTGGAAGAGGGAATGCTCGAAGCGGGACAAGGCGCGGCGCAAATAAATAAGGAATTTACTGTGGGCGAAGTTTTCGAATTTCTGATTTCCGATTACGACAAACAATTGAAAAAATTAACGGAAACGAATGCAAATGGCGACCGAAACGTTTGAAATATCTTACGACTTCGATTGTGACGACGGTTCGAAACGAAAATTCACAATAACCATCGATAAGAAAACCGTCGAAATCATTGATGAACCGCAAAGAACGGAGTGGGCGAAAATGAGCAATTTCCGCTGTGTGCATTGTCCTTTGAAAAATGCCGAATATTGCCCGCTCGCGCTTCGTCTGCCCGCGATAATAGAATTCTTTTCGAATATTTATTCTTATCAAACGGCAAAAATCAGAGTTAAAACCGAAGAGCGCACATACGTCAAGGAAACATCGGTGCAACATGGATTGAGCAGTTTACTCGGCATTATAATGCCCGCAAGCGGTTGCCCCGTTATGGCGAAACTCAAACCGATGGTGCCCTTTCATCTTCCTTTCGCTTCTTATGCGGAAACCGAATACCGCGTTTTTTCCACTTATTTGCTCGCTCAATATTTACGACACAAAAAAGGTCTTTCCGCGGATTGGGAAATGGAAAAACTCGCGGAACTTTACGAAGAAATTCGTTTGGTTAATCAAAATGTCGTCAGAAAATTAAAAGATCTTTCGCAGAAAGATGCAAATTTAAATGCCGTTGTTATTCTCGATACTTTTACGAATTTCATTTCTTTTTCGCTTGCGGGTACGAATTTCGAAGATTTCGAAGATTATTTTTCGGTTTATTTTGAGAAGTGAGGTAGAAAAGCGCACGACTCGCCGACATTTTTAGTTTTTTTGAAAATTTCATCTTCACGACTTCCGTTTCTACCGTGAAAGCGACAAGCTTTCGCCGTCGCGAACAAAAAGGACGTTTTCCTTGCTGAGATGTTTTTCCGCATCCGCTCGCAAATAATGGGTAAGTAAAATTTTACCCGGCTTGTAAATTTCGGCAATCTTTTCAAACGCCGAAAAATCGATGTGAGTAAATTCGGAAATGTAAAATTCTAACGGCACGCGCGGGAATATAAATAAATCATTCTCATCGCCTACATCCGAAGTGTAAACGAAGTTTCCGTTTTCGGTTTCAACAAGAAAACTCGAGGAAATAAATTCGACTTCGGGAATAACAACGTTGCGCTTGTTTTTGATATGCGAATTATCGAACACACGAAACGCAATATTTTTAGATACTTGAACAATATCACCGTTGTCGAATGTTGTTATTTCAATGCGAAAATTAAGTTTGTCAATGAAAATATAAGTTAAGGCGAGCAATTTGTAAAGCGCATTCTTTAATTTATCGTGAACGAAGATATCGAGCCGCTTCCTTCTTCGAGACAGTTTCATCTGTTGAATTAAAGAAGCGAGACCCGAAACATGGTCGGGATGAAAATGTGTAATAACAATGCCGTCAATTTCATCGAAGCGCAAATCCGCATAAAACAAGGCTTTCGTGCATCCGTCGGGCGTGTCGAATAATAAATTGTAACGGTTCGTTTTCAAAACGATTTGCGAATGAAATCGCTCTTTTTCCGCAAAGCCGGAAGACGTTCCGATAAATTGAATTTCGCTCATCGCTTTAATTTTATTACTCGCGAATTAACTCCGAATTCCGCTTTGATTTTTCTCGCGCGATTTTCCGCTTGTTCCCGCGACGAATATACGCCGACGGTTACAACGTTGAATATCGAACTTCCGACAATCTTTTTCCCGACGTTCGTCGAATAGCCTTTATTGCGAAATTCATTTGCAAGCCTTTCCGCGTTCTCCGCATTCGAAAACGCCCCGACTTGAATTGTAAACTTTTCGCTTGTGTTTGCCGCGTTTTCGGTTTCCCCGTCTCCGTTCGCAACTTTCGGTAAATCCCGTTCGGCTTTTGCGTAAGGCGAATTCGGGTATTCCTTGCGCAGTTTTTTCAAATAATTTTCGGCTGTAATGTAATTACCGATTGCATAATTGTAAGAATAAAGTCTGAACAGACAAAGGTCGGCGTATTTGAAATCCGGATATTCCTCGTAAATAAATTCGTAAACAGCCTTCGCTTCCTCGCCGTTGTCGTTCAAAAGCGCTTCGAGCAAAAGCGCTTCGGGGTCGTCCGGCTTTTTCGTCTTGTGCATTGTTTTCAATATCGCTTCGGCTTTCGCTTTGTTTCCCGCATCGAGCGCTTTCAACGCCGCGACCAAATCATCGCTTGCGAAAATAGGTAAAGCCGACAATAGCAATATAAAAATCGGTTTTCTCATACGGTTTGCACCGTCGCTTCTTCGAGCGTTTCCAATTTCCCGACTATTTCGCCTTTGAGCGTGGCGGAAGTCGCGTCGGTGATTTTTACGCGCACATAATCGCCGCGCATTACGTCGTCGCGAACAGGGAACACGGCGATTTTATTGCCGTCTGTGCGTCCCGAAAAATCTTTATTCGATTTACGACTAAAGCCTTCCACCAAAACAATTTGCTCTTTTCCGATAAGAGCGCGATTTATTTCCGCGGATATTTCTTGTTGTAACGCAATGATTTCATTCAATCGGCGCGTTTTAACTTCTTCGGGGACGTCGTCTTTCATTCTGTACGCTTTAGTTCCTTCGCGCGGAGAATATTTAAACATAAAAGCGCCGTCATAACGCACTCGACGCATAACGTCAAGCGTCATACGATGTTCTTCTTCCGTTTCCGTCGGAAAGCCGGCGATTATGTCCGTCGAAAAGGAGACTTCGGGCATAAGTTCGCGAGCGCGCTCGATTAAATTCAAATAGTGCTCGATTGTGTAAGTTCGGTTCATTAATTTCAGAATTCTATCGGAACCTGATTGAACGGGCAAATGAATATATTTGCAAAGATTCGAATTTTCGGCAATTGTACGCAGAAGTTTATCCGACAAATCCTGCGGATGCGAAGTGGTAAATCTTATGCGTATATTTCTGTCGATTTCGGCGACAGCCTGCAGTAAATTCGCAAAGTCGTTCCCGTCGTCATTGTACGAGTTCACATTTTGACCGAGCAAAGTAACTTCGCGAAAACCGCGCGCGGACAAGTCGCGGACTTCATTTACAACGGAGCGCAAACTACGACTGCGCTCGCGACCGCGCGTAAAAGGCACAACGCAATACGTACAGAATTTATCGCAACCGCGCATAACGGAAATCCACGCCGAAAGACCGTCTTCTCTGTACGGGACAATGTCGTCGTAAGTTTCTGTTTTCGAAAGCCTTACGCCTATTGCTTTTGCGCCGTTGAACGCCATATCGAGATAATCGGGCAACTTGCGGTATTCGTCTGGACCCACAACCAAATCGACCGAAAGTTTTTCGTCAATCAATTTATCGCGCAAACGTTCCGCCATACAACCGATTACGCCGATAACCGCTTCGGGAGTTTTCTCTTTTATTTTTTTCAAATTTCCCAAACGACCGAGAACGCGCTGTTCCGCATTATCGCGTACACTGCAAGTGTTTATTAATATTACGTTCGCGTCGTTTTCGGTGCGGGCGATTTCGAAGCCTTGTTTTTTTAGAATGCTTAAAACGACTTCCGTGTCCGCCAAGTTCATTTGGCAACCGTAAGTTTCGATATAAACTCTATTTTTCATTAAAAAAATCTTTCCGTTGGTTAGTGAAACGAAGTTTTGCGAATGCGAGGCTAATAAGAAACGAGCAAGTAAAGAATAACATTGACAATAACGAATGCCGAAATAACAAAACTCCAAAGAATAATTTTACGTCGTTTGCGTTGTATTTCCGCTAAATCGAAGTCGGGCAAATCTCGTTTGTACATCGGTATTTTTTTCATTGCAAAACCTTTAATTTTAATTTTTAAAGGTAGGAATTGAACCGAAGTAAAACAAATTTGTTTCACGGGAAAGATTTTTTTTTGTTAAAAGAAACATAATTCATAATTACAAATTAAGCAAGGAAATAGCTTTCCGCAGTGAACAATTCTTGTCGCCGTCCGTCAATATCGCCGCTGAACACCGTCTGTGGCTCCGCCAACGGCGGGGGGAAGCAATCTATCAAATTTTCAGCGAAAGATTATTCAGCGCTCGGCGTGACAGATTCCTTCGTCCCGCCAAAGGCGGGGCTCGCAAAGACGGGTTTTTTTAACATTTGCTGAAAATTTGATAGATTGCTTCCCCCGCCGTTGGCGGAGTCACAGACGGTGTTCGGCGGCGATATTGACGGACGGCGACAAGAATTGTTCACTGTTCATTGTTAATTGTTCACTGCGGAAAGCTATTTCCTTGCTTAATTTGTAATTATGAATTATGTTTCTTTTAACAAAAAAAATCTTTCCCGTGAAACAAATTTGTTTTACTTCGGTTCAATTCCTACCTTTAAAAATTAAAATTAAAGGTTTTGCAATGAAAAAAATACCGATGTACAAACGAGATTTGCCCGACTTCGATTTAGCGGAAATAC
>CAYZMW010000157.1:0-2609 GCA_964479645.1 uncultured Melioribacter sp. | reverse complement strand
ACGCAAGGGATTCGCGTGCATGCCGTCCGTTCCCATTAGCAAGGGAATGTTTTCGTTCAATTTGAAATAATCAGGCAACCCTACGGAATTGTTCAAATTCGAATCGGGATTAAACGCAAGCGCCGCGCCGCTTTCGGCTATTGCGTCATATTCTCGTTTCGTCAAATAAATGCCGTGAGCGAGTATTCCCTTCTCGTTTAACAACCCGAAATTTTTCAAGCGTTTTACGGGATACGCGCCGGCAATTTCCTTGCTCATCGTTCGGTCAAGTTCGTCTTCACAAAGATGAATATGCACGCCGAGTCCATATTCGTCTTGAATTTCCTTCGCCTTGCGAAGCGTTTCGTCGTTAACGGTAAAGGAAGCGTGAAGTCCGAGCATTGCTTTAACATTTGCGTCGGCATGCTCGGCGGCGAATTTCGCATTCTCCGACAAACTCTTTTCTGAAATATTCTTTCCGTTTCTGTCCGAACCTTCGAAACAAACCGCGCCGCGCAAGCCGAAATTTTCGAGCGTGTCGGCAATTGTAGCAAGGCTTCCGTCAATTGCATTCGGCGACGCGTGATGATCGAACACATACGTTACGCCGTTTTTTACGGACTCAATTGCGCCCATTTGCGCGGAAGCCTTCACGGCGTCAAGCGTTAGCGCGCGGTCAAGTTTCCACCAAAGGTTTTTCAGAATGTCGTAAAAGTTTTCCGTTGAACCGGTTACGTTCAGACCTTTTGCAAGACGCGAATAAAAATGTTCATGAAAATTTACCGCGGGAATTGTAACAACAGCGCCTTCAGCATCGTATGAGCCTTTTTCCTTTGAAATTTTCCCCGCAACGAAATCGTTAAAACTTTTCCTTACGATTTTTTCAATTTTACCTTTCGCTATTTGTAAATCGCCGAAAATCGGTTTTACTTTTTCGCCTTTGATTTGGCAAATCCACGCATTGGTTATTTTCATTTCACCTTCCCTTTCCGCGCCTGTTTTTGCGCATTAAACGAATTTTTTGCGTAAAATTAAACTTTAAAAATACGGAAATATCGGCTGAAAATGAACGAAAAAGCGATAACGACAATCATACTTGCGGCGGGATTTTCAAGCAGAATGAAAGAGTTCAAGCCGCTTTCGGTTTTTTCGGGAAAAACTTTTCTTGGAAATGTTATCGAGAAATCCGCTACAATCAGTCGGGAAATAATTGTAGTTACAGGCTATAAAAACGAATTGATTGAAAAAGAAATTGCAAAAATCCGTGAGAACGTAGGCGTTCCGTTAATTGCAAATTATAATAAAAATTTTCACAAAGGCATGTTCTCCTCAATAAAATCGGGCGTTCGGGAAGTTAAAACCGATTGGACGCTTCTTCATTTTGTTGACCAACCTTCATTACCGAAAGAATTTTATGCGGAATTATACGAACGAATTTCCGCCAAATACGATTGGGTTCAACCGTGTTTTAACGGAAAAAACGCGCATCCGATTGCAATCTACAAAAGAGCGTTCGATTTGATTTTGCAAGCGGCGGATACCGACACTTTGAAAAACGTGTCGTTAAAAATCGAAAACAAACTGATTTACAAAACCGAATTTCCGCAGACGCTCGATAATTTCAACGAAAAATCCGCATATCATTTCGCAAACAATTAATTTTAAATTATGAAAAATGCGAAACACAGACGCTTGAATATCCGTGAAATTCACAAAGCGAAAAACCGTCCCCTTGTTCTCGACGGCGCTTTGGGGACGCTCTTGATTGAGCGAGGCGTAAAGCCTTACCGCGAAATGTGGACGACGCTTGCCAATCTCGATTATCCCGAACTTGTTAGCGACATTCACAAAGAATACATCGAAGCGGGCGCGGAAATTATCACGACGAACACGTTTAACTCAAATCCCGTTTCGCTTGAACTTTCCGGCTATCGTGAAAAAACAAGCGCGGAACTTGTGCAAATTGCCGTTGCGCTTGCTCGCGATGCACGCGACAAAACAAATTCGGGAACGATTATCGCGGGTTGCAATGCGCCGGCGGAAGATTGTTATCAAAGAGAAAGAAAAATTTCGAGAAAAGCGCTCGAAGAAAATCACCGCGAGCACATCGAAAACTTGTGGAACGCGGGCGTCGATATAATTTGGAACGAAACACACGGACACTTCGACGAAATCGAAATCGTTTGTGAGATTTGCGAAAATAACGCTCTCCCCTACGCAATCAATTTGTATTTCGACGGCGAATTTAAACTACTTTCGGGTGAGCCGCTATACGATACGGTAAAATTCATTTCGAAAAATTTTCCGAACGCAATTATCGGATTCAATTGCATTCCGCCGAGCAACTTTGCGGAATTCGTAAAAAAACATTTTGTTGCCGAAAAATGGGGCTTTTATTTAAATTGCGGCGAAGAAAATAAAACGCACGGCGAAATGATTTGCGCGATTTCCCCCGAAGCATACGTGGAATACGTTGACAAAATAATTAACGAAAACACAATGTACGTCGGCAGTTGCTGCGGCTCGAATCCGCGACACACCGAAAAAATTAAGGAATATTTGATTGAACGTTTTGGAAATTAAATCGATTGCAAAAATTAATCTCGGACTGATTGTAAAGGAAAAGCGCT
>CAYZMW010000156.1:0-2314 GCA_964479645.1 uncultured Melioribacter sp. | reverse complement strand
GAAGAATATCGATACGAACTCGACGACGATATGTACGACGGCAATTTGATTGCGCCGTACAGAATTTTCAACATTTTTAAGCGGCGTTTAACCGAACGCATTCCGAAAATCGATGCGCAACTCGAAAAAGGTTTCGATTTTACAAAGGACGAATATTATTATCCCGACCGTTCCGATTCCGCGTGGCTTTCGGACGAAAAAGCAATTGACGAACTTTGGCGCAAGCGTTTGAAGTACGAAGCGTTGAACCTTAAACTTGCCGGCAAGAAATGGGATAAAATCAAAGAAACGCTGAAAAAGCGCTATCATCGGTTTCACAAGTTGATTTTGCAGTACGACGCGGAAGATGTTTTTTCGCTTTTTATAAATTCGGTTACGTACAACATCGACCCGCACACAAGTTATTTTTCGCCGAAACAAGAGGAAGATTTTAAGATTAATATGAGTCTTGCGCTTGAAGGTATCGGCGCAACCTTGACCGTTCGCGACGATTACACGACTATCGTGAAAATTATTCCCGGCGGACCCGCGGCGCGTAGCGGAAAATTAAAAATAGACGACAAAATCGTGGCGGTTGCCCAAGGCGAAGACGGCGAATGGGTTGATGTAATCGGTTGGCGAATTGACGACGTGGTGCAACTTATTCGCGGAAAGAAAGGAACGATTGTGCGCCTGCAAATCATTCATCCCGAAGCGGCGCCCGACGACCCGCCCGAAGAAATTACGCTTGTGCGCGATAAAATAAAACTTGAAGACCAAGCGGCGAAAAAGGAAATAATAGAAATCGAACGCGACGGCGTTAAACATAAACTCGGCGTAATAATTGTTCCTGAATTTTATACGAATTTCGGACGCGGAAATTCCGATAAAAATTTTGCAAGCACTTCCCTCGACGTTCGCAAATTAATCGACACTCTGAAAACCGAAAACGTGGAAGGAATAATTATCGATTTGCGCAACGACGGCGGCGGTTCGCTCACCGAAGCGATTGAACTGACTGGCTTGTTCATTAAAGAAGGTCCCGTCGTTCAAGTCAAAGACGTTACGGGCAAAGTTGACGTTGAAAGCGACCCCGACCCCGCGATAGTTTACGACGGACCGCTTGCGGTTATGGTTAATCCTTACAGCGCTTCTGCATCGGAAATTTTCTCGGGCGCAATTCAAGATTACGGACGCGGATTGATTCTCGGTTCTCAAACGTTCGGGAAAGGCACCGTGCAAAATATGATTTCGCTCGATAGAATTATTCCGCCGACGCCCGAACAGAAAATCGGTGCGCTTAAACTTACGATTGCGAAATTTTATCGCGTAACGGGAAGCAGTACGCAAGAAAAAGGCGTAATTCCCGACATTGAATTTCCCACGGAAATCGACCGTTCTAAATACGGCGAAAGTTCCTATCCATCCGCTCTGCCGTGGGATACGATTGAATCCGCCCATTTTCAAAAGTTTGCGGATTTGTCCCCGATTATTCCGGTTCTCAAAGAAAAGCACGAAAAACGCATCGAAAAGAATCGCGAATTCCAATATATTCTCGAAGACATAAAAGAATACAAGAAACACCAAAACAAAAAAGCCTTTTCACTGAACGAAGCGAAACGCAAAGCGGAGAAGGAAAAAGCGGAAGCGAAAAAGAAAAAACGCGATAAAGAACGCGGCGTTGAAAGCGATTCAACGAAAAGCGGGGGAAAGGACGTTAAAAAGGATTTGAAAACCGACGACCCGTATCTTGAAGAGGCGGGACAAATTATGGTTGATTTTATCGGAATACGGAAATAGCGAAATTATGAGAAAACTTACACACGACGAAATTTCGGCAAATCGCGCCACGCTCGAAACGCTCGACAAGATAAAAAAACTGCCCGTTTACGTAATTTTGGACAGTATCCGCAGCGCGTACAATGTCGGCTCTATTTTCAGAACGTCCGACGGGGCGATGATTACTAAACTTTTTCTTTGCGGATACACGCCGACGCCCGAAAACAAAGAGGTTTTGAAAACCGCGCTCGGCTCTACCGAAAGCGTGGAATGGGAATTTGTAAAAGATGCGAAAGAAGTAATCAAAGCGTTAAAACAAAGCGGGGTTCACGTTTGCGCTCTTGAACAAACGGACGAAAGTCGTCCGTATTATTCTGTTACGCCGAACGATTTTCCGCTCGCCGTGGTTGTGGGAAACGAAATCACGGGAGTTGACCAAGAATTAATCGACTTGTGCGATTTTTCGATAGACATTCCGCAGTACGGAATAAAACAATCGCTGAACGTCGCAGTCGCCTACGGAATTACAATTTTCGAATTGCGAAAGATTTTTGAT
>CAYZMW010000155.1:0-24802 GCA_964479645.1 uncultured Melioribacter sp. | reverse complement strand
AGTGTCATTGCGAGGAGTGAAGCGACGAAGCAATCTGTCGTTAATGTAACATTAGCGGTTTACAACGCACTCGGACAAAAAGTCGCGACGCTTGTAAACAAAGCGCAAGCGGCGGGCAATTACACGGTTCAATTCGACGCGCGGGATTTGCCGAGCGGAATATATTTCTACACTTTGCGCGCGGGTGAATTCGTTGCGACAAAGAAAATGATTTTAATGAAATAAATTTCAGATATATTTTTTGAAGCCGAGATACCGGGCGAATTTATTTTCGTCCGGTATTTTTTTATTTATTCGTAAAGAAAAATGTGTTCGATTTTTCCTTAATTTTACAACTATTTGAAAATTCGGTTTTGAAACGAAGATGAAAAGCCGTATATTACTCACCTTTTTTTGTAAAAGGAGGAAAAATTCATGTCAAAAAAGAAAATTAAGCCTGTTAAGGCGTATAAAAATCTTAAGTTTTTAACTTCGCACGAAGCGAGGGAAATTCGCGTCTTAGCGGAATTTATCGAACCCGAAGCGCGTTTCGCCAAATACGATATTACTGACACTTTCGTTTTTTTCGGCTCCGCGAGAATAATTTCCGAAAAAGAAGCGAAAAAGAATTTGAGAGAACTCAAAAAAAATAAAGAGAATACGAAAAATTACGAAAAGAAATTGCAGAAGGCTCAACGCGATTTGGAATTTTCCAAATATTATGAAGACGCTCTTGAACTGTCTAAACGCTTGACCAAATGGTCGATTGATATCAAGCATCCCGAAAGAAAATTTATCGTGGCGAGCGGAGGCGGTCCCGGAATAATGGAAGCGGCGAACCGCGGAGCACAAGCGGCAAAGGGTCGCTCTATCGGAATGAACATAAGTCTTCCTTTCGAACAGTACGTTAACGATTACGTTTCGCCCGAACTCGCTTTCGAGTTTCACTATTTCTTCGTGCGTAAATTTTGGCTTATTTATATGGCGAAAGCGCTAATAGTTTTTCCGGGCGGTTTCGGCACAATGGACGAACTTTTCGAAGTCCTTACACTCATTCAAACGAAGAAAATTCACAAGAATATGAAAGTGATAATTTACGGTTCCGAATATTGGAAAAACGTAATTAATTTCGACGCATTCGTTGAGGCGGGAACAATCAGTAAGCGTGATTTGAAACTTTTCGATTTTTGCGATACTGTTGACGACGCGTTTGAAAAGATAACGTCCTTTGTTACGGAAAAATATTTGAAATAGAAATAATTTTGGAATTAAGGAAGCCCCGCAAAGGGGCTTTTATTTTAGGAAGCCTTTTTGGCTATTATTCCGCACTTGCATATATTAATACATCGTTTGCGATTATTTTACCTTTTTATTTAAATTTTGCAATGGCACGAAAAATGTTTTTAATGTGGTAAGGTTTATTCTGTTTTTTGTTAAAAAATTTGTAATTAAAACGAGGAAAAAATGTTTGTCGAACTGTTTACAAAAGCATACAATTTGTACAAAGAAGGAAAATTTGACGAGGCTCAAAACATCCTTACCCAAGCGGAGGAGGTTTACGAACCGAACGAAAACGGTGTTACGCTTGAAGACGTAAACGTTTTACGAGGTGTAATCGCATTGGATCAAGAAGATGTGGAATACGCTCTCGAAGCGTTTCAAAGGGCACTTGAAGAAAATCCGAATTCGGTGGAGGCTTGTTTGGGATTGGGACAAATTTTCTTCATAGTCGATATGAAAGAAGAAGCGAAAAAAATGTTCGAATGGGCGGTGAAAAACGGTCCCGAAAATTTACGTGCAATAGCGGCTTTGACAAACATTAACAAACATCTCGGTTACCCGCCCGAGCATAATTCCTTGAATGAAGAAGGGGAAAACAACGACGAACGGTTTTTCGATGAAGCGTATTCTCTATTTATTAATAATAAATTCCCCGAGGCTCTTGAAAAACTAAACGAGATTACGGACACGGAAAACGAAGATGTTTTGCTTTTGAAGGGGAATATCTTTTTAGCGGATAACGATTTGGAAAGAGCAAAAGATATATTCGAAAAAATTCTTGGGGAAAATCCTAAGTCGGTGCCCGCATTTATCGGTCTCGCCGAGTATTTTTATAAAAAGGGAATGAAAACCGACAGTAAGACGATGTACGAACAAGCGTTGAAGATTTCGCCCGACGACGAGTACGCGTTGGTGGGTTTGGCGAAAGTTAATCAAGAACTCGGTTTCTCGCCCGTTCATAACTTACGTGACGTTGTCGGGAACACGCAATTGTCGGAACGAATTGACGCCGAATTTTCCCGAGCCTTCGAGAAGTTTCAGAACAAAGAATTTAACGAAGCGATTGAAATTCTGAGCAATTTGGAAAAGGAAATCGAAGAAAAGGAAATTGAAAATAAAAACGGTATTTTATCGAGAATAAAAAATTTCATCGGTTTTAATTATTTGTCGCTCAACAATTTGTCGAAAGCGCAGGAGAGTTTCGAAAAATCTCTTGAATTAAATCCCGACAGTTCTCAAGCGTGCGCAGGGTTGGGCGAAGTTTTTTATTTGACGGGCAACGACAAGCAATCTAAAATTATGTACGAATGGGCGGTGAAGAATAACTTTGAAAACGCTTTTGCGGTTGCCGGATTGGCGAAGGTTAATAAAGCGCTCGGTTTGCCCGCCGACCATAATACGTTGAAACTCGGGATTGATATTGACGACAGCGTTGAATTCAACGCGCTGATTACCGAAGCGTACGAAATGTTTATGAAAAAAGATTTTTCGGGCGCGATCGAAAATTTGAAAAAAGCCGAAAAATTTTACGATGCTGAACCCGAAGTGCGCGAAGCGAAAATTGCCCTCGCGAGTATCTTGAATTTTCAAGGCTACTGTTATTTGGGATTGAACGATTTGGAAAACGCGCGCGAAGTTTTCGAAAAAGCGCTCGTATTAAATCCCGAAAGTTCGCAGGCGTGTGCGGGACTCGGGGAAATTTTCTACTTGTTGGAACAAGATGAAAACGCAAAAATAATGTACGAGTGGGCGTTGCGAAACGAGCCCGGAAATCAATTTGCAGTAGCGGGTCTGGAGAAAGTGGGTAATGCGACGGAAATCGAAAATCCCGAAGTGACGGCTCAAACCGAAGAGGATGAGGAAATTATGACGGCCGCGGAAAAAATAGAAAATTTAATTGAGGAAGCATACAACGATTTCGCTATTAAAGAATTTCGCGAAGCGATTGCAAAATTGGAAGAAGCGGAAAAACTTGTCAATGAAACTTTCGAGGAACAGGACAAAACTTTTGCGCTTTCGAGTATCAACAATTTTCTCGGTTTTAATTATCTCGGTATTCAGGAAAACGAGAAAGCGAAAGAGCATTTCGAAAAATCGATAAACTACAATTCCGAAACCGCGCAAGGTTATGCGGGACTCGGGACGGTGAATTATTTGCTCGGCAACGACGAAGAGGCGAAACGTTTGCTTGAAAAATCGCTGAAAATCAATCCGCAAAACAAATACGCTTTAGGCGAATTGATAAAGGTGAACAGAGCGTTGGGGCTTGAGGACGACGATAACGAAAATGTGTAAATCGTTATGAGCGGTGTTTCTCTATGTATGATTGTCAAAAACGAGGAGAAGTATCTTGAGGAATGCCTTTTGTCCGCACGCGACGTGGTTGATGAAATAGTAGTCGTTGACACAGGCTCAACCGACGCAACGAAACAAATAGCCGAAAAATTTTCCGCGCGCATTTACGATTTTAAATGGGTGAACGATTTTTCCGCCGCCCGCAATTTTGCGCTTTCCAAAGCAAGCGAAGATTGGATTTTGTATCTTGACGCCGACGAGCGCCTTGCCGAAAGTTCTCGCGAAATCATTAAACGAGCGGCGAAACGCACCGACCGTGTCGGATTTTTCTGTAGCGTCGTTAGTCCCTCGGAAGCGACGGGAGCGCCTTCCGTGATGAAGTTTCTACGATTTTTCCGCCGTCATCCGCAAGCGAAATTTACGGGAAAAGTTCACGAACAAATCGAACCGTCGTTGCGCGCTTTGGGATACGCGCTTGAAGATTCCGAAATAGTAATTAATCACATCGGCTATAACGTAGATAAAAATCTCTTGCGACGAAAAGCGGAACGAAATCTGAAATTGTTGCTTGCCGATTACGCCGAAAATCCTTCGGCATACAACGCCTTTCAAATCGGACAAACTTATTTGTTCCTTGACGATGCGGATAAAGCGAATTTTTATTTCAAGAAAGTTCTTGAAAATCCGACGCTTGATGAAA
This sequence comes from uncultured Melioribacter sp., assembly GCA_964479645.1. Lineage (GTDB taxonomy): Bacteria > Bacteroidota > Ignavibacteria > Ignavibacteriales > Melioribacteraceae > WGAL01. The sequence continues at coordinate 20,547 of CAYZMW010000155.1, read as the reverse complement.
ACCACATCGCGCAAACTTTACGCTATTTGGGAGCGTATGAATTGGAGAAAAACAACTTGGCGCAAGCAAAAGCCTATGTTAGCAAAGGGTTGGAACTTTCGCCCGCGTCGCCTTTGTTGCACGTGCTGGCGGCGAACATTGCGTTGCAACTCGGTGAAAATACGGAAGCGGCGAGGCATGCGAAAGAAGCGTATCGTTTCAATGCGGAATTGTTGAGCGGGAAACGTTCGTCGAAATTCGACATTTTAATCGATGAAAAAAATATGTTACTTTACGGAATTAATCTCTCAATTCTAATTTCCGACAGAGAACTTTTTTCGTTTTTCTATCCGAAGGTTAGGAAAATAAAGATTGCCGAAAATGACAAAAAGTTACTCGATTTTTACGATGATATTTTTTCGCGCGGAGAAATAAAGGAGAGCGCGCTTTCCGAAATTTCCGCAATTAAAAACAAAATTAACGACGTCGCTTTGGCTAATTCCTTACGCTTTTTGAAAGACGAATATGCGAAACGATACATCCGCGCACTCGTGCGAAATTTCTCGGAAAGTTACGCCGTTAATTTTGCGGCTGGCGAAAAACTTTTCGAACTTGACGCGGAGCGGAGTGTTCAATTTTTCGAACGCGCGCTGGAATTAAATCCCGCTGATTTGCAAACGGTTTGGCGACTTTTCAATTTATACTTCGGAAAATTGGATTTGAAAAAACTCAAAACGCTTTCCGACCACGTTGCCCGTTACCATCCCGAAAACGAGGAACTGAAATCGGTTCTTAAAAGAATAACGGATAAACTTGAAAACTTGCCCGATGTCCGAAAGTAATGCAAATAATATCGATTTCGAAGAACTGCTCATAAAAGAAAATCCGTCGAAAGAACTTTATGAAATTTTTGCATCGTTCGAATTTGCCGAAAGTTTTATCGATTTTCTTCACTTAAAAATTAAACGTGGACAAGCGCGTAAAGTCGCTCATTTTATTGAGAGAAATGAACTCGATAAGGTTTTCCCCCAATTACTTACGGTGTTCGCGCGTGCAAAGGAAAAATCCGGGGAGAAAAAAGAAGCGGTAAAGATTTACGAACGACTTCTCGCTCTGTCCCCGCAAAATTCTTACGCGTCGCTTGCCGCGGCGCAATTGTCCTTTGAAATCGGCGATTACGACCGCGCGGAAAAATTTGCGCGCATGATTTCGGATGACGACGAAAATTCCTCCGCCGCGTATTTGATTTCGGGCAATGTTTACCGAATGAAAAACGAATTCGACGCGGCAATCGAAAGTTATTCGAAAGCCTTGGACAACGGCGTTGAAAACAAAGCGGATATTTATTACAACATCGCCGTCGTTTATGAAAAATCGTTCGATTATTCGAAAGCGCTTGAATATTACGAAAAAGCGCTCGAAGAAAATCCGAACTTCGTTGACGCGCATTGGAACAAATCGCTTCTTTTATTGAGGCGCGGCGAATATTACGAGGGCTGGCGAGAGTTCGAGTGGCGCAAGTTGCGACGCGATTATACGAGCGGAAGATACAATTTGTCCGAATGCGCAAAATGTGATGGCGGAAAAATTTTACTTTACGCCGAGCAAGGTTTCGGCGATGCGATACAATTTTTGCGTTTCGTTAAAAACGTAAACTCCGAAGCGCTTGCGATTGTTGTTCGTCCCGAATTGAAACGTTTATTCGACGCTACGTGTTTATTCGACGAGGTTTATTCGCGCGACGAACAAATCCCCGTTGGGAATTACGATTGTAAAATTTCGTTATTAAGTTTGCCTTATTGTTTGCAACTTGGCAACGAGGTCGCTTTAAGCAAGCCGCTTTTCCCCGTTGACGAAAGCGTTTTCACAAGCAAGAAAAAGATAGCGATTGCGTGGAAAGGCAATCCGAACCATATTAACGACGCGTACCGTTCGATTACGCTTGAAAAATTCTTGACGCTTTTTAATGACCTTAACGCCGAAATTCATTCGTTTCAAAAAGGGGAAATAACCGGCTACGAGCGACAATTACTCGCCGAGCGCGGCATAGCGGATTTGTCCGAAAAAATAAACGACTTCCTCGACGCCGCGAAATTATTGAGCGAAATGGATTTTGTAGTTTCCGTCGATACCGCTCTTGTTCATCTTGCGGGTTCGATGTTTCTTCCGACGTTTGTCCTTTTACCGAAAAATTCGGATTGGCGTTGGGGAGAAAGCGAGAGAACCGATTGGTACGATACCGTCCGATTGTTTCGTCAAAACACGCTCGGCGATTGGAGCGAACCGTTTTCCGAATTACGCGAGACGCTTGCCGAAGAAATAGGAAGGGGGAAAATTACTTCCGATAAAAATAAAAGTGAAAAGGTTTCGGGTGAAATAGATTACTTCGCGCTTGCGCAAAAGTACGACGAGCAAGGCGAGAATGAAAAAGTCGCGGAAGTTTTTCGCAGTGCGATTTCGTCGGGCTTGAACACGCCCGAAATGAAATTCAATTACGCGCTTGCGCTACACAAAGCGGGGAAAACAAAAGAAGCCGAGCGCGAATATGAAAAACTCATTTCCGAAATTACAAGCGAGGAAGTTTATCGCGCTTATTCGATTTTGCTTTTGCAAAAAGGCGAAAAGAAAAAGGCGCTTCCCTTTGCCGAAAAGGCTTGCGCTATTTTTCCGAACTCCGCTGAAATAAATTTTGTCTGCGGAAACATTTACAAAAGCAACGAAAAATTTGGCAAAGCGAAGAAGTGCTATCTCAAAAGTTTGCAATTGAAAAGTGATTTTCGAGAGGCGGAAATAAATCTCGCATCGATTTATTACATTCTCGGGGAAATCGAAAACGCCGAAAAAATCTACACGCGTCTGATAAAGCGAAATTCGCACGATGCCGATTTGCATTACAATCTCGCGTTGATTTTTCAAGAGAAAAAGAGATACGAGGACGCGTTACGGGAAATCGACCAAGCGTTGAGCCTTAAATATTCGCCGTACTACGAACACGCGAAGGCGGAAATTTTGTTTTCGCTGAGCCGCTTCGCGGAAGGCTTTCCCGCGTTTCGTTCGAGATTAAAACTTAATCCGCCCGTTCACGAACCGAAATTGCCGCGGACGTTAAGCGAACTTGAAAATGCGAGGATTTTGATTTTTGAAGAACAAGGTGTCGGCGATACAATCCAAATGCTGAGATTTGCGAAAAAACTTTCGGAGAAAAACGAAATAACGTTTGCCGCGCGCGAATCCTTGCTTCCGCTTTTGCAAGAGCAACCCTACGCGGTTAATGTGGTTAACATCACTGAAAAATTAGCGACCGACGATTTCGATTTCGTTTTGCCTGTTTTTTCTTTGTTCGAACTTTTTCATTCTACGAAAGGTTTTCCGTTCCCCGCCGAAAAATATTTGTTTGTAAATCCATACGATTTTGAGCGAAGCGGTAAGAAAAAAATCGGGATTGCTTGGCGCGGAAATCCCTATCCGCCGCATCAGAGAAAGCGGCATTTCAACGTTGAATTACTAAGAGAAATTTTCTCAACACCTCGCGCGGAATTTTTCCCGCTACACCACGATTTAACGAAAGCGGAAAATGATTTTCTCAACGATTACGAAAATGTAATTTACGATGAAAAATATTTTCGGGATTTCTTAACTTTGACGCGTTTAATAAATTCTCTCGATTTAATTGTAACCGTCGATACCGTTTACGCCCATTTGTCGGGCGCGTTGAACAAAAAAACTTTCACGCTTGTTCATTACAGTCCCGATTGGCGTTGGGGGGCGGGTGGCGAAAAAAGCGAATGGTATTCGTCTCATACGATTTTGCGTCAACCGAGTTACGGCGATTGGGCGAACGTTATTGCGGAATTGAAAAAACGATTGGAAGAAACGATATGAATATTTCTGAAATTAAAAATCTGATTTCGAAAAATAAATTCGCGGAAGCGCGCGAGCACCTTGAAAAATATACGGAAGAAAATTCAAGCGACACGGACGCATTGAATTTGTTGAGTTTGATTTACTTTCAACTCGGCGATTTCGCAAAGGCGGTTCGCACACTCGAACGCGTAGCGGAAATTAATTCGAATTCCGCCGCGCCGTTGATAAATCTCGGAATAATTTATTATCAAAAAGACGAACACGCAAAAGCGCTCGAATATTTGCGTCGCGCCGTGGAAATCGAAAAAGACAATTATCTCGCCCGCTACAATTACGCGCTCGCGCTTGCGGAAATCGGGGAAACGGACGAAGCGATAAAAAATTATTCCGCCGCAATTGAATTGAAACCCGATTATTACGATGCGTATTACAATTTGTCGATGCTCTATTTGATGAAAGGCAATTATGAAAAGGGTTGGGAATATTACGAATATCGTTTTAAATGCAACGAATTGAAACGGAAAGAACTTGCGGGAACGCGTTGGCACGGCGAAACGGCGAAAGAGAAAACGCTTTACGTTTATTCCGACCAAGGTTTCGGCGACGCAATTCAGTTCGTGCGTCTGCTTGAGGAAGCGAAAAAAAGAGTGAAGGAAGTTATTCTCGAAACGCAAATCGAACTTCTCGGTTTAATGAAAAGTTTGCCGTATGTCGATAGGGTTGTTCCCGTTCGTCCGGATTTTTCGCCCGTTGCGAAATACGATTTGCAAATTCCTCTGATGAGTTTACCGTACGCCTTGAAAATAAACGACGAAAATATTCCCGACGAAACGCCTTATTTGCAAGCCGACCGCGAAAAGAAAACGAAGTGGAAAGCGTTGCTCGAAAGCGGAAAGAAAATCAAAATCGGAATTGCGTGGCGCGGGAATCCCGTTTATCGTAAAAATCACATTCGTTCGACCGATGTCAAATATTTCAAGGAAATTTTCAAATTGCCGCGAACAATTTTCTTCTCGTTGCAAAAAGATATTTACGAACGCGAGCGTGAATTCCTTCTTGCGAACGAAGTCGTGGACATGTCCGAACATTTGCGCGATTTTTCTGAAACCGCGGCAATTATCGACAATCTCGATTTGATAATTACCACCGACACCGTAATTCCGCACCTTGCCGGGGCTTTCGGCAAACCTGTTTACACGCTTTTGGCGAAAGTGCCGGATTGGCGTTGGGGAATTTCCGGCGAGACGACACCGTGGTATCCTACAATGAAACTTTTCAGACAAAACGAACGGGGCGATTGGAAAAGCGCGTTCGACAAAGCGTTAGCCGAAACGAAAAAATTCATCGATGCGCGTTGAGAAAGGGGAACGATAATATTTACGAAGAAAAGCGCCGTTTTTTTTATCTTTAAGAATAATATTCTGAAAATTTACCTTGAAATCGTTACTGAAATTCATATCGCAAGCGGTTAACGCCGAAAGAGTGTCTCTTTTTGAGAAAAAAGGGAATTCGGCGACGGAACTTTACGGCGGTTCGAGCGAAATTCCTTCCGAGATTTTCGATGAAATTTTCAGCCGTTCGGAAAAGCGCGGCGTAACGGAAATTTCCGACGAAAATATGAAAAAATTTCTTCCCGCCGAAAAATCGATAAAAAAAGTTTTTGCGAAAGCCTTTCGCGTTGACGAATACAATTTTGTTCTTTTCGGATTTTTCAATAAGGAAAAAGGTTTCGGGAAAAAGAAAACGGCGTTGTTCGAATTCGCCGCGGAAACTTTGGCGGAGGAATTGAAAGCGCGGCGCGGCGGCGAAAGTTTTTCCGTACTCGAAGATTTTTTCGTGCCCGCTTTCTTATACGACAAACGTACGGGCGAAGCGGTTTTAGCGACAAAAGGATTTTACGATTTGCTCGGATTTAATTTGAACGATTGGACAAAGCGCCGCAAAACGATTTTGAGAAGAATTCCTCCGAAATATTTTCCGCGTTTTCGTCGTTTGTTCGCCGAACTCGACGCGGGAAAAGCAACGTATGCGGAGTTCGAAATCACCGATAATTTCGGCATTCACAGATTTTTGAGATTGTACGCTTCGTCCGTCGGGGATAATTACGTTTTCGGACTTCTCCTTGACGTTACAAACGAAAAAAATCTACAACGTCGTTTGGAAAGTTCGAACGCGAAATTTAAAACCCTGCTCGAAATAGCGAACGATTTGATTTTTTCGCTTAATCGCGCAGGCTACTTTATGTTTGTAAACGACGAAGGCGCGGCAAGTCTCGGTTTCAGCGGAAACGAACTGATAGGAAAGCATTTTTTGGAGATTGTAGCGGAGGAGGACAAACCTTCGATTGCGCTCGCTTTTCAGAAAATATTGAAAACAACCGAAGCGGTAACTTTCGACGTAAGGTTCGTGGATGCGCGAGGAAAGGAAATCCCTTTCAAAATAACCGCAACGTCATTGCGAAGCGGCGACGAAGTTACGGGTATGCTCGGATACGGAAAAAATTTCCAATATATCGTGAACGAAAAGAAGAAATTGAAAGAACTGAACGAAAAACTTCTCGAGGCGAACAGATTGCTTGCTCTCGAACGCGACCGCGCGGCTGAACAAGTTTCCGAACTTGAAAAACTTAACGATTTGAAAAACGAATTTATTTCTAATATTTCGCACGAATTGCGCACGCCACTCGCTTCCATTGTAGGCTTTGCCGAAGCGATTGCCGAGGACGCTTCGCTTTCGCAGGATTTGGTTCGCGAATTCAACGCCATTATTCTTGAAGAGGGAAAACGTTTGACGCGTTTGATTGACGATATTCTCGATTATTCGCGACTCGAAGAAGGCGAACCCGATTTGCGATATGAAGAATTTAATTTGGTGGATATTCTCTCCGTGATTGTGGATAATTTCAAAGTGCAGGCGGAAGCGAAAAAAGTCGGACTGAAATCGGAAATTCCGCAAGCGGAGTTTTTGCTTGAAGCCGATATGAAGAAAATCGAAAGGGCGCTTTCGAACGTGCTTTCCAATGCGATTAAATTCACGCCCGAAGGCGGAACGGTTACGGTTTCGGCGGGTAATTTTCTGAACGAAGTTTCCGTAACCGTCGAAGATACGGGCGTCGGTATTCCGAAAGAAGAAATCAAACATCTTTTTGAAAAATTTAAAAAAGTTACCAAGCCCGGCGCTCACGTACCCGGAGCGGGATTGGGATTGGCAATAACGAAAAAAATTATAGATATTCACGGCGGTTCGATTAAAATAGCGAGCGAACCGAACAAAGGAACGACCGTAACAATCACTCTGCCAAAAAAAAGGAGCAAATAAGTGGAACATTTGGTTTTTATCGTTGACGACGAACAGAGCATTTTGCGATTGTTGACCCATTGGGTGAAAAATAAATGGGGATATAAGGTTAAAACTTTCGAACGCGCGGGGGATATGCTTTTGGCTCTCGACGAAGAAAATCCGAGTTTGATTTTGCTCGATATAATGTTACCCGATATAAACGGCATGGAAGCGTTGAAAACCGTAAAGCAAAAAAACGAGCATTTGCCCGTAATTATGCTTTCCGCGCAAGGAAATATCGACGTGGCGCTCGAATCCTTGCGCATCGGAGCGTTCGATTATTTTACAAAACCGATTGATAACGAACGCCTTGAAAAATCGATACAAAACGCGCTTAACAATTACGAATTGCAAATGCGCGTTAATCATTTGTTGTCGTCGTTACAGAAAGAATACAGTTTTGAGAATATAATTACCGCCGACGATAAAATGCAACGCGTTTTCGAACTTGTTCATCGCGTAATGAATAACGATATCAACGTGCTTCTGCAAGGCGAAAGCGGTACTGGAAAAGAATTGATTGCCAAAGCGATACATTTCAACGGAAAGAGAAAAGAGAACCCGTTTGTCGTGGTAAATTGCGCTTCAATTCCGCGCGAACTTTTGGAAAGCGAACTTTTCGGACACGAAAAAGGCGCGTTTACAGGCGCCGTCGGGAAAAAAATCGGGAAGTTCGAAATTGCCAACGGCGGTACGCTTTTCCTCGACGAAATAGGCGAACTCGAAATGTCGTTGCAAGCGAAAATTTTACGCGTTATTCAAGAAAAAGAATTTGAGCGCGTCGGAGGAAACGAAGTAATAAAGGTGGACGTCAGAATAATTTCCGCGACAAACCGCAATCTTTACGAAATGGTGCAGAACAAGGAATTCAGGGAAGACCTTTACTATCGCTTGAATTCGTTCCCGATTCATATTCCGCCTTTGAGGGAACGCCGCGGCGACATTGTTTTGCTTGTTGACCATTTTATTAAAAAATTCAATGAAAAACTCGCGATGAACGTTACTGGCGTTACGAAACGCGCTATGAAATATTTGTACGATTACGAATGGCCCGGAAATATTCGCGAACTTGAAAATACAATCGAAAGAGCGATGATTTTATCCGACGGAAATAAAATCAACGAAGAAACATTACCCGACCATATCAAAAGCGGTAAAAATTCGGCGGAGACTTCCGCGGCGTCCCTTTTCGACGCCAGCGCCCCGATAATTCCTTTGGAAAAATTGAAAGAGCAGGCGATAAGGCACGCGCTGAAAGTTACCGACGGCAATATTCAGGAAGCCGCCCAAAAATTGGATATCGGTAGAGCCACTTTGTACCGTTTGATTGAGAAGTATAAAATCGAAACCAAAAAGAATGAAAATTCCGAATAAGATTTTGAAACGCTTTCTGTTGATATCGCTTTTCCTTTCCGTTCGGATTTTCGCACAGTTTTCGAACGTCGCCGATTCTCTGATTCGCAAAGGTATCGATGAAATTTACTCGATGAAATTCGTGGAAGCCTATGCCACGTTCGACGAATTGAAACGCTTGGAACCGAAAAATCCCGCCGGTAAGTTTTTCGATGCGATGACGTTGTGGTGGCAAATTCTCGTCGATTTGCGCCAAACCCGTTTCGACGAACTTTTTTATTCGAAACTTGACGACGTAATAGAACAATGCGATGAAATTTTGGACGACGATCCGAACAACTACGTCGGATTGTTTTTTAAAGCCGGCGCGCTCGGTTTTCGCGGACGACTTTTGAGCATTCGCCAAGAATGGCTCGACGCCGCGCTCGACGGCAAGGATGCATTGCCTCTTGTGTTGCGCGTTTCCGAACTTTATCCCGACGATGTTGATATTAAACTCGGCACGGGTTTATATAATTATTTCGCCGTGGTAATTCCGAAAGTTTATCCTTTCGTAAAACCGTTGATGACTCTTTTCCCGCCGGGCGACAAGGAATTGGGTTTGCGTCAGTTAACCGCGGTTGCCGATAGCGGAAAATATGCGAAATACGAAACGCAATATTTTTTGGTGCAACTTTATTTTGAATTCGAAAAAAACAACGAACGCGCGCTGTATTACGTTAATCGTTTGATAAAAAAATTCCCCGACAATCCGAAATTCGAAAATTTTCTTGCGCGAATTTATTTCAGGACAAGGCAATTCGAAAAAGCCGATTCTATTTTTCATTCAATAAAATCTAAAATAGCGGCGGAAAAGACGGGCTACGATACAAAGACGAACATCCGCAGCACATATTATTACCTCGGCGCGATTGCGTACAGAAATTTCGGCAAAACGGACGAAGCGATAGATTATTTTAAACGCAGTTTGGCGGTTTCCGACGAAATAGACGGCGAAGATTATTCGGGATTTATGAGACACACCTATAAATATTTGATTAAATTGTACAGAAGAAAAGGAAACAAAGCGGAAGCGAAACGATACGAAGATTTGCTCGAAGAAAGATTCGACGAAAAGTTGTGAAAATGAAATTCCATAAGTTTTAATTAAATGTTATTAAAAAATTATTTAAAGAGGTTCAATTATGGCAAACATAAATAAGATTAAAGGCACAATAGGAATTCTGACGGGCGGCGGCGACGTGCCGGGGTTAAATCCCGCAATCAGAGCCGTGACGATTCGCGCCATCAGAGAAGGTTACCGCGTTATCGGTATTCGCAGAGGTTGGGGCGGATTAATCGACATTCAGCGGGATAAAAATGCGGATAACTCACAAAATTACATCGAACTTACGGAGGAACTCGTAAACAGAATAGGGAGAACGGGCGGAACGTTTTTGCACACTTCGCGAACGCGTCCTTCAACCGTTCCGCAAGATTTGGTGCCAAGTCACTTGCGCGAAACTTACAACGACGAAACAAACGATTTGACGCCCGAAGTAATTAAAAATCTTGAATTTCTCGGTATCGATTATCTTATTCCCATCGGCGGCGACGATACGTTGAGTTACGGAGTTCGTTTGCATCACGAAGGCTTGAAAGTTGTCGCGATTCCCAAAACGATGGATAACGACGTTCCGGGAACGGATTATTGTATCGGGTTCAGTACTTGCGTTACGCGTACAATCCAAATGACGCATAATCTTCGAACTTCCGCGGGTTCGCACGAACGTTTTCTCGTGATAGAAGTATTCGGACGCTACGCGGGTTTTACGGCGCTTTTGCCGACAATGGCGGGCGCGGCGAACCGTTGCGTAATTCCCGAACACAAATTCGACATCGAACGCCTGACCGAACTTCTTGTCGCGGATCGTTACACTAACCCGAGTCGTTATTCCGTCGTGCTCGTTTCGGAAGGCGCGATGATGAAAGAATCGAAAGAAATGGTTTTCGAAGATGAAGAAACCGATATGTTCGGACACAAAAAACTCGGAGGAATTGGCGATATAATTTCCAAACGGCTGAAAGAGATTTCCCCGAAATTCAATAACGGGAAACGAATTAACGTAATCAATCAACGTCTCGGCTATCTTGTCAGAAGCGGCGACCCCGATGCAATCGATTCCATTGTGCCGATGGCTTTCGGTAATCTCGCGCTCGATTTGATTTTGGACGGAGTTTCGGGACGTTTGGTAACGCTTCATAACGGTCGTTACGACAATCAGCCTATCGAGGTGGTTACGAGTTACAAAAAAATGGTGGACGTACACAAATACTACAACACGGACAGATTGCGTCCGTATTACAAGAGTTTCGAATCCAAGCCCCTCTTTATTATGGCGAGCGATTAGATTTCAAGAGTCTTCGGGTTTCGCCCGAAGACTCGTTTTACTTCGAATTTATTTGAAAGAGCATAAGTGAACGAAGAATATAAAGCGGCGGTAGAGTTCGTAAAAAAACATTATGAGAATTTTCCGGTTATTTCTTTTTTTCTTCCCGAAGAAATAAAAAAACACATTGCACTGATTTATCGTTTCGCACGCGAGGCTGACGACATTGCGGATAATGAAAATCTTCCCGCCGAGGAACGCCTGAAAAAACTCACCGAATATGAAGTGAACTTGTTAAAAGCGATGACGGGAAAATACGTGACGCCGTTTTGGCGAGCGTTACACAATACGATAACAACGTACAAATTGACAACGGAAAATTTTTTCGCATTGCTTCGCGCTTTCAAGCAAGACGTTAAAAATAAACCGTTCGAAACGTTCGACGATGAAATCGCTTACTGTAAAAATTCGGCTAATCCCGTCGGGAGACTTGTGCTTGAACTTTTCGACATTCGCGACGAAGAGGCGTTCCGTTTTTCCGATAAAATCACGATGGCGTTGCAGTTGACGAATTTTTATCAGGACGTTTCGCGCGACGTTAAGAAAAAACGCCTTTATTTTCCGCTCGACGAACTCGAGAAATTCGGCGTTACGCGGGAGCGGATTTACAATTCTGTCTTTGACGAGAACTTTAAGCGATTGATGAAATTTTCAGTCGAACGATGCAAAAATCTTTTCGCGCAAGGAAACGGTTTATACGAATTTCTTCCCCCGCTTTTAAAATTTCATATTAAAATAACCGCGTCGAGCGGAATTGCGGTTCTTGAAAAAATAGAAAAAAATAATTACGACACTTTAAACGTGCGTCCCGAGCTCTCTAAATTCGATTTCGTTAAAATTTTTCTGAAAGAACTGTTAAGTGCAAGATAAAAAAGAGAACAAAAAGAGCAGTTTTTTTTACGCATTTGCGCTTTTGCCGAAAGAAAAGCGCGAAGCGATGAACGTCTTTTATTCCTTTTCGCGAATTACCGATGAAATAATCGATGATGAAAATTCGAGCGATGAAGAAAAGCGTGAAAAATTTGAGTGTTGGCGTGATGACTTTTACGAAGCGCTTGAAAATAAAGGGGAAAATCCGCTTTTGATTTCGCTTGCCCGTACGATAAGGCGATTCGAAATTCCTTTGATTTATTTCGATGAATTGTTTGAAGGATTTTACGGCGATTTGTTTTTCGCTCGGCCGAAAAATTTTGAAGAATTGGAACAATATGCCTATTCCGTCGCTTCCACCGTCGGATTAATTATAATTCACATTCTCGGATTTAAAAATGAAAACGCAAGAAAATACGCGGTGAATTTGGGTAAGGCGTTGCAGTTCACCAATATTATGCGCGACGTTAAATCCGATTGCGAAAACGGACGAATTTATTTGCCGTCGTCGTTGCTTGAAGAATTTGCAATTGATTGCGGAAGCCTAAGCGAAAGTAACCCGCCGAAACATTACGCCGAAATGATGAAGCGTTTTGCAGAACGTACGGAACGCTTTTACGAACTTGCACACCGTAATTTCCCCGAAGAAGATTACGCTACGCTTTATCCCGCACGCGCGATGGGGAGAATTTATTACGAATTGTTTCTGAAAATAAAAAAGAAAAACTACGATGTTTTTTCGGGAAAAATTTCCGTGGGAAAATTCAAGCGTTTACGGACGGTTTTCGGCGAAATACTGAAAGGACGGTTGCGCTGATGAAAACCATCGTTCTCGGCGGCGGAGTTGCGGGAATCGCCGCAAGCGTAAAATTGGCGCGGTGCGGCGCCGAAGGTGAATTGCTCGAAGCCTCGCGTAAACTCGGCGGAAGAATTGCGGAAATCGCTTTACCCGAAGGAAACTTCCCGCCGCTGGATTACGGACAGCACGCAATTTCAACCGCATACGAAAATTTTTTCAATCTGCTTGAAATAATCGGTTCACGCAATGAAGTTACGGTAAACGGAGAAGAAAAGATAATTTTCACGGAAAAGAACGGAAGACACGCGGAACTTAACGTCGATGCGCATTTTTATCCGTTTAATTTACTTGCCGCGCTTTTTCGGCTTTCTCATTTAACCGCTACGGAGAAAATAGCCCTTTTGAATTTTTTTATTTTCATTAAACGCGCCGACCCCGATAAATACAAGGGGAAAACTTTCGGCGAACTCTCAAAGCAAAGAAAACAAGGGCGTTTAAGAGAAAAGTTTTGGGACAAAATAATCGTTTCGATTTTCAATACAAAAGCGGAGAATGTAAACGCGAAACTTTTTCTTACCGTAATGCGAAAAATTTTTTTTAACGGGAAAGCCCCGCCTGAAATTATTCTTCCGAAAAAAACATTGAATGCTATCGTAACAATGCCCGCAATCGAATACTTAACACGCCGAAATTTCACGATTTCTTTCGGAGAAAGAGTTTTGTCGCTTAAAACCGAACGGAATAAAATAATCGGCATTGTTACGAACAAACGTGAAATTACGGACTTCGATTATGTTATTTCCGCGCTTCCGCCTCACGCGTTAAGCAATGTGCTTCCCGATGATTTTTCGAATTTGAAAAGAAAACTCGCTTCTTTGGAATATTCTCCGATATTGACGGCTTACATTAAATTGAAACGAAACGATTTGACCGAACGAAAATATCTACTTGTAAATTCGACGCTTGATTGGCTCTTTAATTTCGGCGATTATGTCGCGGTTGTGGTTAGTTCTTCGGATATTTTTAACGAAGCGAACGAAGAAGAAATTAAAAAAAGAATAATTGTGGAACTAAATGAGTTTTTCTCTGTTTTTTCAAATGAAAATGTTTTAAGTTTCGTATTGGTAATTATAAAAAAATCTACAATAATGTCCGATAATCTAAATTACGGATTGAGAGAACAAATCGACTCACCTTTTAATAACCTACATTTTGCAGGCGATTGGCACGGAAACGTGTATCCGCCGACAATAGAAAATGCGGTGTTCACGGCGTATAAAGCGGTTGAGGAGATTTGCTCTCGCAGTCTGAATTTAAGGACGATTCAGAACATATTACAATGATAGGAGGATTTAAAAATGTCAAACTTAAAGGATAAGTTACGTGAAAAAATCGAAGGCTGGCGCCCAAGAACGGCACGCTTGGCTAAAGAGTACGGCGACGTAAAGGTTGGCGATGTTACGATTGCACAAGTAATCGGCGGTATGCGCGGAGTAAAAGCGCTTGTTACCGACATTTCGTATCTCGACCCTTACGAAGGTATTCGTTTCAGAGGTTTCACAATTCCGGAAGTATTGGAAAAATTGCCGAAAGTCCCGGGCGGCGAAATGCCTTACGTGGAAGGCTTTTTCTATTTGCTTCTTACCGGTGAAATTCCCACCGAAGAAGACGTAAAAGCGGTGGCGGAAGAATTTAACAAAAGAAAAGACGTTCCCGATTACGTTTTCGACGTTCTGAAAGCGATGCCGAAAGATTCGCACCCGATGGCAATGTTTGCAACGGCGGTTGCATCTATGGAACGCGAATCGATTTTTGTTAAAGAGTACAACGCGGGTTTGAACAAAATGGATTATTGGGACCCGACATACGAAGACGCGATGAATTTGCTCGCTAAATTGCCGCAAATCGCCGCTTTCATTTACAGATGGAAATACAAAGACGGCGATATTATCCCGACCGACCCGCATTTGGATTTCGGCGGAAATTTCGCTCACATGATGGGAATTGACAAACCTTACGACGATGTCGCAAGATTGTATTTCATCATTCACTCCGACCACGAAAGCGGCAACGTTAGCGCACATACGGGACACCTTGTAGCAAGCGCGCTTTCCGACGTTTATTATGCCATTTCCGCGATGCTCGACGGGCTTGCAGGTCCGCTTCACGGATTGGCGAACCAAGAAGTTCTGCGTTGGATTCAAGGCGTAAAAGAAAAAATGGGCGACAGAATTCCGACCGAAGAAGAAATGAGCAAATTCGTTTGGGATACGCTTAATTCCGGACAAGTAATTCCCGGTTACGGACACGCTGTATTGCGTAAAACCGACCCGCGTTACACGGCTCAACGTGAATTTTGCTTAAAGCATTTACCTGATGACCCGTTGTTCAAATATGTTGACGTGCTTTATAAAGTTGTTCCGGGCATTTTGAAAGAACACGGAAAAGCGAAGAATCCTTGGCCCAACGTTGACGCACAATCCGGCGTAATTCAATGGTACTACGGCGTTAGAGAATACGACTTCTACACGGTGCTGTTCGGCGTTGGACGCGCGCTCGGCGTTTTGGCTAATATTATTTGGGACAGAGGACTCGGCTATCCGATTGAACGTCCGAAATCTCTTACCACCGCAATGCTTGAAGAAATTGCGGGAATTAAAGAATAAAAGCAATCTTGTTTTGACGAATAAAAGCCTTCGGGACTTTTCTCGAAGGCTTTTTTATTTCTTTCGATAATCATAAACCCGTTTTTATTAAAGGAGAAAAATTAAAGAACGACGGCGTATTTTGTCGCTTGTCTTTTCGCTGATTTTTATTCTGAATCAATCACGGTAAAACCCGACATTTTTAAATTTCGGATTGTACTAAATTCGTGAAAATCCGATGAAATCCGCGGCATCCGCGTTCTATCGTAACGTCAACGTATTTTTGCGTTTCTTATCTTCGCTTTTCTTTCGATAATTTTTCGCAACTTCGCAATATTCTTTTTATTTTTGATTTGGTAGTTTTTCTTAAATAAACAAAGGCTCAATGGCAAACGTAATAGAGAAAAAATTTTTTCTTGACGAAACAACCGATTTAATTTCGTTTTGGGGGATAAACGATTCCAATCTTAAACCGATTGAAGATTCCTTTTCGACTTTCGTTTCAATTCGCGGAAACCAAGTTTTTATGCGCGGCGTCGAACGCGAAGTTTTTCTGATTGAAAAGGTTTTGCGCGAAATGCAATTCACTCTTAACACAACGGGCTTGCTCAAACCCGAAGACGTGATGACGATTATTCGTCTTACGATAACCGGCGAACAAACCGTTGCGGAAAAAGATTACGAAGATATTATTCTTTACACGAAAAAAGATGTCATTCGCGCGAAAACCGCATCGCAAAAAAAATATATTCAAACCGTTAGAAAGAACGACATCGTTTTTGCCGTGGGTCCCGCCGGGACGGGAAAAACTTATCTCGCCGTGGCTTTCGGCGTTTCGGAATTAAAAAAAGGTTTGCGAAGTAGAATTATTCTCGTTCGCCCCGCCGTTGAAGCCGGAGAAAATCTCGGATTTTTGCCCGGCGATTTGAAGGAAAAAATCGACCCGTATCTCAAACCGCTTTACGACGCGCTTCAAGATATGTTGCCTTCGGAGCAATTGAAAAATTATCTTGAACGCGGAATAATCGAAATCGTTCCGCTCGCTTATATGCGCGGACGCACGCTCAACAACGCTTTCGTTATTTTGGACGAAGCGCAAAACACAACGGAAATTCAGATGAAAATGTTTCTGACGCGACTCGGCGCGAATTCCAAGGCGATAATCACGGGCGATATTACCCAAATCGATTTGCCGACAAACAAACAGAGCGGACTTATTCAAGTGATGAAAATTTTGCAAGGCATTGACGGCGTGGGTTTTCTGCATTTCGAAAAGCGCGACGTCGTGCGTCATCGTCTTGTGAGGGAAATTATCGAAGCGTACGAAAAATTCGAAAACGGGAAAAACGGCGGCGAGAACGGAGAGTAATTTTTTTATTGCACGCTTGTTTTCGAGATTTCGTTTTTCGGATACGAACCGAGAATTTTAATAAATCGCGTGTAAGGATTGATTTCTTCCAATGCGTTTCTGACTTTTTCGTCGGCGATATTCCCGTCGAAATCAAGGTAAAACATTTCTTCCCACGGATTTCCGAGAATCGGGCGCGATTCCAATTTGGTAAGATTAAGCGAATATTTTTTAAACACGTTCAAAACATCGGCGAGCGCACCCGGACTGTGCGTCGTTGCGAAAATAATTGTCGTCTTGCTTTCAATTCGCAAGTCGAGTTCGACCGGCTTTCGCGCGCAAATGATAAATCGCGTTATGTTCTTGCTCTGGTTCGCGATGTTTCGCTGTAAAATTTCCACTTCGAATAGTTTCGCCGCGTCTTCGCTTGCAATCGCCGCATATTCGGGATTGTTTTCCTCTTTTATTTTTTGAACCGACATTGCGGTATCGGCGTAATATTCCACCGAGACGTCGGGCAACGAAGCGAGGAAATTGCTACACTGCGCCGCCGCTTGATGATGCGCGAAAATCTTTTTGATTTTTTCAATCGGAACTTGACCGACCGCGGAAAGACAATGTTTCACTTCGTATTGTTCTTCGCCGATTATCGAAAGCGCGGTGTGCAAAAGTAAATCGTAAACTTCGTTAATTCCGCCGGACGTAGTATTTTCAATGGGAAGAACCGCATAATCAGCCTCGCCCGTTTCAACGCTGTGAATAACTTCGTCGAATTTCTTGTAGCCGAAAAATTCGAGTTGCTTCTTTTGTCCCGAAAAAAACTTCCGCGTGGCGAGATAACTGTACGAGCCTTTTATTCCCTGAATTGCAATTCTGATTTTTTCACTGTCGTATTCGTTTTGCTCAGTTAATTTATATAAATAGTTTTGTTGCAACTTTACGGAATCGTCGATTATCGCCGCGTAAATTTTTCTAATTAAAGTTTCCGCAACGTTGTGTTTTTGTCCGAGTTCCACAAGTTTCGCGATTAATTCCTCTTCGCGCTTTTTGTCGCGCAGAGGGAAATCGTAGCGCTCTTTAATTTCGATAACTTTTCGACTTAATTCTCGCCGCTTGCCGAGAAGTTCTATTATCTTTGCATCCACCGAATTTATTTGCTCTCGTAGTGATTCAAGTTCGCTCATGGTTTCATAATTTTATTTTGTTTGAAAACAAAAATAAGAAATGCCCCGATAACGACGCGCAATTTTTAAGAAAAAATTACCAACGAACATTTACGGAATGCAAACAATATACTGTAGGCGGGACTCGGAAAGACTGTGTTTATTTGGGTTGCTTCGTCCTTGCCGACCTACGTCGGCGCATTCTCGTAAAGACGTGTAACCCTAACCCTTATTTCATTCAATCAATCAATCATTCATTCATTCATCTATCCATCCAATCAATTCATCATTTTTTTAATCCCGCCGCGGCGGGACAACATTCATAATTCATAATTAAAAAAATCCGTGTTCTATTAAAAACATAACGTTTTCTCTTTTTCGTTAGTCATCGTTCCCAATATAAGGATGAATAAAAAGCCGAAAAATCGCTTCGCGTAGTAATTTTTCCCTTTTTAATAAACTTTCGTGTGATTTACGTCATTAATAAATTCTGTTTTTTTGATGAGTTTTTCTTTATTTTGTCCCATGAAAAATTTTCACGCCTAATGAATATATTTAATTTGCGTAAACATATCGCAGAGTATTCCGATAACGAATTGTTGCGGAAATATAAGGCGAACGGAGACAAAGCGTATTTCGGCGAGCTTTTTAAGAGGTATTCCGATACGACCTATCTTGTTTGTATAAAATATTTGAAAGACTCCGAACGCGCGAAGGACGCCGTTATGGATATATTCGAAATTCTCCTTTCCAAGTTGCTTGTACACGACGTCGATAATTTCAAATCGTGGCTTTATGTGGTTGCAAAAAATCATTGCCTTATGCTTTTGAAGAATAAAAAGGTAACGGTGGATTTCGAGAAAATAGAGAATACCGAAGTTTTCTTTGTGGAAAATAACGCCGAAATTAATCTATTTGGTGACGGCGTTATTTCCCGTGACGTTCTGCTGAAAGCGATAAACGAGCTGAACGAAAATCAGAAAAAATGCATCGTTTCTTTTTATCTTGAAAAAATGTCGTATAAAGAAATAGCCTTGAAAGAAAATCTGACCGAAAAACAAGTGAAGAGTTACATTCAGAACGGGAAAAGAAATTTGAGAATTAAACTGAAAAATTATTCGGATGAAAACAATGAATGATATTTCCGAAAAACCGACGGATAAGCGAAAGTGTTTAAGCGCGAAGACAATTGCCGATTATCACGAGGGGCGGCTTACCAAGGAAGAAATGAGAATAGTCGAAGAGCACGTTGCCGATTGTCCTTTGTGCAGCGATGCGCTTGAAGGATATGAATTTGTCAACAAAGAAACTTTCGAACAAGATATTTCCGAAATCCGTCGTCGAATTGACGAAAGGAGCGAAAGCGGAAGAAAATTCAAAAGCGTTATTTATTCCGTTGCCGCGTTAATTGCTGTTTTTGCGATTTCCTTTTTATTCGGCAGAGCCTCCGACACACCCGCGGAAGAGATTTTCGCGAGGTATTTCAAGCCTTTCCCCGACGTAACGGTTCAAATGCGCGGAGAAAATAATCGGGATGAGTTTAAGACGGCAATGCTTTTGTACGATGCCGGAAATTACAAGGAAGCAATCGAAAAATTTAATGACCTGATGAAAGAAAACCCCGACGAGAAAGTTCGTTTTTACGGCGGCGTTGCGTATCTTGCCGCGGGAGAATATGAAAACGGAATTAAATTATTGAGTGAAATTACAAGCGATAATCGAAACGAGTTTTATGCCGAGGCGAATTGGTATTGCGGCTTGGCGGAAATAAGATTGCACCGTATTGAAAATGCTTTGCGCTGTTTCGACAGAATTAAAAAACATCCCGATTATGAAATGAAAATCTCAAAGATTAAGAAAGAACTGAAATAATAAACGGTCGTCGCTTCAAATTATTTCCGACGCTTTCTTTTTTCTTACGGAGAAAACATGAAAAAATTTTTTACGTTCATTTTTTTATTTCTAATAAGTTCGTTTTATGAAACGGAAGGGAAAACTTTTACGCAAACTCTTCCTTTTTCCGCCGACGAAGTAAAAGGAATAACGAAAATCATAGGGGGAGATGTACTTCTTAATGGGGAGGCAAATACGGAAAATGTTTTGCAAGCCATGGAGAAGTATGATATTATTCACTTCGCAACGCATGCGGTAATTGATGAAAAAGCGCCTCTTTCCTCACAATTTCTCTTGAGCGGAAACGACGCGCTTTATCTTTCCCGAATTTATTCGATGAACTCACACGCGAAAATGATTGTTTTGAGCGCGTGCAATACGGGAAGGGGCAAGTTGGAGAAAGGCGAGGGAATAATGAATTTTGCGCGGGCGTTTAAATCGGCGGGTTGCTCATCCGTGATTATGACGCTTTGGGCTACGGATGATATTTCCACTTCCGAAATAATGAAACATTTTTACGCCGAATTGAAAAAAGGCGTTCCGAAAGATGTCGCTCTGCGCCGTGCGAAACTTGAATATCTTGCGAAAAGTAATAGTAAAACCGCCGCGCCGATATTTTGGGCGGCAACCGTCCCAATCGGAAATATGCGGGAAATTCGTTTTGAAATTGATAAAAACGATTTTCCGTTTACGATTTTGACGGTTCTGTCAATCTTAACAGTTCTCTCTTTTTTGAGGATTAAATACGGAAACAGTTTGTTAAGAAAAAAGAACGACAACGCGAGTTAACTATTTTCAATAAATTTTATTCTTCTCCACCGAAAGGAGCGATGCCGATAAAACTTCGCGCCACACTGTCCGCTTC
>CAYZMW010000154.1:0-5319 GCA_964479645.1 uncultured Melioribacter sp. | reverse complement strand
TTATTTCTTTTTACACTTGGCAAAGATGTTGAATGTGTAGCCCGTGGGAGTTATGCCGTATTTTTTTGAAATTTTTTCCACAAGTTTTTCCACTTCGGGTTCGACGAATTCATGAATTTCGCCCGTTTCTTCGCAAATTATATGGTCGTGTTGTTTGCGATTGACGTTGGATTCGTACATTGTGATTTTTTGGTCGAAAACTCGTTTCGAAAGAAGTTTGCATTGCACCAAAAGTTCAAGAGTGTTATAAACTGTTGCGCGGGAGACTTTCGAACCTTCGTTCTTCATCTTGATGAAAAGTTCGTCGGGCTTAAAATGCGTGCCGTAGTCAAGCGCGGCATCAAGCACTTCGAACCTTTGGGGCGTAATTCGATAGCCGTTTTTCAGGAACTTCAAAAACGTTTCGTGTGCTTTTTCTTTTTCCATAAAACAAATTTAATAAATTTTCTTGAAAGTTTTTATTATTTAGATTAAATTTAGATAAGAAATTTATTTTTTATGGTAAGATAACTTAAAATAAAATATAAGGTCCGGGAGAAATGAAAGCAGCCAATGAATTAACCAACGGCGAAAACGCCGTCATCGTTTCGATAGATTATCAACATCCTTCCGCAAAACGACTGATAGAACTCGGATTTACTCCGGGACAGGAAATTCAACTTATCGGAAAATCGTTTTTCAACGACCCGCTTGCTTTTTCCATCAGGGGAACGGTTATCGCGGTTAGAAAATCGGAAGCATCCTGTATAAAAGTTCGGTAAATTGAATGAAAGTTATTACGCTTGTCGGCGCTCCCAATTCGGGGAAAACAACACTTTTTAATTATTTAAGCGGACAGAATTATAAAACGGTAAATTATCCCGGAGCGACGGTGGAATATCACGCCGCGCATTTGCAAAAACGTTTCGGCGTTGATGCCATGCTTCTTGATTCGCCCGGAATTATCAGTATGGTGCCGACTTCAAAGGACGAAGAAATCACGGTTAGCGGCATTTACTCGCACCCGCATTACGGCGCGCCGGATTTGGTTATCGCCACGATTGATGCAAGTCAATTGTCTCGCCACTTGCTTTTGGTAATGGAATTGAAAGAAGCGAATTTCGATTTGATCGTGGCTCTTACGATGACCGACATTCTTGAAAGAAAAGGTTTTGAAATCGATGTCGAAGGCTTGAAAAAGGAACTCGGCGTCGAAATAATAAAAGTTGACGGGAGAACGGGAGAGGGCGTAGAGGAATTGTTGGCTGTCGCGAAAGAACGTTTGCAAAACTCTTCCAAAAATTTATACGAAATTAAAGTTATAAACGAAAACAGCGAACAATTGTTGCGTTTATATGAAAAAATTGAGGAAATCGAAAAACGCGTTATCAAGCCGAAATCGAAAGATATTGCCGTAAACGTGAAAAATATTTTACACAAGCCTGACGAACTGACGCTAAAAATCGACAAAGTGTTAATGAGCAAAGGTTGGGGGCTTTTGATATTCTTTCTTGCCATGATGTTATTCTTCTCTTCCGTTTTTTGGCTCGCTTCGCCTTTAATGGATTTGGTGGACAAGTTTTTCGGTTGGCTCGGTAACGAAACAAAGTTAATGCTCGGCTCGGGCTGGCTTGCGGATTTGATTTCCGACGGCGTCGTTTCGGGACTCGGAGCGGTGTTTATTTTTGTTCCGCAAATTCTCATTTTGTTTTTGATACTCGGTTTGCTTGAAGATTTCGGATATTTGGCACGCGGTGCGATGTTAATCGACAGACCTTTAAGAAAGGTCGGATTAAACGGGCGGTCGTTCGTTCCGATGGTTTCGGGCTTTGCGTGCGCAATACCCGCGATTATGGCGGCGCGAACAATTCCCAATCGCAAGGAAAGATTGCTTACTATTTTTATTATTCCTTTGATAAGTTGTAGCGCGCGCATTCCCGTTTACGCATTGTTAATCGGTTTTCTTGTTCCGCAAGAAAATTCTTTGCTGAGCGGATTTATTTTAACCGTGATTTATTTGGTCAGCATCACTTTATCTCTTACGGTGGCGGGAATTATCAACCGTTTTCGTCCCAAGGTTCTTCAAGCGGACGATAATTCCACGTTTATTTTGGAATTACCGACATATCGCATTCCGCAATTTCGCGTCGTATTGTCGAATATGTGGACAAGCACAAAAGTGTACGTGAGAGGCGCGGGACCCATCATTCTCACTTTTTCGGTAATTCTGTGGTTGCTGACGTATTTCCCGAACTACAATCCGAAAGTGAACGCGGAAAACGTTACACCCGAAAAGAAAGAACAACTTGCGAAAATCGAACGGATTGAGACTTCTTACGCGGCGGATATAGGGAAAATACTGGAACCGATAATGAAACCGATGGGCTTGGATTGGCGCGTGGGCGTTGCGATTTTAACTTCTTTCGCGGCGCGCGAAGTTTTCGTAAGTTCAATGGCGTTAATGTTCAAGATTACCGACGCCGACGAAAATTCCATTCAACGTTCCATAATAGGCGCCATGCGAAATGCGAAAGATAAAGAGGGGAAACCGATGTTCACCACATCGTCGATAATCGGACTTATATTATTTTTTATAATCGCGCTGCAATGTGTTTCCACGTTGGCTATTACAAAAAAAGAAACAGGCGGTTGGAAAATTCCCGCGATACAATTGTTGTTATACAGCGGCGGCGCTTACATTCTTTCCGTTATTACGGTGCATGTTCTCAGATTGTTCGGGGTCGCTTAAAAACATTTCAGGCGCTCACAAATTTTCATTCAATTATAAGTTGAAACCCTTATTTTTACGGAGTTAAAAAATAAATTTTAGAGACGGAGGATTTTGTGGAAAAATCGTATAACGAAGAATTGAACGATTTGATGAAACGACGTTTGGAGGAATTGAAGGAACTTCAAAACAGAAATGTTACGCCGTATGCTTACGGATTCGACGTAAACGCATATTCGGCGGATATAAAGGAAAATTACGACGAATACGAAGGGAAAGACGTAAAAGTTGCGGGCAGATTGATGGCTATTCGCAAAATGGGGAAAGCCTCTTTTGCGCACATCCAAGACCATAAGGGAAGAATTCAAATATATTTGAGACGCGACGACGTCGGAGCGGAGGCGTACAGTAATTTCAAATTGTTCGATATCGGCGACATCGTGGGTATCGAAGGATTTGTTTTTAAAACGAAAACAGGCGAAATATCGGTTCATGCAAAGAAAATAGAACTTCTTGCAAAATCCGTTCGTCCCATTCCCATTGCGAAAGAAGCGGTTGACGAAAACGGAAACAAAGTGATTTACGACCAATTTTCCGATAAAGAATTGCGCTATCGCCAGCGCTACGTCGATTTGATTGTAAATCCCGAAGTAAAAGAAACTTTTCTCAAAAGAACTAAAATAATCACGAATATCCGCGCGTTTTTGGATAATCACGATTTCGTGGAGGTTGAGACGCCGATTTTACAACCGCTCTACGGCGGCGCGGCGGCGCGACCTTTCGTAACGCATCACAACGCGCTTGACACAACGCTTTATTTGCGTATCGCGGACGAATTGTATCTCAAACGTTTGATTGTCGGCGGCTTCGACGCGGTTTATGAAATTTCGAAAGATTTCAGAAACGAAGGAATGGACAAAACGCACAATCCCGAATTTACGATGCTTGAACTTTACGTGGCATATAAGGATTATCTTTGGATGATGGATTTCGTCGAACGAATGTTCAAGAGCGTTGCGGAAAATGTTTTCGGGAAAACGGAATTCGAAATAGAAGGACACAAAATCGATTTCGGCAAACCATGGAAAAGAATTTCGATGGTTGACGAACTCAAAGAAAGAACGGGGCTTGATGTTCTTTCGGCAAGCAAAGAGGATTTGAAAGCCGAACTGAAAAAACGCGGCGTTGAAGCCGAAGACGGCGCAAGCAAAGGCAAGTTGATTGACGAACTTTTCGAAATAACCATACAGGACGAATTAATTCAGCCGACTTTCGTGATGGATTATCCCGTGGAACTTTCGCCGCTTGCAAAAAAACACCGTTCGCGCGAAGGCTTGGTTGAACGTTTCGAAGGATTTGTTGCGGGAAGAGAAATTTGTAATGCGTTCAGCGAACTCAACGACCCGTTCGACCAACGCGCAAGGTTCGAGGAACAAGCGAAAGCGCGCGAAGAAGGCGACGAAGAAGCGCATCAAGTCGATTACGATTATATTCGCGCTTTGGAATACGGAATGCCGCCTACCGCCGGGCTTGGCGTCGGTATCGATAGACTTGTGATGCTCTTTACAAATCAATCGTCCATTCGCGACGTGATTTTATTTCCCCAAATGAAACCTGAAGTGAAAGAATAGAGATATAAATCATTTTTAAGTTTTAAGAAATAAAAAAACCGCAAACGCTTTCACGCTTGCGGTTTTCCGCTCCTTTGGTTTAAGGAAGAGAAATTATTTTTTCTTCCTTAAAATTTTTTCAATTTCCTCCCACATTTCCGCCGGTATCATTTCAAGCATATTGAATTGTCCCGCGCCTTGTAACCATTCGCCGCCGTCTATCGTTACGACTTCGCCGTTAATGTAAGCCGAATAATCGGAAATCAAATAAGCCGCAAGATTTGCGAGTTCTTGATGTTCGCCAACGCGACGCAGCGGAACTTTTTTCTTGAAATCGAATTTTTCCGCAAGATTTCCCGGAAGCAATCTTTCCCACGCTCCTTTTGTAGGGAAAGGTCCCGGCGCAATTGCGTTCAAGCGTATTCCGTATTTTCCCCATTCAACGGCGAGAGAACGCGTTAACGCCAAAACGCCCGCTTTTGAAACGGCGGACGGCACAACAAAAGCGGAGCCTGTCCAAGCGTATGTTGTAACGATATTCAAAACCGTTGCCGCTTGTTTTTCGTTAATCCAATGCTTGCCGAATGCAAGCGTGCAATTGTATGTACCGCGCAAAACAATATTGACAATAATATCGAACGCTTTGTGCGAAAGGCGTTCCGTGGGACTAATAAAATTCCCCGCGGCGTTATTTACGAGCGCATCCGCTTTACCGAATTTTTCAAGCGTTCTATTTAACAAGTTCTCCACATCGCGATAATCGGAAACGTCGCATTTCACGGGCAGAACCGACGCTCCGGTTTCTTTAGTTATTTCATTCGCCGTATTTTCAAGCACTTCAAGTTTTCGGCTTGCAATTACTACGTTTGCGCCGAGCGACGCAAAGTATTTTGCCATCGCCTTGCCGAGCCCGGTTCCGCCGCCCGTTACGACAATAGTTTTACCTTCGAACTCTTTATCCTTGAACATCGGTTTTGTGTATTGCGGTGCGTTCATAAATTT
>CAYZMW010000153.1:0-2493 GCA_964479645.1 uncultured Melioribacter sp. | reverse complement strand
TTCTCTAATCTTACTCCCCTTTTACGCTTTTTTTATTAAATTAAATTTTCGAATTTTTTAGAATATTTTATGCCTGAAACGACTGAAAATACGAACGAAAAAACAATTTTTTACGGTCCGCGCGGACTTGCGGTGAAAATTTTAAATCGCATTGACAGAACCGACGCGTATCTCGATAAATTAATTGACAGCGAACTCGAACGCGCCGATTTATCGCCGCAGGATAAAGCGTTGCTCTACGAACTCGTTCACGGCGTAATTCGTTGGATGACACGTCTCGATTGGGTTTTAACAGGCTTTTATAAAGGACAATACGCAAAAAGCATTTCTGACATTAAAAACGCTCTGCGCGTTGCGGTTTATCAAATTTTGTTTCTCGAAAAAATTCCGGATTACGCAATCGTCAACGATGCCGTCGAGTATATAAAACGTTTTCAAGGACAAAAAGCGGCGAACCTTACGAACGCGGTTCTGAGAAATATCATACGAAGTAAAAATAAAATCAGTTTCCCGACACCCGAAGACGAACCTGTTTATTACATCAGTAATTATTATTCACATCCCGCGTGGTTAATCAAGCGCTGGATTAGACGATACGGCAGAGAGTTTACCGAACAACTTGCAATTGCCAATAACGAAAGGCCGAAATTAACTATCAGAGTGAATAATATTAAAAGTAATCCCGAGGAATTAAAGTCCGAACTGAAACGCGAAGGACTAACGTTCGTCGAGGGGAAATATCTTCCCGGATACTTCATATTGGAGAAATTTACGAACCTCACAGCGTCGGAGGCTTTTCAAAAAGGTTTGTTTACAATTCAGGACGAAAGCACGGGACTGCCGTGTTATTTGCTTGATGTCAATGCGGAGACAAGAGTTCTCGACTTGTGCGCAGCGCCCGGCGGTAAAACCGCCTTGCTTGCGGATTTGATGAATAATGCGGGAGAAATTGTTGCGATAGACAAATACGAGTCGCGTCTCAACGTTTTACGGAGAAACCTTTCGCGGCTCGGCGTCAAGAACGTAAAAACTATCGCCGTTGACGCGCTGGACTACGAAGACGAAGCGGGTTTCGACAGAGTACTTGTCGATGTCCCTTGTTCCGGTTTGGGAACGCTGCAGAAAAAGCCCGACATCAAATGGAAACGCGCGTTAATGGATATTAAAAAACTCAATCCGTTGCAAATTGATTTATTAAGAAAAGCCGCCCGACTTGTAAAACCCGGAGGTTACGTCGTTTACAGCACTTGCACGATTGAACCCGATGAAAATTTCGAAATTGTTCAGCAATTTCTTGACGAGAACCTCGATTTCGAACTTGTTCCCGCGGATAAAACTTTTCCGCCCGAACTTGTGGGAAAGGAAACCAAGTGTGTTGAAACGTTTCCGCACATTCACGGTATGGACGGTTCGTTTTCCGCCAAATTAAGAAGAAAAAAATAACGGTAATAATATGAACAACGAACAATTGAAAAAATTCGCTTCCGAACTGAAAGCCGCTCGTGAAGAAAAAGGAATTTCGATAAAAGATATTCACGCGCAAACGCGAATCGACACTCGTTATCTCGAAGCGCTCGAAGACGGCGATTATTCGATAATGCCCGAAGTTTACATTCGCGCGTTCATTCGCGAGTATGCGGCTGAAGTCGGTTTGGACGTCGAAGAGACTTTGCGAAAGTACGATTTGGCAAAATCCGGCAGCGATTTCAGTCGGATTGAAGAATCTGAAGAAAAAGAACGGGAAGCGCCGAAAATACAAAAAACCGATTTCGGCGGTGAAACAAAGAGCGACGAACCCGAAAGAAATAATAAGAAAAATCCGATGTTACTTTACGGAGGAATAGGCGCGGCGGTGTTAATCGTATTATTGATTTTAATCTTTTCCGGCGGTGGCGATGAGGAAATCATCGTGGAAAACAAATATCAAGCGCCGAAAACCGAAGCGACTATCGAAAAATCCGAGAGCCGAAAATCGACGGCGGAAAAGAAGAAATCGCAAGAAAAAGCGAGCGAGCCGATATCAGAGCCTACTTTGCCGATCAATCCTTTCGTTCTTAAATTAACCGGCGTCGATACAGTTTGGGTTCGTGCAAAAATCGACGAAAAAAGAACCGAGGAATTTATGCTTTATCCCGACATCAGTCGCACGATTGAAGTTAATTCAATCGCGAATGTGTTAATCGGAAACGCGGCGGGCGTGGAAATTTTCATCGACGGTAACAAAATAGATTTCTCAGGCGAGAAAGGAAAAGTGCGCAATCTTATTTTGACGAAAGATGGCATTCAAAAGAAAAAGCGTAACGTTTCGGCGTCTCAATAAAGATGAACGAAGAAATTAAAAAAGAAATAGAGCGTCTTCGGGAGGAAATCGAAAGGCACAATTATCTTTATTACGTAAAAAATGCGCCCGAGATAAGCGACTACGAATATGATATGCTTTACAAGCGATTGGAAGAACTCGAGCGCAAATATCCCGAATTTATTACACCTTAC
>CAYZMW010000152.1:0-4844 GCA_964479645.1 uncultured Melioribacter sp. | reverse complement strand
CGTGCAAAAGCAAAATTCGTTTACAGTTACAAGCGCAATGCGCGGCGTTTTTATGGAAGACATTAAGACGCGCAACGAGTTTCTCGGTTTAATACGTTTGCGCGAACCGAACGATAAGTAAATACACTTTAATTATTCGGCTTTCGCGAACGGTTCTGACGCATCATTTGGCGCATTATTTCTTTTTTGAAACGAGTTTGAAAGACAATAAACTTCGCTATTTGTTCGTTAGTAAGCAAGTCGTCGAGTGAATGGTAAAATCGTTTTTTTTCATCGAATATTTTTTGATCTATTTCTTCAATCTTATTTATGTATTCTTTCGTGTTGATTTTTTCTTTGTTTTTTAGTTTGTTCTCCAATTCTTTAATCAATTCCCGTTTTTCCAGTTGAAATTGCTGAATTTTATTCAAATGTTTTTTTCTTCTTGCAAAAAAACGAGCGGAAACGTCTTCATTCAGATCCAAAATTTCGATTAATTTTAGTTGCTCAAGTTGTCTTAAGTGTTGCCTTTTTTTTCCGTGCATATACCCGAAACCGTCCTGAGCGAAAAAGCCAGAAACAGCAAAGATTAAAATAAAGCCGAAAAAAATAATTTTTCTGAACATAGTTTATTCTCCTATAAAAATTTTTCTTTCTTCAGTTCATTATAAATTCGCTCTATTTCCGTATCCGAAATTTGCAAATTTTCCAAAATTAAATCCGCAGGAATTCCTGCATATTCTTCATCCAAATATTCTTCCACTTCTTCAGGCGATACGTTTTTCGAAAGATTTGACAAGTATCGGTCAAGAGAAAACCCTTCCGCAATTTCATCTAATGAGGTGTTGGAATAAATTTCTTCATTGATTTGGTCTATATTGTAAGTAAAATCGAAATTCGTTTGTAACAATTCACTGTTATCCTTATTATTTTGCGGAAGAATAAAGAACAATATTAAAACAGTAAAAGCCGCCGTGGCGACGAACGTGCGATAATATTTTTTTTTCTTTTTTCGCGAAATTCTCTCACGTATGTTTACGGGTAAATTACGAAAATACGTTTCGTCGGTTTTCGGTACGAACTTCAATTCGTTCAAACCGTTTTTTATCTTCTCATATTCCGCACGCAACATTTCGTTTGTCGAAAGTTCTCTTTCGAACTCCGATTTTTCCGCTTCGTTCATTAAGTCGGATAAATATTTTAGAATTCTTTCTTCATTCATTATTTATTAACTCCGTTATTTTTTTCAACGCATGAAAATAATTCGCTTTTAATGTTCCCACGGCCTTACCGGTAATTTCCGCGATTTCATTATACGAAAGTTCTTCAAAATGTCTTAAAACGAAAACTTCTCTTTGTTTCGGAGGAATTTGTTTAAGCGCCTTTTCAAGCAGTTCCAACTTTTCCGCATTTTCAAAATCGTTAATAATATCGTCGGACGCGCTTTTATTGAAAATTTTATCAAGGGACATAAATTCTCTGACTTTCTGTTTTCGTATCAAATTCAACGTTTTCGAGTTCGTAATTTTATAAATCCACGTCGAAAGCGAAGATTCGAATTTGAACGTATTCAATTTTTCATAGAGCGTTATCAATACTTCTTGCGTAACTTCGTCGGCATCGGAATGATTTCCGAGCATACGGCGCGCGTACCAATAAATCTTGTTCTGATATTTTCTAACTAACAGATTAAAAGCCGCTTCGTTGCCGTTGAGAAAGTCTATTACTAATTCTTTATCTTCTTTAGCCGACATAAATTCTCGTTTCTTAATAATACAGACGTTTTAGCCAAGCACAAAGTTTATTTGAAAATAATATTTTGAATTTATTAAACTTTTTGTTTTCCCGTCGCGTCAAACAAGCGAAAACCAAAAATAATAAAAAAGGAGATACAAAATGAAAAAGTTAGTATTATTAGCAACTTTGGCATTGCTTTCGTTAGGCATTTCTTTAAATGCACAACAAATGCGCGGAATGAATGGACGCGGACAAATGATGATGCAGGGAAAAGGAATGATGCAACCTGGTGAAATGATGAAACAAAAAATGGGACTTACGGACGAACAATCGAAAAAATTCGACGAAATAATGTTCGCACAACGCGAAAAAGCGATTGAAAGACGCGCGGAAGTTCAAAAACTGAAACTAAAAATGCAAAAAATTGCGGCAAGCGAAAATGTTGATGTGAACGAACTGAAAAAGTTACAAAACAAAATCGCCGAAATTCATAAGAACCAAATGAATGCACGTTTGGACGCTTGGGAAAAGGTGAATAAAATATTAACACCCGAACAACAAAAAATATGGGCGCAAAAACTTCGTATGATGTCTTCGGGCAAATTTCCCATGAAAAAACGGGGACGAAGAGGTTTTCGTGGTGGAATGATGATGCGATGACGGTTTAGTTAATAGTGCTTCCCCGAAAAGAAAAACGCCGCTTAAATTTAGCGGCGTTTTTTTATGCGCTTGCTTTAATTCTTGTTGTGAGCGTATTTACATATTCGGCTATTTGTTCGTTATTTCGAATTTGCTCCGCCACCGTATTATAGGCGTGCAGAACGGTTGTATGATCTCTTCCGCCAAAATGCAAGCCGATTGTTTTCAGCGAAGAGTTGGTGAGTTTTTTCGAAAGGTACATTGCTATCTGTCTTGCAAGAACAATTTCTTTTTTACGATTTTTCTCACGGATTTTATTTTCCGCAACATCGAAGAAATCGCAAACCGTGCGTGTAATTTGCTCAATGGAAATATTGTCGGGACGATTTGTAGCGATTTCTTTTACCGTTTTTTTAACGAGTTCGAAAGTGATTTCTTTTCCGTTGAGCGAAGCGTTCGCAAGAAGTTTAATCAAGCAACCTTCGAGTTCGCGAATATTCGTGGTAATGTTAAGCGCGATAAATTCCAAAATTTCTTCGGGTAAATTCATTCCGAAATTTTGCGTTTTATTTTTTAATATCGCGATGCGCGTTTCCAAGTCGGGCGGTTGTATATCGGCGGTTAGTCCCCACTGAAAACGCGAAATCAATCGTTCGTTCAAGCCTTTCAAATCTTTCGGCGGCTTATCGCTTGAAAGCACTATTTGTTTCCCCGACTGATGCAAAATGTTGAAAATTTGGAAAAACAAATCTTGCGTTTTTTCTTTTCCGATAAGCGTTTGAATATCGTCGATAATCAATACGTCGGCGCTTTTGTATCTGTTGGCAAATTCGTTTCCCGTGTCGTTTCGAATTGCGTCGATGAATTCGCTTGTGAAAGTGTCGGCGGAAAGATAAATCACTTTTTTCGTCGGGAAATTTTCAACGATTTTATTTCCTATCGCTTGAACAAGATGCGTTTTACCCAATCCGACATCGCCGTAAATAAAAAGAGGATTGAAAGAAGTATGTCCGGGATTTTCGGAAATTGCAAGTCCCGCGGCTCGCGCCAATTGATTGTTTTCGCCTTTGATGAAATTGTCGAAAGTATATTTCGGATTCAGATACGAAACGAATTCTTTTTTTTCTTGCTCGTTTGTTATTTCCGTTACTTTTTTCGGCAATGATTTATTTGCGGTCGGAAGAAAATTATCGCCTGGTTCGTTAGTGTTTTCGTCGATTGTTTTTAAAACGAAAGTCAGTTTTCCGCCGTCGCCGATGACGGTTTTTACGGCTTTATCTACAAGTTCGCCGTAATGTTGTTCAATCCATTCGATAAAATAGTCGTTCGGAACTTCGACTTTAAGTTCCTTGCCGATTACTCCGATCGGTTTTATCGGTAAAAACCAAGTGTTGTAACTCAGTTGAGTCGTTTCTTCTTTAATTACGGATAAACAGTTTCTCCATAATTCCTTTGCATCGTTTTCGGAAAGAGTGTTCAGTTTAATCGCAAAGTCTCCCATAACAAGTTATCCACATTTAAAAAGTTTTGAAAATCGTTCGTTTTTTAAGTTTTTTTTAACTTTCCCCAAAAGCACACTAAAAATTATTCACAAGTTATTCACATTAAGAGTGAAACCGTAAATTGTTGCATCGCAATAAGTTATGCGTCCTTGTCTCCGTTAAGTTAACATAACTGCGAAAAACCTTATGACAACGTGTTTTTTTGTGAAACGTTTCACAAAAAGAAGTTATCCACAAGTTATCAACATGTTTAAGAGCCGTTCAAACCGCAACGAAAATAGAAGATTTTTTGCCATTGCGCAAATATTTTTTTTCGAAATTTTCTAAATTGTTTCGCTACAACAATTTAAATTTCATATCGAAAAGCATCGACCTGTGGTGTGACTTTATCCTACTTTCTCCCGTAAATTTTCGGAAAATTTTTATAAAACAATCGCTTTTTTTCTGCTTCTCATTAAAAAGCAATAGTTCTTTTTTTTATGAAAAAAATCATAACCGTTATCAACTTCACGACAAATGAAAATCAAACATGTTCGAATGAAAGGAAACCGTCCGAAGCGCCGAACAAGCACGGATTGAGGGAAATTTCGCAGTGCCCGAATTAGGCGGACAGGAGGCTGATTTGACCGATTATATTCCGCCGCAGCGGGATAAAAAAACAATGAATTTCCCTCCTTGCGAAAAAGAGCCGACGTAAATCGGCAAGAACAAAGCGATCCGCCGCGCCGTCTCTAAACCAAACAAACACAGTCGTTGCGAGGAAACCCGCCTCTGGCGGGTTGACGAAGCAATCTGTTGCACCGTGCGCCAACCAAAATAAACACAGTCATTCCGAGTCCCGCCTTTGGCGGAACGAAGGAATCTGCCGTGCCGAGCGCGGAATAATCTTTTGCTGAAAATTTGACAGATTGCTTCGCTCCGCTCGCAATGACGCGAATTTTTCGGTCTGCGAGGACACCGAAGGCTTTCGGTGAACGAAGCAATCCG
>CAYZMW010000151.1:0-22118 GCA_964479645.1 uncultured Melioribacter sp. | reverse complement strand
AGTCATGATTACAGATTTAACCGCCGATTTATCCCGAATATCGAGTTTGGAATAATCTATGTTTTCAAAAAAAGATTCTTCTTCGGCGGAAGTCAAATAGAGCTCCACGTTTTCTTTGCGGGCGTAAAATTCGGTCAATCTTTGCCCGAGCATCCCGTTAGAACCGATTATCAATATTCGCTTTCTAATATGCATGAATCGAACCCGATAAAAATTGAAATTTAACTTTTTAACTTATTGAAAAAGTGATATTTATTGAAGTGAAAAAATTTGTTCTGTGTCCGACCTCATAAGATGGCATCCACTTAAAGAAGAAAAATAAAGAATTAACGGCATAAGATAATCAAGAATTACCGGATAAAACAACACAAGTTTTAACGCTCTTAGGTCTTTCTTTGCTTTGGTTTTTCTTCTTTCGGTAAGCCGATGTCGTTTTAATATCCTTGCCACCGTAGAGTAACTTAACCGAACATTCTGTTTTTCTACAATACGATAAGCGCCTTTATAGGGGTATCGCTTTCGTATATCCAAGACTTGCTTTACTTTCTCTTCGGAAGTTTTTGTATCGGTGAAAAAAGAGCCGCGTGTTGAAAGTTTACATTGAGAGCCAACTTCTTTTTATTTTTCGGTAATATTATTTATCTTTTTTTCTTTAATTTTTCGGATAAAGATGTTTAGAAAAACGGCTCTGATATTATTGATTTTAACAACCGTCGCTTTTTCGCAGTCGCGTCGTCATTCGAAAATGACGCTCTCGAAATTCGGCATGGCGGCGGGGTTTTCCGTAAATTATTTCATGCCCGAACTTGACGGTGTAAATGAAAAATTAACCCTTTCCGGCTTGCCCGAATTTTCTTCCGGACTTGTTACTTACGGCGGCGGCGGTTACGTTTACGTTTTGTTTGTCAGAAATTTAAGAATAGGCGGTCTCGGCTACGGCGGTTCGTCAACCGTAAGTTCGGGAAATCGTTCCGCGCGTTTGCAACTTTCGGGCGGAGGACTTACCGTTGAATACACTTTGCCGCAAATAACATCTTTTGCGCTTTCGTTCGGCGCAATTATCGGCGGCGGGAAAATGTCTCTCGATTTGTACGAAACCGACGGCGCGTATTCGTGGGATGAAATTTGGACGGATTACAACAGTTCGACGCAAAGCAAACACGTTAATGTTTCTTCGTCATATTTCCTTTTGTCGCCGACCGTTAACGCCGAAGTAATGTTAAATCGCTTTACAACGTTACGGCTCGGATGCGGATATCAATTTGCGCTCGGCGAAAGTTGGGACGCTTACGGCGGCGAAGATTTAACGGGCGTACCCTCGAATTTCGGCGGAAGCGGATTTTTTGCAACCGTCGGAGTTTTAGTTGGGCTTTTTGTTTTTTAAAAAAGGGGAATACATGAAAAAAGTTTTGGTTACTGGCGGCGCTGGATTTATCGGAAGCAATTTTATTCGCCACGTTTTGCTTAATCGCAACGATTATTTTATCGTAAATCTCGATAAACTTACGTATGCGGGCAATCTCGAAAATTTGAAAGAAATCGAAAATTTTGCGAATTACGTTTTCGTAAAAGGCGACATTGTCAACCGCGAACTCGTTAATTATCTTTTCGAAAAATACGAAATTGAATATGTGATTAATTTTGCGGCTGAATCGCACGTTGACCGTAGCATTCTCGGTTCGGAAATTTTCTACCGAACGAACGTTGTCGGAACCGATGTTCTTCTCGAAGCGGCGAAAAATCACGAAGTGAAAAAGTTTTTGCAAGTTTCCACCGACGAAGTTTACGGAAGTCTCGGCGAAACGGGATTGTTCACCGAAAGCACGCCGCTCTCGCCGAATAGCCCGTATTCTTCAAGCAAAGCGGGAGCCGATTTGGCGGCGCTCGCGTTTTATCATACTTACGGCTTGCCCGTTACGATTACGCGATGTTCAAATAATTACGGACCGTATCAATTCCCCGAAAAATTAATTCCGCTTATGATTATCAACGCGCTGAACAACAAGCCTTTGCCCGTTTACGGCGACGGCAAAAACGTGCGCGATTGGATTTACGTAATCGACCACAACCGCGCAATCGAACTCGCACTTGAAAAAGGGCGCGCGGGGGAAGTTTACAACGTGGGCGCAAGCCGCGAAATGCAAAATATCGAAATAGTGAAACTTATCTTGGAAATTCTCGGCAAGCCCGAAAGTCTTATTCAATTCGTGGCGGACAGACCGGGACACGACAGACGCTACGCAATCGATTCGTCGAAAATTCAAAACGAACTCGGTTGGACGCCCGAATACGAATTCGAAGACGCCATTCGCAAAACGGTTGAGTGGTATCTCGAAAATAAAAATTGGTGGGAACGAATCATTTCGGGTGAGTATCAAAACTATTACAGAAAATTATATGAAAACAGAGGTTAATATATGTTAAAGAAGTTCCTTCTTTTTATTGTTGCGTTTAATTCGTTTCTCTTTTCACAAATTACCACGCAAACGATGGACGATAACGCTTCGTCTTTATTGGCGATGAATACGATAGCCGTTACTATCGGCGGCGATTTTGTAATAACAGGAACTTTCCCCGCGTCAAATACCGAACGCGTTGACCAGTTTGTCACGCGCATGTTTAATCAATCGCGCCAAGCGGAACTTTCCGCCGCACGCACGCCTGAATTAATCCAAGTCGTTATCGACAAATATTCGGATTATGCGAAGCGCGGAATTAAATTGGTTCATCAGGACGGAACTTCGCAAATTGTTGATTTGGAAAAATTTCGTTTAACCGCGGATTTTAAATACAATCCTTACCTCAAATACGACGACGTAATCATTTTTCCGCCGTACAATAAAAAAACGGATTTCGTGGAAATTACGGGCGCGGTGAACAAACCCGTTATTTTTCAGTATGTTGAAGGCGATACGTTCGCGGACGCATTGCTTTTTGCGCGCGGACTTAATCCCGCATACGAAAAAGTCAACCACGTTGAAATATCCCGCCTTTCGCCCGACGGGAAAAGGGAAACGGTAATAAAAATTACGCCGGACAAACTCGATTTCAAATTAATGCGCGGCGACAGAATTCGCGTTGTGGCGGATGCCGCGTTGAAGCGAAATTTCAAGGTGTTGGTTCTCGGCGAAGTTTACGAACCCGGCTACGTTTTCATTACTAAGGACAGCACTACGATTCGCGAAGTCATTCGAAAAGTCGGCGGATTTAAGCCTTCCGCGGATTTGGTAAACACTAAACTTGTTCGCGGCGCATTCATGGCGATGTCGGAACTCGACAAAGAATTCTATTCCGAAAAAAAATTACCCATAAAAGAAAATATGGAAACGCCGCTTGAAAAACTTTTCGACCCGAAAACGAACATTTTGCAAATGCAAAGAATGGCTGATATTATTCCCGAAGATTCGGTCGTATTTACCGCGGACAATGTTTTGCGCCTTTCAAGCGCGCAGGGCGGCATCGATTTTACGAAAGTTCTTGACGACAGTTCAAGCGACGGCAATTTTATCGTTAAAGACGGCGACGTAATTGTTGTTCCCGAAATTACGAATCTTGTTTACGTTTACGGACAAGTGATGAACCCGGGCTACATTAAATATAAACCAGGCGCGGATTATGATTATTACATCGAAAAGACAGGCGGATTGGGAAATCGCGCGAAAAGCGAAGTTTATTTGATTAAAGGAAAATCGAACGCTTGGATTGACATGACCGATAGCGACAGCGAATACGTAATTGAATCGGGCGATTTCATTTGGGTACCGAAGGACGTGCCGCGCAACTTCGATTTTTATTTGCAACGAACGGCGCGCATCGCTTCAATCATTGCAGCAGCGGCTACAATTATTCTTATCTTTAAATAAATTGATGGTTATTTGATGCCTTACGATGTTGTAATTGTCGGTGCGGGAATTGTCGGGCTGGCGACGGGCGTAAATCTTATTGAACAAAATCCCGGAATAAAGATTCTTGTATTGGAAAAAGAAAATAAAATCGCGCCGCACCAAACGGGACACAACAGCGGCGTAATTCATTCCGGTATTTATTACAAGCCAGGAAGTCTCAAAGCGGTCAATTGTCGCAAAGGTTACGAACGTTTGATAAAATTTTGTAACGAACGCGAAATCGAATACGACATTTGCGGAAAAGTTATCGTTGCAACGGACGAAAAAGAATTGCCGTACCTCAAGACCTTGTACGAAAGAGGCATCGAAAACGGTCTGGAAAATCTTAAAATGCTTTCGGCAAGCGAATTGAAAGAGTACGAACCGCACGTAAACGGAATTGCGGGAATTCACGTACCGCAAACGGGCATTATCGATTTTAAGGTCGTAGCGGAAAATTACGCCGATTTCATTAGAGAGCACGGCGGCGAAATTGTGCTTAATACGAAAGCGCAACAATGCACTGAAAAAAACGATGAAGTGGAAATCATAACAAACAAAAAAGTTTATTCCGCAAAATATTTGATTACTTGCGCGGGGTTGCAATCGGACAGAGTGGCGAAAAAAACGGCGCCGCATATTTCGGTGAGAATTATTCCGTTCAGAGGCGAATATTACAAAATAAAGGAAGAGAAAAAACATCTCGTTAAAAATTTAATTTATCCCGTTCCCGACCCGAATTTTCCGTTCCTCGGCGTTCATTTCACACGAATGATTGACGGCAAAGTGGAAGCGGGTCCTAACGCGGTGCTTGCTTTTAAGCGCGAAGGTTACAAAAAAACGGATTTCAGTCTTACGGATACGCTCGAAACTTTTACTTGGCCAGGCTTTATTAAGGTGGCGAAAAAATATTGGCGAACCGGATTTGGCGAATTTTATCGTTCGTTTTCAAAAGCCGCTTTCGTCAAAGCATTGCAAAGATTATTGCCTGAAATTACGGCTGACGATTTAGAGCCCGGTGGCTCCGGCGTTCGCGCGCAGGCGTGCGATGTTACGGGCGGTTTACTTGACGATTTTTACATTGAGAAAGGCCGCAGAATTATTCATGTGCTCAACGCGCCTTCGCCCGCGGCTACTGCAAGTCTTGCAATCGGAGAAACAATTGCGAAAAACGTCCGCTTGTAAAATGTCGGTAAAGAAAATCAATGAATAAAACATTAGAAAAAATATTAGTCCTATCGGTAGATTTCATAACCATAAATTTGGCGTGGGTGGTTTATTATTATTACCGTGTCGAAAGCGGCGCGTTCGTAATGTTCGCTCGTCCCGAATTCTTCATGCCGATGCTCGTTATTTATTTTTATTGGCTTTTACTTTTCGCCGCAATCGGAATGTATCGCCCGTGGTTCGCCGCATCAAGATTCGACG
Source organism: uncultured Melioribacter sp. (assembly GCA_964479645.1). Lineage (GTDB taxonomy): Bacteria > Bacteroidota > Ignavibacteria > Ignavibacteriales > Melioribacteraceae > WGAL01. The sequence continues at coordinate 16,806 of CAYZMW010000151.1, read as the reverse complement.
AACTTTCTAAATTGTTCAAAACCACTTTCATCGGCGTGTTTATTTTATTCGCCGTAATTTTTTTCGATGACGCCGGTTCACATTCTTCGCGACATAGTGTTAGATATTTGATTTTAATTTACTGGGCAATTCTTTTTCTCTTTGTCGGCGCGGGAAGACTTTTCGTAAGAAGTTTTCAACGTTATCTGTTAATTCGCGGCATCGGTCGCCGCAACACGTTGATAGTCGGCTTTAACGAAGGAGCGTTTTCCATTGCAAAAAAAATAATGCGCTATAAACCGCTCGGACTCGACGTTATCGGCTTTATTGCTGTTGACCCTAAAAACAAAGGGAAAGAATTTTCGGGCGTCAAAGTTTTGGGAACTTTGGACGACGTTCACACTATAATAAAAGAAAAAAATATCAAGGAAATCATTATCGCGCTCGAAACTCACGAAGACGCGGAAATGCTTGAAGTTCTTTCAAAATGCGAAAGCAATGAAGTGGCAATTAAAATAGTCCCCGATTTGTATCAAATAGTGACGGGACGCGTCCGCACGTCGTCTGTTTACGGTTTCCCTCTGATGGAAATCACTCCCGTTTTAATGACCGAATGGGAAAAGAAATTAAAGCGTGTAATCGACGTTTCGGTTTCATTGGTAATTCTTATTTTAACCTTGCCGATTACATTGATTACCGCCGTTTTAATAAAACTTGAAACACCAGGACCCGTAATTTTCAAACAGGAAAGAGTTGGCGAAAACGGAAAGATTTTTAATATTTACAAATTCCGTTCAATGGTTCAAGATGCCGAAAAGAAAACGGGACCCGTTTGGGCGGGAAAAAACGACCCGCGAATAACGAAAGTCGGAAAGTTTATTAGAAAAGTGCGGATAGATGAAATTCCGCAAATGTTTAACGTTCTTAAAGGCGAAATGAGTTTGGTGGGACCTCGTCCCGAAAGACCTTATTTCGTCGAGCAATTTGCGAAGGAAATTCCGCTTTACAAACGCAGACTTCTGGTAAAACCCGGCATTACCGGTTGGGCGCAAGTAAAACATAAATACGACGAGACAATAGAGGACGTAAAAACAAAATTGAAATACGATTTGTATTACATAGAAAACATGTCGATTAGGATGGATTTGAAAATTTTGTTCAGAACCGTTTTTACCGTATTATTAGGAAAAGGACATTTTGAAGAATGACGCCCGAAAAAATCATAATAGTAATTCCGACCTATAACGAGTTGGAAAACATTCGAATTCTTCTCGGTATCTTGAGAAATGAATATCCGAATTACGATGTGCTCGTTGTCGATGATAATTCCCCCGACAGAACATGGGAATATGTCGGCGCAAAATCGAAAGAAGACGAACACGTCCATTTGATTAAACGCGCGGGGAAACTCGGACTCGGCACCGCATACGTGGAAGGTTTTAAATATGCTATTGCAAACGGATTTGACGCGGTGGTTCAAATGGACGCCGATTTTTCGCACGACCCGCGAAAAATCGAAGATTTGGTCAAGGAACTTGAAAACAACGATTTAATCATCGGGAGCCGCTATATTCAAGGGGTTAACGTTGTTAACTGGCCTATGAGGCGCTTGCTTCTGAGTTATTTTGCGAATATCTACACGAAAGTTATTACGGGTTTGCCGATAAACGATGCGACGGGCGGATACAAAGCGATAAAAACCGAAGTGTTAAAAGCGATTAATCTCGATAAAGTCCGTTCCAACGGTTACGCTTTTCAAATTGAAATAAATTTCAAAGCGTGGAAAAAAGGTTTTAAATTAAAGGAAATACCTATTGTGTTTACGGACAGAGTGGAAGGCTCGTCCAAAATGTCCAAAGCAATCGTACGTGAGGCGGTCTTTATGGTTTGGAAATTGCGATTCAAAAGCATGCTCGGAAAATTGGATTAATAAATACGGACGAAATAAAACCCCTTTAAAAATATATAATAAAAAAGGCTGCACAAAGGCAGCCTTTTTTATTGAACATAAATCCGAGATTAAACGATACCTTGGTCCATCATTGCATTTGCAACTTTCAAGAAACCGCCGATGTTAGCGCCGTTAACATAGTTGCCAGGCGTGCCGTAGGCTTCCGCGGTATCTTTACAAGTTTTGTGAATGCTCTTCATTATTTGATGAAGTTTACTGTCAACTTCTTCGCGCGTCCAAGCGAAACGCATGCTGTTTTGTGCCATTTCGAGACCCGATACAGCTACGCCGCCCGCGTTTGCCGCTTTACCCGGAGCGTAAAGAATTCCCGCATCCAAGAAGATTTTAACGCCGTCAAGGTTGGTCGGCATGTTTGCGCCTTCGCTGACCAAGTAAACGCCGTTTTTGAGTAAGTTTTGAGCGTCTTTGCCGTTGATTTCATTTTGCGTCGCACTCGGGAATGCGCAATCCGCTTTGTGGTCCCACAACGGATTGTAGTCTTTTTCCGGGTCAACGGGAGTGTAAACGGCATTCGGATATTTTTCGACATATTCTTTAATTCTTCCGCGTTTGACGTTTTTGAGTTCCATAACAAACGCCAATTTTTCGCGATCGATACCTTCTTCGTCATAAATATAACCGCTTGAATCGGAAAGCGTAACAACTTTACCGCCCAAATCAAGAATCTTTTCAACGGTATATTGCGCAACGTTACCCGAACCTGAAACGAGGCATGTTTTTCCTTCCAACGTTTCGCCTTTGGTTGCAAGCATTTCTGCGGCAAAGTAAACCGAGCCGTAACCTGTCGCTTCGGGACGAATAAGCGAGCCGCCCCAATTCAAGCCTTTGCCCGTAAGAACGCCCGTGAATTCGTTGCGGAGTTTTTTGTATTGACCGAACAAATAACCGATTTCTCTACCGCCAACCCCGATATCACCGGCGGGAACGTCCGTATTCGGTCCGATGTGGCGATACAATTCGCTCATGAAACTCTGGCAAAAACGCATTACTTCGGCGTCGCTCTTACCTTTCGGGTCGAAATCCGAACCGCCCTTACCGCCGCCCATCGGGAGCGTGGTCAAACTGTTTTTGAATACTTGTTCGAACGCCAAGAATTTCAAAATGCCGAGATTAACCGAAGGATGGAAACGCAAACCGCCTTTGTAGGGACCGATTGCGCTGTTCATTTCAATTCTGAAACCGCGATTAACGTGGACTTCGCCGTTATCGTCCACCCAGGGAACTCTGAACATGATAACGCGTTCAGGTTCAATCATTCTTTCGATAATTTTGTTTGCGCGGTATTCGGGATGTCTGTCCAATACCAACGCGAGTGATTCTACCACTTCCTGCACGGCTTGGTGAAATTCGGGTTGTGCAGGGTTCTTTGCGATTACTTCTTCCATTAGTTCTTTTACGTAATCAGACATAGTTAACTCCAATCGTTTGTTTTATGGATTTGTGTATTTAGGAATAAGTTGAAGAAATTTTTCGCGTAATCGTTCGCTACGCTCAATGCGTTTATTGAAAAATTTTGTGTGCGGCGTATATTTGTTATCCCTACGGAATATTTTTTTCTTATATCCAAAATCACTCAATAAAAATATTCATCCGATTAGTTAAATTAGTTCGCTTCGTTAATTTGTGCAAGAAGTTTTTAAAAAATTTATCGATTATTGACTTGGCGCACAGACGAAAATAAATCCGAAGTTCTTATTTTTTGCGAAAAAATCGAAAATTTGCGAAATGTCGTAAGTCGTTCGAAAATATGAACGAAAAAGTTTTTCGCATCTCAAAAAAGGACAAATTTATCTTTGAGATTATTCCCTTTATGGATAATTTTCATTATCGAAAAAAATAAAATAAACAGAAAATAAAGAGGAAGTAATGACAAGTCGAAATTTCAATCCGTTCGAAATGGCTCAAAAGCAATTCGACAAAGTTGCCGATATGCTCGGACTTGACGAAGGAGCGAAAGCGCTTTTGAGAGAGCCTTTGCGGGAATATCAATTCTCAATTCCCGTTAAAATGGACGACGGAACGGTTAAGGTTTTCAAGGGTTTCAGAGTTCAACACAACGACGCGCGCGGTCCTTCGAAAGGAGGCATTCGTTTTCACCCGCAAGAAACGATTGACACCGTTCGCGCTTTGGCAATGTGGATGACGTGGAAATGCGCCGTTGTCGATATTCCGCTCGGCGGCGGAAAAGGCGGTGTAATCTGCGACCCGCATAATTTGAGTTCGCGCGAGCAGGAGCAAATAGCGCGCGGTTGGGTGCGCCAAATGGCAAAGAACGTCGGACCGGTTAACGACGTGCCCGCGCCCGACGTTATGACGAACGCTCAACACATGCTTTGGATGCTCGACGAGTACGAAACGATTTCGGGCGGAAAATATCCCGGATTTATTACGGGAAAACCCGTCGGCATGGGCGGTTCGCTCGGTAGAACCGAGGCTACCGGCTTCGGCGTGATTTTTACGCTTCGCGAAGCGATGAAAGCGAAAGGAGTAAATCCCGCCGATACAATCGCAAGCGTGCAAGGTTTCGGAAACGTCGCGCAATACGCAATTCGCAAGTACAACGAACTCGGAGGAAAAGTCATTTGCGTTTCGAGTTGGGACCAAGAAGACCAAACATCTTACGCGTTCAAACGCGAAAGCGGAATTGACATTGACGAATTGCTCGGAATTACGGATAAATTCGGCGGTATCGACAAGGAAAAAGCGAGAGAACTCGGCTACGAAGTTTTGCCGGGCGACGAATGGATTTCGCAAGATGTCGATGTGTTAATTCCAGCCGCTTTGGAAAATCAAATTCGCGAAGATAACGTTACGAAAATTTCCGAACGCGTGAAATTCATCGCGGAAGGCGCAAACGGACCGACGACGCCCGAAGCGGATAAAGTGTTGCAAGAACGCGGTGTTTTCGTCATCCCCGATTTTCTTGCAAATGCGGGCGGCGTAACGTGCAGTTACTTCGAACAAGTTCAAAGCAATATGAATTTCTTCTGGTCGAAAAAAGAAGTGTTGCAAAAACTCGACGAGAAAATGACTTCCGCTTTCAAATCGGTTTACGAACTTTCGGAAAAGAAAAAACTTTACATGCGCGACGCCGCTTATGTGATTTCCATTAACAGAGTTGCGCAAGCGTGCAAAGAGCGCGGTTGGGTTTAATTGTAATGAAATAAAATTCAGTGTCGCAAAGCCCCGAAAAATCGGGGCTTTTTTATTATTACCTTCTTTGTGTTCCCTTCCTTCTTTTGGCGTAGATTCTGCGCGTCGGCACTTTTTCTTGCTTTCGCGCGTTAATGATGAAGTTTTCGTCTTCGGTAATTACGACTTCACTACCTGGTTCCCAACTTTCAATAAATTTTGCGAACTCCACGGGCACTTCCCATTTGGAATCATTAAGCAATGTGATGATATGTTTTTTCGGGTCGTAACTTTTCATTATTTGCAAGTAACCGAACCTGTAGAAAAAATCTTCCGTAACACCGCCGTGTATTCTGTATTTTTGATTTCCGATATACATGTCGCCGACATTTACGTTTTCTTCAAGAACAACGAAAACGGGCGAAAGATTGACAATCGTCGCCAAATGGTCAACTTCCCAAACGCTTTGATTCGCAAGCGTCACAATCGTTCTGTCAACACTTAAAATTGTTGATGAAAAATATCTCACCTTGCGGTCGTAAATCGTGGCGTTTTCGAAAGTTCCGCAGGCTGTTGCAACCAAGACGAATAAAACCAATGTTAAAATTTTTCTTTTCATCGTTGCTCCTTCGATTCGCCGCTTTTCAACGAACCTAACTTTACAATGTAAACGAACAATAAGAAAATCGAGCCTAAAATTAAAATCAAAATAAGTAAAACGTTAATTTCATTTGTTTTAAACTCCGCGGAGGAAATAGTTTCTTTTTCGATAATAAAAAAAGTAAAAGCAAGATAAGCGTTTATCGCGCGAATTAACTGCGTGGCAAGCGAATACGCCGCACGAACGTTTGCTTCAGTGATTTTAATCGGATAATTAAACATGTGCGGGTAACGGCTTAAAACGAATAACAACGCGCTTACCAATGTGGCGAGAACGGGAAGCGTAAAAAGCGAAAGTTTACCGCCGTAACGGTCGGGCGCGCCGTGTAAATCGAAATGTAACGGAATTTCATTCGGTAAGGAAAAATACGCGCTTACCGCATCTATCCAAATAAATCCGATTAGCGCGAAAGCGATTATTTCAAGCGCTACGTCGGCTTTCGTTTTTTCGATTTTTATTTTCGGACGATATTCCTTTCGTTGCGCATTCATTATTCGCCGATAAATTGAACGACGATGCGCCTCGTTCGGGGACGATTGTCGAAATCGACGAAAATTATTTGTTGCCACGTCCCAAGAAGCAAACGTCCTTCCGCAAAAGGAACGACAAGCGACGGACCTTGCAACGAAGCGCGCAAATGCGAATGTCCGTTGCCGTCGTGCCAAGTGTTGTCGTGGTGATAAGAAACATTCGAAGGAATTATTTTCTCGAAAAATTCGGGATAATCGCGCAAAAGTCCGGGCTCGTATTCGATTGTTGTTAACGCACCCGTCGAACCCGGGACGAACAAGGTAACGTTCCCTTCGCGAAAACCGTTTTTCGTAAGCATGGCTTGTACGTCGTCGGTAATATCAATCATTTCGGCGCGTCCGTTCGTGGATAATTTAAGTTCTTTCGTTAAAATTTTCATATTGCAAATTTCGCTCTTTATGATTTTTAATAATATCCGAAAAATCGATTTAAAAATAAAGAGTAAAAACGTTCGGCTTCCTTTGTTCTCTCCCGAAATTCGGTCGTTTCCCGATTTTATGTTTTTCGGAACTTTCTGCTTATCTTTAAGTCGTTAATTTTGTTAACTTTTATCTGTTTGTAAAAGTAAGCGGGAAAGGAAACGGCTTGAAAAAAATCACGATATTGGTTCTGCTTCTTTTTTCGATGAACAAAGCCGACGCACAAACTTTCGGTTTCGGTTGTCTCGGATTAAGCGGTATTTTCGGAGGTTACGGAATTCAGCGTTACGAAGCCACGGGATTAAATTCCTATATCGCCGAAAAAATCGCTCTCCAAGAATTACCGAAAATCAGCAATGCGGAATTTAAAGAAGCGCAAGGCTTGTATGTCGGAATAAATATCTTCCGCGCAAAATTTTCTTCCACTTTCATTACCATGAAAGGATTTTATCAGTTCGCGCAGGAAAGAAAAGAATTTCCGATGGACTTCGGACACACCGATATTTACGAATTGAATTTCAATTATTTCGGGCTCGCTCTCGATTTCGGCATTCCGCTCGGGAGTTTCGTTGCGTTTAAACTTTTCGATGCGGGCGCCACTTACTCCGACATCAACCTCAAAGTGAATTCAGCGGATGAAAACGGAGAATACATTCTCGAAGAATACAAGGTCGAAAAACCCGTTATCTCTTATTTCGTGGGTAGCGGATTGATTTTCAATCTCGTGAAAAATTATATAAGTCTCGAAATTACCGCTCGCTATCATTTCGGAAATATTTCCGACTTGGTTAATTCATCGGGAAAATATTTTTTAAATGACAACCGAAACGGAGATTTGATAGAAAAAGCGGGCATTCAGGCGACGGCGCAATTGAACATCGGAATTCCACTATAGAAAGGCGAAACAATGAAATTAACAAAACTCGATAAAGCGTGTGAAATTGCGATTGTAAATTGCATGGGCGCAAAACCGAAAGAAAAAATTCTTGTTATCACCGATAACGTCAAACGCGAAATCGGCTACGCGTTATATTCGAACGCATTAAGGCTCGGTTACGAAGCGCTTTATACCGAAATCAAAGAAGGAAAAATGCACGGAGAAGAACCTCCTAAATATGTCGCCGACTTAATGCTGAAATTCGATGTTATTTTTATTCCGACGGCAAAATCGATGACGCACACGAATGCGCGGCGAAACGCTTCGGCGAAGGGCGCGCGCGTTGCCACGTTTCCCGGAATTACCAAAGATGTTATGATACGCGGAATGAACGCCGACTATGAAAAAATTGCGAAATTGACAATCAAACTTGCGAAGATGCTCGACAAAGCGGAAACGGCGCGCGTAACGGCTCCGAACGGAACGGATATTACGATGTATTTGAACGGACGAAAGGGCATTGCAAGTAAGGGACTTTTCCGCAAAAAAGGTGAAAGCGGAAATTTGCCGACGGGCGAAGCGTTTATCGCTCCGCTCGAAGGAAAGACCGAAGGCGTTTTCGTTGTTGACGGCTCGATGTCGGGCGTGGGAAAAATTTCGGACAAGCCGATTAAGATTACCGTCAAAAAAGGTTTTGTTGAAAAAATTTCGGGAGGAAAAGAAGCAAGAAAATTGCGCGCGTTAATAAAACCTTACGGCGAAAAGGCGAAAAACATTGCGGAGTTCGGCATCGGCACGAACGACGGAGTGCGTCTGAGCGGAAATTTGCTCGAAGACGAAAAGGTTCTCGGCACGGTACATATCGCTATCGGCGATAACAAAAGCATGGGCGGAAAAGTTGATGCGCCGATTCATCTTGACGGGGTGATTAAAAAACCTACGGTTTGGCTCGACGGTAAAATGATAATGAAAGACGGAAAACTTTCCGTTCGTTGAAATCCATAGAAAAAACGGTTGGCGCTGAAAGTGCGGAAAAAATTACTTGTCGTAATAATTGATTGAATTTCCGATTATCGCTTTTCCAAGTTTCAATTATGAATATTATACCGTATTTTAAAGATTAAAATTTTTACCGTTCCCGATGAAAAAATTTATTTACATATTATCGCTTGTAACTTTATTTTCGTGCGAAGCGCCGCATGAAAATCCGCTCGATCCATTTAACGGAACGTCTCAACTTACACACTTTTACGGCTCGGTGGTTACAATAAGTTTTCCGCGTGAAAAAATTTCTGAAGCGTTGATAATTTGGCGAAATGAAAACAAAAGCGTTCTCAGCGATAGGGACGGTGAGTTTTCGCTTGAAATTTCGAAAAAAGTCAACGGTTGGTTAGTTTGTCAAAAAGAAGGATTTTTCCCCGACTCCGTTTTTATCGATTGGGGAAAATTCAGCGGACAAGAAATTTTGTTTTCTTTGAATCAAAAAACTACGCTTCAAGATTTTTCCATGATTACGTCGGTAGTGTTTTTTAACGATTCCACTCAATCGCAAACGATGATTATTAACGTTAATCTTGCGGATAGAGACAAAGATATCGATTCGGTGGCGCTTACTTGCGGAGAACTGAATTTTCGGAAGGAATTGTTATTCAACACTTCGACGGGAATGTGGACGGTAAGCGTAACGCCGTTCGATTTTGAGGACATTGTATCTTTCGAACAAGCGGTCGGGAAAGAGTTCGACGTTTTTGTACGCGATTACAACGGACGCGAAATCACTTTAATAGGCGGAGGAATCACACGTGTGATAACGCTGATGCCCGTTCTGCTTTCGCCGCGCGAAGACGAAACGGTTCAAGTCCCTTTTACCGTAAGTTGGGAAAAATATCCGGCGCAATTCGAATTCACTTACAAAATTCAAATTTACAGAAACGAAGTGCCGCCGCAATTGGTTTTTGAAAAAGCGAACATAGAAAAAAGTCAAACCGAAATTTCGGTTGAAAACGATTTACCGCAAAGCAATTATATGTGTACGTTGGAAGTAAAAGACGAATACGGCAATAAAGTTCGTTCGAAACCGAACGCATTTAAAATCGAAAATTAATTCCGAAAAAAATATTATGCCTAACGATAAACATTTTGAAGCCGTTTACGAATTAACGAAAAAACTGAATTCAATCGAATACGAAAGTTCTCTTGTAAACGAAACCCTTGATATTATTATAGAAGCGCTGGATGCCGAACGCGGGCTTTTTGTCAAATACGATAAAGACCGCGGCGATTTTCAAATTATTTCCGCAAGAAATGTAAACAGGGAAAATATCGGTTCTGTAAACGAATTTTCTTCCGGCGTCTTAAATCAAGTGGTGGAACAAGGGAAACCGATTTTGTATCACGACGTATTGCGCGACCCCGTCGTTTCCAAATTCGACAGCATTCGCATTCGCGGAATAAAATCGGTAATCGGCGTTCCCATTTTTTACGAAAATAATTTGTGGGGAGTAATTCTTGTTGACAGCACCGAACGACGCGACAAGTTTACCGAACAAAGTCTTGCCGTCTTGGAAGTCTTTTCCAATATCGTAACGCTTGCTCTCGATAAAATTATCGGGCTTGAAAAATTGCGTGATGAAAATTTTCTTTTGCAAAATCAAGTTCAAAGTTTGATAAATATTCCCGAAATTGTGGGCGAAAGCGTTGTAATCAAAAAATTGAAAATGCAAATTCACAAAGTGGCGCAAACCGACGCGACCGTTTTGATTACGGGCGAAAGCGGAACGGGAAAAGATCTTATCGCAAGAGCCATTCATCGATTAAGTCCGCGAAAAGATTATCCTTACCTTGCACAATTTTGCGGCTCAATTCCCGATACGCTTTTGGAAAGCGAACTTTTCGGTTACAAAAAAGGAGCGTTTACCGGCGCCACTACGGATAAAAAAGGATTGTTGGAAGCGACCGACAAAGGAACGTTTTTCCTTGACGAAATCGCGGATATTTCCCCTGCGCTTCAGGCTAAACTTTTGCGGGTTCTTGAAAATAAGGAAATTATTCGCCTCGGCGATACGGAAGTGAGAAAAATCGACGTAAGAATTATTACGGCGACGAATAAAAATTTGCAGGAACTTGTGAAAAACAAAGAGTTCAGGGAAGACTTGTTTTACAGACTGAACGTTTTTCCGATTAAAGTTCCGCCTTTGCGCGAACGTCACGGAGATATTCCTTTGCTTGCGAAACATTTTTTGGAATTAAACGGCGGGAAGCATTTTGAGTTTGACAAAAAAGCGATAAAGAAACTCGAAAGTTACAATTGGCCCGGCAACGTGCGGCAACTTATTAACGTGGTGCAACGTGCAATAATTAATGCGCAGGGCAACGTAATAACCGCCGACGATATTTATTTCGACATCGAAGAACCGAACGTTTACGGCGGAACGCTTGAAGAAATCGAAAGAGCGATTTTGCTTAAACGACTCGAAGAATTCGGCGGCAATAAAACTCTCGCGGCGAAATCGCTCGGGGTTTCCCGCAAATGGATTTATCTTAAACTCGGACGCGACGGAAAGGCGCAATGAGCGAATTTTCCGAAATTTCAGAAAAACTCGGCGGAAAATTTGAAATCGTTTCTTGCATAAAAAAGACCGAAACGACGGGCGTTTATGTTGCGAAAAATTCCAAAAGGCAAAAGGTACTTCTAAAAATTCTTTTCACTTCTCTCGTAGATCACGAAACGTTTAATCGTTTTAAGCGCGAAGCAAGAATTTTATCGAAACTGAAACACAAAAATATTGTCAAGGTTCTCGATTGGCATTTCGGAAAGGAAATTTCATACATAACGTTCGAATATTTCGAAAGCGGCAATTTGCGTTCCTTGGTGCGAAGCGGTAAAATTTCGGAAGAAATAAAATTCAAACTTGTAAAAGAACTTTTCGAAGGTATCGATTATTTACATAAAAACAACGTCATACACAGAGATTTAAAACCCGACAATATTCTCGTAAATAAAAAATACGATTTGAAAATTACGGATTTCGGTTTGTCTTTTCTTTACAACGATGAATTTACAACGCGAAATTATTCCATTTTGGGAACGCCCGGATATATGTCGCCCGAACAAATTCAAGGAAAAGCGGTAACCGAACAATCCGATTTATTTGCCGCCGGCGTGATAGTTTACGAATTGTTTACAGGAAAAAATCCATTTATCGGCGACGATTTTAATCAAACCTTGAATAATATTCTTAATTTTAACGTTGAGAAATTAAAATCGGTCAGAAACGAATTCCCGCCGGAAATTTACGGTATTCTGATTTTGTTGCTTGAAACCGACCCCGCGCACCGCGCGAAATCCGCCGAAGAAATCTTAAAAATTCTTAATGTCAAAACTTTTCCCGCCAAAAGATTTTCCTTGGGACAAAAGGAAAGGTTGCTTTTGTTATCCGTAATTCTGCTCGCTTTTTTCGCGGTGCTTTATTTCGCGGGACGAAACGAAAGTATTCCGCATCTTGCACGGGAAATTATAAATAAAAATCTCGTGAGCGATACGGCAAAAACGGAGACGGAAATTTCTTCGCGGAAAACGAATGCCGGAAAAACATTGTCGGTTAATCAAGAAAAAGAGGAAAAAGCAAGAAACGAAACGTCCGCGACAAAAGCGAACGCGACTTCGAATTCCACTCGCGGGGAAAAGGAAAAGGGAATTTCGATAAAAACGAACACCGGCAAAGAAGTGGTGTTTAATTCGTATCCGTGGGCGACCGTCTTTATCGACGGAAAACTCGTCGGCACGACTCCTTTGGAGCGTCCTGTAAAATTAAAATACGGCAAACACGATTTGACAATGAAAAATCCTTTTTATCCGCCTTTGCATAAAGAGTTCGTAGTAAATGAAAAAACCGGTGACAAGATAAATATTAATTTAACCGAAGAATTCGCATATCTTGATTGTAAAGTTTACCCGTGGGGAGATGTTTATGTGGATACGCTTTTTGTCGGCGAAACGCCGTTGCACGGCGCACAACCTGTTCCGCCGGGAAAACATAAACTTGTTGTGAAAAATCCGAGTTATCGTTCCTTTGAGAAAAAAGTCGAGTTCAAAGCGGGCGACACGGTAAGAATAAACGTTAATTTTTCTGAAATTGATTTGAAGAATTAATAACTTTGTTTTTACCCTTCAATTTGCTTTGGAATTTATGAAAAATTATTTGTATTTCTTATTGATAATTTTCGGCGCGTTTGCGGCAAATTTTCATGCGCAATCCGCTGTAGATTACGAAACGATTTTAAGAAATTATCAATATAACAAATACAATGTTACCGCCGTCCAAACGGAGACTTACATAGAGGCGCATAAAAATCTTTCGGTTGATACCTTGATAACATTGCTCGAAATTAACGCCGTATCCAATTTCGCCTTGGGTAAAAAGGAGAAAAGTCGCACCTCTTTTTTTAAAATTTTAAAATTAAATGAAAACTATCGTCCCGACCCCAAACTGATTTCACCGAAAATTATTCGTTTTTTCGAAGGAGTGAAAAAGGATTATTTCGAAATCAAAGAAACTTTTCTGAGAAGACGGAAAGAGATTGAGGACAATCGGAAAGTGGAAATCAAAAGGAAGGATTTGGTGGAGCGTCAAAAACAAACGGCAATCGGAGCGTCGTTGTCCGTTCTTTTTCCGGGTGCGGGACACCTTTACTTCGAAGGAGCGACACCGAAAAGCGTGGCGTTTGTCGCAGGCTCCGCAATTTTGCTCGGCGGTACGATTTATTCGTTTATTCACACGGAATCCTTACGTAAAGAATATTTGAACGAAGTCGATCCCGAATTGCTGGAAGAAAAATATGCGGATTATAACGACGCGTACAAAACACGCAATTACTTTATCGCTTCGTATGCCGTTTTATGGACGCTTGCTCAACTTGATTTGTTTTGGTTCAGTTCGGAGGAAATTTTCGGAAAAATAAACATTTCACTAAAACAAAATTCGAATAATGATTTCTCAATCACACTTAGCGGCAGACTGTAGTTATCGTACCTTTGGAAACAAAGTGTTTCCGAATTACACAGTCCGTTTTTTCTTTTCTGTGAATTCGCGCCAAATCATCAACAATATTTTTTGGCACGACGGTTGCAATATATTGGTTACTAACTAACTAACGCCGTGGCTATGAGAGTTTATAACAAGGGGTGGCGGCACGAAAACCGCACCTCTTATTATAAACTGAGAATTTGCAGCCCCTCTCTTAATAGATTAAGAGACAAGCTCAATCGTAACAAGCGATTGGGCTTTTTTTAAAAGAAAACGTTAAGAAACTTTTAACATTGTATTTTATTAAATTATTATTTTAATATTCATTTCTTATCGAAAGAGGTGTTGAATTGATGAAAGACGAACAAAATTGGGCTGCAATAATTCATATTTCGGCTTTTAGCGGATTAATCATTCCTTTCGGAAACATTATCATTCCGTTGTTTTTATGGCTGATTAAAAAGAACGATTCCCCCTTTATTGATTTTCACGGCAAAGAAGCGGTGAATTTTCAAATTTCCGTTACCGTCTATTTCGCCCTTGCGTATGTTTTGTTATTCGTTTTAATCGGAATCCCTCTTCTGCTTGTCGTTTTTTTACTTTCGTTCATTTTTCCGATTATTGCGGCGATTAAAGCCGTCGAAGGAAGATATTATTTTTATCCCGTTTCAATAAAATTTATCAAATAACCGTGAGGTAATTTATGCGAAAGTTTTTTGTAATACTTGTACTTATTTCGATTTCCGCTTCGGCGCAGAATTACAAAAAAATCGAAATTAAAATAAACGGCGTCGATGATATTCGCACGTTGAAAAAACTTGGCGTGATAGAAGAAAATCCCGTTTTCGGAGAAAATAAAAACACGGTCGAAGTTTTCGTAAATTCCCGCCAATTCAACAAGGTGAAGGAGAACAATTTCGATTATAATGTATTGATTGACGATTGGAAGGCGTATTACAAATCTCTCCCGAAATTGAGCGAAAGCCAACGGAAGGCGGCTTTGCGAAAAACGTTTGAAAAAAACGGCGTAAAGGGCTGGGATTACGGTTCGATGGGCGGATTTTTAACCGCGGACGAAGTTTACCAAAAGCTTGACGAAATGCATCAAACGTATCCTAACATTACCACGCAAAAATTCAGCATCGGCACAACCATTGAGGGCGATTCGATGTACGTGATTAAAATTTCAGACAATCCCGAGATTGACGAAGACGAACCCGAGGTGTTTTATCATTCGCTTATTCACGCCCGCGAACCCGCCGCCATGATGGCTTTGCTTTATTACATGTATTATCTGTTGGATAATTACGGAACGGACCCCGAGGCTACGTATTTGGTTAATAATCGTGAAATGTATTTTTTGCCCGTTTTCAATGTTGACGGATATAAGTATAACGAATCAACCGATCCGAACGGCGGGGGAATGTGGAGAAAAAATCGCAGAATGAATTATGACGGGTCGGTAGGAGTTGACCTTAACAGAAATTGGGGTTATCAGTGGGGATACGATGACGACGGCTCAAGCCCGAACCCTTATTCGGAAACGTATCGCGGAGAATCTCCTTTTTCGGAACCCGAGACCGATAATGTCCGTCAATTTTGCAACTCGCGACATTTCAAAACCGGATTGAGTTTTCATTCGTACAGTGATTTATTGATTTTACCTTGGGGCTATATTCCGCAGGAAACTCCCGACTCACTTCTTTACAGAGAATATGCTTCTGAAATGACGCAGTATAATCATTACACATGGGGAATTTCGTCGGATATTATTTACGCGGTCAACGGCGATTCCGACGATTGGCTTTACGGTGAACAAACCGAAAAAGACAAAATTATCGTAATGACGCCCGAAGTCGGTTCGTACGCCGACGGCTTTTGGCCCGAGCAAAGCAGAATATTACCGCTTGCGGAAGAAAATCTTTTTATGAACAAATATATTGCATGGGCGGCGGGAGCTTTCGTTACAGTTGAAAATGTCGGTTTTTCGTCGAATGATTTAAATCCCGGCGCACAAACAAAATTGGGCATTGAATTAAAAAACAAAGGATTGGACGACGCCGAAAACGTTACTGTTTCGTTTACGGCAATAACCGACGATATTTCAATCAACGGTGTCCCGATAACGATTGAAAACATACCCGCACGAACATCCGTAGCGTCGCAAGATTCGATTTCCGTGACAATCGGCGAAAACGCACGGGTAGGCGATTATCAAAAAATACTTGCGAAAATTTCCCTTTCCTCCGTTCCTGTGCTTGAAGATACGATTTCAATTCGCATCGGGCGTCCAATTGCCGTTTTCGAAGACACTAGTAACGTGCTTTCGACATTTTGGACGACCTCAAGCTCAAGTTCCCAACATTGGGAAGAAACCACAACAACTTTTGTCAGCGAACCGAATTCGTACACGGACAGTAAAAACGGCAACTACGAAGACGATATCTCCAATAAAATAATTTTGACGAATTCAATCGATTTAACGGGTAAGTATAAACCCTATTTAACGTTTCATGCGAAATGGGATATCGAAGAAAATTGGGATGCCGCGCGCGTGAGCGTATCAACCGATAACGGTTCCACTTGGACGGATTTGAACGGCAAATACACTATTCCCGCACGCGGGATAGGAGCGCAACAACCGCCGAACGCGCCGATTTATGACGGTACGCAAACCTCATGGGTGGAAGAAGAAATGGATTTAAGCGAATTTGCAGGTGAGCAAATAAAGTTGCGTTTCATGATTGAATCGGACGGAAGCGTTACGGGAGACGGTTTTTACGTTGATGATATCAAGGTAATGTATTTCGACACGACGTTGGTGGCGGTCGAAGATATTTCCGCCGAACCCGAACAATTCGCATTATATCAAAATTACCCGAATCCGTTCAACCCTACGACAACGATTTCGTATTCAATACCAACCGTCATTACAAAAAGCGAAACGGGAACGCAATCTGTCGTTAATGTATCTTTAACCGTTTACAACGCACTTGGACAAAAAGTGGCGACACTTGTAAACAAAGAGCAAACTCCCGGAAATTACACGGTGCAATTCGACGCGAGAAATTTGCCGAGCGGAATTTATTTCTACACTTTGCGCGCAAGCGATTTTGTCGCAACCAGAAAAATGATTTTGATGAAGTAAGGTTTAGATAGAACACGGATGACACGATTTTTTTAATTATGAATGTTGAATGATTGATTGA
>CAYZMW010000150.1:0-38482 GCA_964479645.1 uncultured Melioribacter sp. | reverse complement strand
AGGAAAAATACGAAAATGTTCACCTTATAGAAGAGCTGTAATAAATATAGGGAAATCCCCCGAAAAGGGCTGAGAAATCAGCCCTTTTTTTATGTAAAGAGGACATCATTTCTATTTTTAAATGAGGCTGAAAAGAAGGTGCGCGGCAATCTGTAGGTTTGTCAGCGTAAAAAAAGATTGTGCGTAGCGACATAGCATGCTATGTCGCTACAAAAATTTCAGTGAAAGACTATTCAGCGCAGTAATTTGGCGGATTCCTTCGTCCCGCCGAAGGCGGGAACTCGGAATGACTGTGTTTATTTGGCGCGGCGCAGTAGTACTACAGATTGCTTCGTCGTCCTCCCGCAGAAAGCGGGAGGTCTCCTCGCAAGGACATGAAAATTTTAATCCGTCTTTTATCCAAAGTCCTTAAAATCATTCGGAAAAGAGTTGCGGGAAATAAAAAAGCCCCGAGTTTTCGGGGCTTTTCTCATCTGTTTTTTATTAAAACAATCTAATTTTAATCTTCTTCTTTCGCTCTCATCGCGTCCCAAATCATATAAAGAATAATACCGAAGAACATTACGAGTCCGAGCAACTCCGCGCCGTGAGATTCCGACCACTCCACCGCTTTCAAATCCAAACCGAGCGATTTCAAAATAACGCTCACAACGCCGAGAAGCGCACCGCCCGCAATGAAGCCCGACGCAATGAGTATTCCGCGTTCCTGACGCGCCTTGTTCAATCCTTCGTTTTTACTGCGCGTGCTTACGAAATGCGCCACAAGTCCGCCTACCAAAATCGGCGTGTTCAATTCAAGCGGCAAGTACATTCCAAGTGAAAACGCAAGGGCGGGAACGTTAATCGAAGTGAGAATAAGCGCCATAAACGCACCAGCAACGTACATCATCCAGGGGGCGGGTTGGTCGCTCATAAGCGGTTTGATTACCGCCGCCATTGCGTTTGCTTGCGGCGCGGGAAGTTCGTTCCCGGTAAACCCGAACGTGTTGTTCAAAAGCATAATAACCCAACCGACCGTCGCGGCGGAAACAACCGTTCCGAGAAATTTCCATTTTTCCTGATTAAGCGGCGTTGTTCCTATCCAATAACCGATTTTCAAGTCGGTGATAAATCCGCCTGCAACAGAAAGCGCCGTGCAAACCACACCGCCGATAATCAATGCCGAAACCATTCCCGCGGGGCCGGAAAGTCCCACCGCAACGAGAATTATCGACGATAAAATAAGCGTCATCAACGTCATTCCCGAAACCGGATTTGTTCCCACGATTGCAATTGCGTTTGCCGCAACCGTAGTGAACAAAAAAGAAATTACAAGTACGATTAACAATCCGACAATCGCGTGAAACAGATTATCGACGACGCCGAAAAGGAAGAAAACAAAAAGCAAAACGGCAACGACAAAAATTCCCGCGGAAATTATTTTCATTGACAAATCGCGCTGAGTGCGAAGTTCTTTTTGTCCGACGTTCACCTTTTTGCCGAAAAGTTCGCTGATACCGAGCGAGAAAGCCTGCTTGATAATGGAAGACGATTTGATTATTCCGATTAATCCCGCCATCGCTATTCCGCCGATACCGATATGGCGTATGTAATTCGAAAAAATTTGTTCGGGCGCCATATCTTTAATTAACATCGTAACGTTTGCGCCTATCGGAACGTTGATAAAATCGCCGAGATAAGCAAAAACGGGCATTATCACGTACCATGCCACAAACGAACCCGCGGCGATTATCGCGGCGTATTTCAATCCCACGATATAGCCCAATCCCATTACAGCCGCGCCAACGTTTATTTTGAAAACGAGTTTGAATTTATCGGCGAGCGTTTGACCTATTCCCACAACGCGCGTGGAAAAGACTTCGCTCCACCACCCGAACGTCGCGATTATAAAATCGTACAAACCGCCTATAATGGCGCTTGTAACAAGTACCTTCGCTTGATTGCCTCCTTTTTCGCCGGCAACAAGCACTTCCGTTGTTGCGGTCGCTTCGGGGAAAGGAAATTTTCCGTGCATTTCCGCCACGAAATATTTACGGAATGGAACGAGGAACAATATTCCGATAAATCCGCCCAAAGCGGACGCCGCGAAAATTTGAAAAAATGTGACGTCGAGTTGTAGAATGTATAGCGCCGGTAAAGTGAAAATTGCGCCGGCAACAATTACGCCGGACGACGCGCCTATCGATTGAATAATCACATTTTCGCCCAACGCGTTTTTACGTTTGAGAGTTGTGGAAAGTCCCACGGCAAGAATTGCAATCGGAATGGCGGCTTCGAAAACCTGTCCGATTTTCAATCCCAAATAAGCCGCCGCCGCGGAAAACAATACCGCCATTACCAATCCCCAAGCAACCGAGTATGGAGTTACTTCGGGATAGGTTTTTAGCGGCGATAAAATAGGTTCGTACTTTTCGCCTTCTTTCAATTCTCTGTAAGCGTTTTCAGGCAAGCCTGCGCTTGCATCGATTTTGTGTTCGCTCATTAATCGCTCCTTTATTTAATTTTAATCGGAATTTTATGCACTGTTTCGTCGTTTTGTTCAAGAATTAAATCCATCACGTAAATCGCTCCTTCTGGCAAATCGACTTTCGGTTTCTTTATTCTGAAATCGATATTGACGGGCGACTGCGGAAACATTTTAACCGTTTTGCTACCAGCGAACGAAGGAATAATTCTCACTTTTTCGGAAACCGCCGTTCTTTCGGTTATATGCACGGTCATCTCACCTTCGTCGAGCGCAAATGCCGGCGCGAGCACAAAGGTAAATGTGCTGTCGTCTTTCGGTCGTTTTGAATAAATAATAGTTTCCTCTTGATACGACAATCCTCCGCGCGCTACGGTTTTCCCTTTGGAATTGTTCAGCATTAAAGCGAAATCGGTAACTTTGTTAAAATCTTCTTTGGAAATCCAAACGTTGAAACTCTTAACGGTTTCGCCTTTACGGAACGTTACGGGCAGTTCAAGGTTTTTGCCCGCTTCTATTTTTCGAACATACTGTTGTTCGTAACCTCTGAATTTCGCTTTCATCTGATAAGTTTCGTATTCGCCGAAACGATTTACAAGCGTAATTTGTTCGTGATTTTCGGAAAGAGGTTTTGTGTCCGATCTCTCCGCGCTTTTGAATTGCACGCGAAGATTATACGTAGAAACTCCTTCGGCCGACCAATAACCGAAAGTGTCGAATTCGTAAACGCCGGGTTCCAAATTCGTAATCGTTATCGATTGTTCGTCCGCGTTGTCGGGCGCTTTGAAATACATTCTTTCGACTTGCCGACCGTCGGGGTCGTGTAAAAGTCCGAGCATAAGCGCGTATTTTTTATCCGCTTTCGAAACGGTTATTTTCATCGAAGTCGCGCCCGCCGGAACGCTTAGGAAATATCTTTTCACGCCGCTGATGTCAACCGTTTGATTTCTCCACTCCCGTTCGTAATTGTTTGCACCCGAAAATTCGTAAGGAATAACCACCGTGGCCATCATGCGGATTTCGGGGAATTTCGTTTTATCGGTTCTGTATGCGGTAATCGTTCCGTTGTAAACGCCCGGTTCTTTCATCTTTTTCGTATCGAAACGAACCGTAACCTCCGCGGGTTGATTATTTCTGAAATGAATTTTTTTCTGAATGGGAATTAACCAATCCGCATCGCTTTTCACTCTGTAAATTCTGTAAAATTTCTTTTTGCCGATAAAATTCGTTCTTGTGATTTTAAACGAAAATTTATTCTTATCGGTTATAAATCTGCCGTCACGAATATAAAGCGCGCTTGATTTTAAATCGGGCATCGAAGTTGCGAGCGCTTCGGTTTTGAAATGTTCGTAGTTATTAACAATTCCCTGTTTAATATATTTTTTCAAAATTTCGTAAGAATTAATCACGTTAATTTCACCCGCGCCTTGGTCGAGGTAATCGTAGCCGTCCATCGGCACGGCGCCTTCGCGAATTGCCTGATAAAGTACGAACGACGGAATTTTAACGTCGGGATACTCTTGGCGCATCGCGCTCATCAAAAGCGCGACAACGCCCGTCGTATAAGGCGACGCCATGCTTGTCCCCCAAAATCTGTCGGCATGCGCAAAATTCGGCACGGTTGAAACGCAAGCGCCCGGCGATGCGATATCCGGTTTCATTACTTCTCCTCCGCGCGAAGTAAAGTAAGTAAGTCTGTCTTTCGTTTGAACCGTTCCGTAAAGATTGTTACCTACTTCCTTTGTGAGAATTGCGCCCGAAGAAAGCACTGAAGAAGACGCCGCCGGCAAGCCCGTTGTGGAAATTCCGGGACCTTCGTTGCCGTTTGAAATGCAGATGTAGAGATACGGATTATTTTTCACGAGTTTATCGATGAATTGCTCCATTTCGGCGCGTCCTTCTATTTCGGAACCGATACCGAAACTCATATTAACGATGCACGGTTTTTCCTGCGCTTTCGATACGCTATCCGCAAATTCGAAACACTTGCGCATGCTTCCCGTAACGGTTGCGCCGCCGGCGTAGTTATTGTTTCCGAGTTTAAGAGCGATAATTTGCGCGCCGGGTGCGACTCCGTTAAGTTCGCTTCCGCCGATGTGATAGCCCGCGGCAATTCCCGCGCAATGCGTTCCGTGGCTTCCGTCGTCGAAGAAAAACGAAACCTTGTTTTCTTTCGGAAAGATGTTTATCGCGATTGTGAAATCAGGCAAATCGTCTTCCGGTTTAAATGTAAACGTATCGTGATTAACGGCATAATTGCGCATCGGTTTTTCGTCGCTCAAATCGCCGTTTCCGTTTTTGTCAATGTACATCACCCAATCGTTTTCCGCGGCTTGGAAAACAACAAAATAAAAATTGTCGTTCGCCTTTCCGTTACCGTTAACGTCCGTTACGCCCGAGCCCGAATTTTTCCACAGCGTTTCGGGCAGATTGCCGATGTAATATTTTTCGTCGAACGCCTTCAATTCCAATTTGTCGGCGCCGAAAACCTTAAAACCCGTGTCTTCGTTTTCGAAATAATATTTGTCGTCCTCATCGTCGATATCCGCTTCGTAATATTCAATGTCGCCTTGTCCCGTAAAATCGCGCACATCGATTACTTTCGTTTCTCCCGTCGAAGTTTCTTTCAGTCCCTCAACTCCCATATCGACGCCGGTATCGAAAATAAATACAATAGTTCCGCGTCCGTCATAGTCGGGATGTTGAGAAAGAAATTTTGCAACTCCCGTCGATTGAACCGGCAAAAGCACTTGCACGCTGTCCTGCGCAAAAGCGCTTACGCCGAATGTCAATAATAAAATCGCCAATAGTTTTCGCATTGTTTCACCTTTACTTAATTTTTGAAAAATTCGTTGTATCTTGATAATTATCCGTGTTTACTTTTCGCGCCGAATGTTGTTTTTTTTGAGCGTCCAATTTATTGTAATCGAGTTCCGAACCGAGAACGCTGTGCGGTATCATATACATCGCAAACGTAACCACCGAGGCGAAGACCGCCCAACGCACGGGCTTAACCGATTTTTTATACATATAAACGGCAATAAGCCAAGCGAGCATCGCTATGAGCGTTTTGTTGTCCGTCAAATCGTAACCGAACGGCACGCCCGTCCAATATTCGCCGAACGCATATTTTTGCATGAGCGGACCGAAAATAAATCCCCCGATGAACAATAGCCCGATTGTCCAATAACTGTATTTTTTAAATTTATCGCCGCCGTCTTTATTAAAAATTTCCAAACCGGTTCTTGTCGAGAACATCATCGCCAAAAACATCGCTATCACGTGAGGAATTAAAACCCACATCGGGACTTTACCCTTGAAACGAATTACAACGGTTTCATGTTCGGGCAACGTTTGCTTCGTTCCGTTTTTTTCCACCACAAGGAAATATTCGAGTTTGCCTGCGGGAGGTTGCCCCGGCAAGTAAGCGACAAGCGTGTCGTTGCGTGGGGACATCGGAACGTATGTCCATTCGTCTTTTGTTTTATATCTTTTCCAAACAAGAAAAGCTTTTATGTCATTATCTTTTATCGGTAAAATAACTTCTTGGTCGTCTTGTCCGCCGTGCGAACGCGGCAGTTTGAACTTTATTTCGCTGTCGGAAATTTTCGCTGTAATTCTTTTGGGGTAAGTGGGTCCGGTCATTCTTTGATAAAACGCCGATGCGATTGTAATTATAACCGCAAGGGTCCAAAGAGTAACATTTTTTTTCATAACGTTCCTTTCGATTAAAAACTCTTAATATCAAGAGTGTATAAAAATTCGAAAAAATAAATATAAGAAAGTCATTCGATACGCGCACGGCAAAAGCGAATAAACAAAAAAGGCTGACCCTAACAGCCAGCCCCGAACAAAAAGTTTCGCAGTCCCACCGTTATTTTTTCTTTTTCGGAGGAATGATTGCGTCCTTAGCCGCTTTTGCAACTTTGAATTTAACGACGTTCTTTGCGGGAATAACGATTTGTTCGCCCGTCGAAGGATTGCGGCCTTTTCTTCTTTTGGTTTTTGTTACATAGAATTTACCCAAACCGGGTACGGTGAGTTCTTTGGCTTTCTTTACGTTTTTGTAAATGAGCTCATTATAAGCCGCCAAAAAAGCGTTTACTTCTTTTTTGGTCATTTCAAGCTTCTTTGCGAGCTCTTCAACGATTTGAGCCTTGGTTAACGGTTTAGCTTTTGCCATGTTGTAACCCCTTATGTTTGTTGATGATGAATGACTTCCAAAAATAAAAATTTTTTGTTTTAAATCAAATATTTTTTCCTTTATTTTTAGGGAGGAAATAACATTAACGTGTGTTTACCCCTTGAATTATATGATAAAAACGGCAAAGACGTTTGACTAAAAAAAATTATTTTATGCAAAAAGAAAAACAAAAACCCTCATCGCGTTTATTTTCAATGTTTTTTTTAATAATTGTTTTCGCGGGGACGTTTTCCCCCTTGCGTTCATACGCGTTGCAGAACCTCAATAGCCGTAAGCATACAAGGCATTGCGTTTCTTCATCTGCGGTTTCGGACACAACTTTTTCGAAAACAAAATCGGCAAGCGGCGGACATACCGATTTTATTGTACGGGACACAACCGAATTCTCCGTGCTATCCGTAAATAAAAGCGAATACGATTTTGACAATTTCAGATTTTTCGGGGATATCTTCCGCGCGCATTTCCCGTCGTATTATCGGGATTTCGGGCTTTACGGACAACCGCATTCCGTTGATTTTTACGGACTTGGGGACGCCAATCTTTCCACGCTTTACAACGGAATTCCGTTCGAAGAACCTCAATACGGTTTGCAAAGTTACTATCGATTTCAGGAAAACGGAATCGCATCGGTAACGTTAAATCGGTTGCCGCGCGGTTTCCTTTACGGCGCGGAGATAAATCCGATAAGCGTAAATTTCAACTCTTTTCACGAATTTTCCCGAATACCTCACACGCGTATATTTTATTTTCAAGGACCGAACGAAGAAGCGATGATAAATATTTACTTCGCTTCCAAAGTAACCGACAAACTTTTCTTTTCGTTCGATTTGGGAAACGCAATGATTTCGCCCGAATATCGCAATTCGGATTACGACACGTGGAACGGAAACGTTAAATTGACGTATTTTATAGACAGCACTTTTGCGGCGGAGGTTCTCTTTTCGAGATATCGCGCGGTTACGCAACTTTTCGGCGGCGTCGATGTCGATTCCTTAAAGCGACAATACGGCGACAATTACGAAGAGTATTTTTACAACGGCTATCTTGCGCCTGTAATGTTTTCGCAAAGAGAAATGAAAACCGAATGGAACAATTACGCGTTGACCGTAAGCAAAAGATTTTCCCGAAAACATGCGTTGAAATTTGTTGCTTCTTTTTCCGATTACGAAACGCGTTTAACCGATAATTATTCCGAGACGAGAAAAACGCACGCATATTTCGCTAATTTAACCGACACTTACGACGGCGATTTCTTTTTCGGAAACGGAGCGGTAACCGCCTACTATTATACGCAATGGGGAAACTTGGACTATTCGCCTTCTTATTCATTGTCGGCATCGGGGGGAATAAAATTACTAAATCGGAAATTAAAGCCGTCGATTTTCGGACGCATAACGTCGGGCGACAATTCGAAAACCTACGGCGGATTCGGTTTCGACGTGAATTATTCGGCAAGCGAGAGTCTTTCGATTTATGCGGGATTTTCGAAATATTCTAAGTATTACCCCGCGGTTTATTCTTCGGAAGACAATCGATTGCAAGAAGAGCCGCAAAAAATCAATGCGGCGGAAGCGGGCGTTTCTTTCAAATCGCAAAACGCGACAATTTCCGCGTCGTTATTTTCCTACGAAAACAACGGCGAACTTTATCACTACGTCGATAAGAACGGCGAAACTTCTTTCGGGCTCACCGAAAGAAACATTAAAGGTTTGCATGTTAACGGCGCGTTGAAATTCGGAATTTTTCTTGCGGAGTTCAATTATTCTTACCTCGACAACGAATTGAACAATCTGAAAATTTCGCCTCGACATATTTTGAACGCCGGAATTTTTTATTCGGATTACTTGTTCGATAATAATCTTAAAATGAAAACAGGTTTGAATTTCTATTTTACTGGAAAGCAAAATTATTTTTATCGCGATTTCTTCCGCGCCGAAAACGTTTATTTTTACGAAACGGAAAATTCGCAAATAGTTCCTTTCGGTTACGGCGAAAATGCCGACGACTCATTTACAACCGATTTCTTTTTCGTCGGTCGCATTCAAGACAGGGCGAACATATATTTTATTTTCGAAAATTTATTCGATACGAAATACTTTTTGACGCCTTATTATCCCGAAACGGGACGCGCCGTAAGACTCGGTGTTTCATGGGATTTATTCAATTAAGCCGTATTCTGTTCCGAAAAATGTTCGACTTTTCTATGCCGATGAAAGAAAATCAAAATTCAAAGCCGTATTTCGTCTCTTGCGCGTATTCTTAAAAGTCGGTTGCGCTCCGTCAAAGCGGATAAACATTGTAAACGAAAGAAAGCGAATTTTAAATCGGGCTACAGTACATGCTTTTATTTCACATGAAAACGTTCTTTTTTACATTTCAAGAAAAGATAAACAACGTTTGATTATACCGACAAATAGATTTTCACGGAAAGTTTTTTTCCGTTAAATTAGAATGTGTCACTTAAATAATATAAAGGAATTTTCGAATGAAAAAATTAATTTTTATCGCACTGATTTTATTTACTTATTCGATAAATGCGCAAGTAGTTGTTACGCTTCCCGAATATCCGACCGAAGCGGATTCCATCGTGGTTATCTTTAACGCTCAGGAAGGCGACGGCGGTCTTGCCGGATATAACGGAGACGTTTACGCTCACACGGGCGTAATTACGAATTACAGCACCGATACGCACGATTGGCGACACGTAATCGGAACTTGGGGGGACGATGCAACTCAACCCGAACTTACGAGAATCGGCTACGACCTTTATCAACTTGTCATAGGTTATCCCCGCGAATTTTATTCGATGACGGACGATAACGAACATATTCAAAAACTCGCTTTCGTTTTTCGAAGCGCGGGCCCCGAAGGACCAACAGGGCGCGACGTCGGCGGAGCGGACATTTTCGCCGATATTTATTCGGGCGGCTTGACGGTGATTTTCACGCAACCCGACGTTAGTAACGATTTCGAAGACCCGCAACGTTCGCCCGTTTTTCTTCATACGGACGATTATCTGTCGATTGAAGTTACCGTTGCGGAAATCGGAACGAACGTGGAGGAAATTCATCTTTACGTAAATGACGACGAAGTCTCTTCCGTGGAATTCACCGATGTTCTTGAATATGATTTCTCCGCCGAAAATTTCGACCCGGGTTTGTACGAAATCGAAGCGACCGCAATAGATGAAAACGGCGCAAGTTTTTCCAATCATTTTTACACGATTATCGTTCCCGACCAAACGAGCGAAGCGCCTCCCGCGGGAACGAAACCGGGCATCAATTACGGAGAGGACAATTCGTCGGTTACGCTCGCCCTTTTTGCGCCCGGGAAAGATTTCGTTTATGTTATCGGAGATTTCGGCGGAAGCGATTGGAAAATCTTCCCCGAATATTTAATGCACAAATACGAACCGACGGGAGACACAACGCTCTTTTGGATTACTCTCGATAACCTCACTCCGCAAACCGAATATTCTTTCCAGTATTTGGTTGACGGAAGAATAAGAACGGCGGATCCGTATGCCGCCAAGGTTCTCGACGGCTGGAACGACCAATACATCGAGGAGGAAACGTATCCGAATTTGAAGCCTTACCCGACGAACAAAACGAGAGAATACGTTTCGGTTTTTGAAACGGGACAGACGCCGTTCGACTGGACGGACGACGATTACACCCGTCCCGAACAAAGCAAACTTATAATTTACGAATTACTTATTCGCGATTTTATGGCGGAGCATTCGTTCGCCGCATTAATTGATACGCTCGATTAC
This sequence comes from uncultured Melioribacter sp., assembly GCA_964479645.1. Taxonomy (GTDB): domain Bacteria; phylum Bacteroidota; class Ignavibacteria; order Ignavibacteriales; family Melioribacteraceae; genus WGAL01. The sequence continues at coordinate 28,042 of CAYZMW010000150.1, read as the reverse complement.
CTTGAAAATCTCGGTATAAACACAATCGAACTTATGCCGATTAACGAATTCGACGGAAATATAAGTTGGGGTTACAATCCCGCCTTTTACTTCGCGGTGGACAAGTATTACGGACCGTCCGAAACATTGAAGGAATTCGTGAACGCTTGTCACGAACGCGGTATCGCCGTGGTGCTCGACGTTGTTTATAATCATTCGTTCGGGCAATCGCCTTTCGTGCGGCTCTATGCCGACGGGAATTACGGACCGCCTTCGGCTGACAATCCGTGGATGAATCAAACGCCTCGTCATCCGTTCTGTCCCGGTTACGATTGGAATCACGAAAGCCCGCACACGCGCTATTTCCTTGACCGCGTCAATCGTTATTGGATGGAAGAATATCACGTTGACGGTTACCGTTACGACCTATCGAAAGGATTTACGCAAAGATATTCCGGCGATAACGTAGGGCAGTGGAATCAATACGACGCTTCGCGTATTTACAATATCGAGCGAATGGCGAGTAAACTTTGGGAATACGACCCGAACGCCATTATGATATTGGAACATCTCTCGGAGAATCAAGAGGAAACGGAACTTGCCAATTACGGCTTGCTTTTGTGGGGAAACGGAAACGGCGCATATTCCCAAGCCTCGATGGGTTGGATTAACGACCCGCAGCGATCGTCCGATTTTTCTTGGTATTACTATGCAAACAGAGGTTGGTCGCAGTGCAATCTCGTTACATACATGGAAAGCCACGACGAAGACCGATTGATGTGGAAAACTCTCGAATACGGAAATTCTTCCAATCCCGATTATCAATTACAAAACAATGTGGAACTTTCCTTGCAACGTCAAAAACTCGTAGCGGCGTTTTTCTTCACGTATCCCGGCGCAAAAATGATTTGGCAATTCGAAGAACTCGGTTACGACCAACCGTTCCCCGAAGGAAGAACCGACCCGCAACCGATTTTGTGGAACTATTACAACGAACCCGCACGTAGAAATCTTTACAAAACGTTCGCCGCAATTATTAAACTCAGAAACGAATATCCCACGTTCAATTCTCCGTACACAAGCGTAGGTTTCAATACGGGAAACGGGGTTTACGGAAGAACTATTCATTTGAATAACGACGATATGAAAGCGGTGATTGCGGGTAATTTCAACACGTGGGAAACAAACGTTACGCCGAATTTTCAACACGACGGTTGGTGGTACGATTTCTTTTCAGGCGATTCTTTTTATGTGGAAAACACCGCGATGCAATTTACGTACGAACCGAGCGAGTTTCACATTTATACTGATAATAAAGTTTTTACGCCCGAAGAAGGTATTGTCGGCGTGGAAATTACGGAAGACGGCGACGTTGCCGAGAAATTCGCTCTCGGTCAAAATTATCCGAATCCGTTCAATCCGACGACGACGATTTCCTATTCAATTCCGACATCGTCTGTTATCGCGAGGAGCTCGGCCGCGCGGGGAACGCGGTCTGTCGTAAATGTAACGTTGTCGGTTTACAACGCACTCGGACAAAAAGTGGCAACGCTTGTGAACAAGGAACAAACGGCGGGTAATTACACGGTGCAATTCGACGCGGGCGATTTGCCGAGCGGTGTTTATTTTTACACGTTGCGCGCGGGCGAATTTGTAGGAACGAAAAAAATGGTTCTGTTAAAATAGTTTGTTTGTCGAAAGAACGTCGATTATAGCCGTTTAGTTGCTCATCTTTTTAATACGCTTTAATCGACGTTCCTTTTTTTCGTGTGAAAAAATCCACGACGGTAATTTTGCATTTTACCAAACGTCACGAACGCGATGCGGAAAAACAATGTCGAAAAATAATATAGACAATCATCCTTTAATAAGCACGAAGGACGTTCTGCGTCCGACGTTTGCGGAAGTTAATCTCGCAAACATTAAATACAACTTCGAGCAAATCAAAAAGCACGTGGCTCCGTCCGCTATTATGCCCGTTCTAAAGGCGAACGCGTACGGTCACGGCTTGGTTCGTCTCGCCCGTTTTTTCGACGAACTCGAAGCGGATTATCTCGGAGTCGCGGTTCTTGAGGAAGGAATTTTATTGCGTGAAAAAGGTGTTCGCGCTCCCGTTTTGGTACTCGGCGGAATACTCGGCAATCAAATACCTCTTTTCTTAAAATACGATTTAACGCTTACCGCTTCTTCCGTGGAAAAATTGGAGCAAATAGAAGACGCCGCCGCGAAATTCGGCGTAAAAGCGAAAGTTCATCTTAAAATTGATACGGGAATGGAACGAATCGGGGTCCATTATTATAACGCTGAAAATTTCGTCCGTTTCGCCTTCGGGCTCAAACACGTGGAAGTCGAAGGAATTTTTTCGCATTTCGCTAATGCGGCGAGTCAAAATTCGACTCACGCCGAATTGCAACTTGAACGGTTCTTTACGGTTCTGGAATTCATCGAAAAAGAAAGATTCGAAATACCGCTCAAACACATTGCGAATTCAGGAGCAATATTACAAATGCCCGAGGCGCATTTGAACCTTGTACGACCGGGAATTTTACTTTACGGTGTTTATCCTTCGAAGGAGGTGAAAAAAAGCGTGAACGTTAAGCCCGCTTTATCTTGGAAATCGAGAATCGTTTATTTCAAGGTTATTAAAGCGGGAGCTTCGGTCGGTTACGGCTCCGTGTGGACGGCGAAAAGAAACACCAGAGCGGTTACGATACCCGTCGGATACGGAGACGGCTATTTCAGAAGCATGTCGGGAAAAGCGCAAGTCTTAATCAACGGCAAACGTTATCCCGTAATCGGGAATATTTCAATGGACCAAATCGTTGTTGATATCGGCGATGACTCCGCTTACAATAACGACGAAGTGGTTTTGCTCGGGGAACAGGGCGATGAAAAAATCACCGCCGAAGAACTTGCCGCTTGGGCGGGAAGCATTCCTTATGAAATTTTAACCAATATTAACACGAGGGTGCCGAGAATTTATTCGGAAGGCTAAAATCTTGTACTCAAGCCGAAACGGTGCAAATTTCCCGCAGGTCCGAAGGAAGAAAAAGCATAATCAATTTGATAACCTTTTACGTTCACGCCGAACCCGAGATTAAATCCGGCGAGTCCTTTTTTCGTGCCAAGCTCCGTCTCGTCCCTTTTGTTTTTATCGTACCCGAAACGCAACGTTACAACCCCGCTGATTTTCAATTCCGTGCCGAAAGTCCATTGGGAGAATCTGTCGCCGAAAGAATCGTAATCGTCCGCGAGACGATTAAAAGAGAAATAAAATTTAAGCGGGACGTGCGCAAGTCGTTTCGTCAAACCCACACGCATATCGAGCGGAAGATCTTCGGACGTACCCGCATATGAGGAAAGTTGCGTCCCGATGTTCAGAATCGAGAAACCGAACGACCAGAGCTCTTCGGGAATTTCATAAAGCAAACCCACGTCGGCGGCGAAAGCGGTCGAAGAATAGTTGTCTATTCCCGAATAGATAAAGCGAACATTTACGCCGTAATAAAAATTTTTTTCAAGCGAATTTCCGTATCCGAAATCGAGTGCGAAATCGTTGGCGCCGAACTCTCCGAGTTTATTTCCGAATTCGTCCGCTTTCGTAAACGTTCCGTAGTTTACATAACGAACGCCGAGCGAAAATCTTCCCCAATCCTTAATCACTTTCGAGCCGATTAGACTTGCCGAATTAATTCCTTCGAGATGTTTTAAAAAAGAAAACGAAACGGGCGTGGCGGTCAATTTATTTATGCCTGCGGGATTGTAAAAAATCGCGTTGACATCGTCGTTCGCCGCAACGAAACTTCCCGCAAGCGCCGCGGCGCGCGGACTGTTATCCAATTTCAGGAAATTGTATGTCGTTTGTCCGAAAGAACCGAGCGACAATGAAATGAGAAGGAAAAGAATTTTACGCATTGCTTCTTTCTAAAAATTGTTTTCGTGAAAAGTTATATTAAGAATATTATTCCTGAATGACAAGAAATTAATGTAAGAAATCGCGCCGTCAGCCCGAGAATAAATAAAGTCAATGCACAGAGCGAAACGTCACACGAATTTTTCGCCGAATTAAAATTTCATGTTCACGTTTTTAACGGGCCAACGGGAACGAACTTCGAGCGTGTCGGTTCTGAACGTAAATTTTTCCGAATGTTTACATGGGTTTAACGAACCGAAGTCGTATTTCCCGTTGCCGTTTTCATCGGCGAAAGCCCAAACGAAATATTTACCGGGCGGAACAGCATTGAATTTAAAAAAGCCTTGCGGTGAAGTTTCGGTTCTTAATTTCGTTTTGTTCTTTAAATTATCGAGGATAACGTAAACGGGTTGTTTCGGCGCGTTTTCTATTTTACCTTCCACGCCGACCAAATCTATTTCGTCCACGGTTTTGAACGGAAAAGAAAAAACGCTGTCGATAGAATTTCCCGCGGCGTCCGAAAAAAGCGTGAAATCGATTTTCAAAACGTATTCCGAATTCGAGCGAAGTTTTTTTTCGGGTTTTATGATAAATTCCGCATCATTGATTTTATTGAGCGAAACGGGAATTGTGTCGCCTTTCGCAGAAATAAAAACGAGCGCGTCGCGGGTTAAATTTACGCCGTCGTCGAAGAGAGCGCGCAGCGCGGGATTTGTGAAATTTAATTTCTTCTCGCCGTTCGCGGATAAAACTCCGAGAGATTTCGGCGCAAGCGTATCGGGCTTTTCGTTGAAATAGATTTCGCTTGTCGCGGCGAGCGAAGCGTTTCCGCGCATATCGTAAACCGCGCCTGCCGAAAGGTAAAGTTTGTGTTCCGCTTCGAGCGAATCTGAAAACGAAACGAGAATTTTCGAGCGTTTGACTCTCCCCTTGTATGCGAATTTTATCGGAAACGTTTCCGCGGTTGTCGAATCGGTAATCGTGAAATTTTCGGGCGAAAGTTTTGCGCTGTCTATCGTTTCGGAATATTCAAGCAAAATGTGATTTCTGTCGGTCATCGTAATTTCATCGAGTGCGGGGCGCGAAGTGTCGATTTGCGTCAGCATAAAATCAATTCCCGAAAGCGCGGCTGAATCGTTAGGCAAAACCACGTCGCAAAACGTAAAACCTATCTGTTCGTTTTCTTCATAAAGATTATCGGAATTTCCGTCTCTTACCGCAAACAAAGCGTAGCGCGCTTCGGCGAGTCCCGAAAATAAATAAAATCCGTCTTTCCCGCATTGCGTTACGTAATCGGGTTTCGTTTCCGAAGGATTGACGCAAGCGGTATCGGAAAGTTTGTATGCGAAAACCATTACGCCTTGCGGATTTCTGTCGAAAACGCGCCCGGAAATTTTTCCTTTGTCTATTTTATCGCCCGTTGAAAAAACAAGGACGAAACTTTCCGCCATTCTGTTTTTATTGTTCAAATCGCGAATGTCCGTTCCGAGCGTTACGGTGTAAGTCGTCTCTTTTCTTAACGAATCGAGAAAAATTATTTCGAGAGTTTTACCGCTCCAATCGAGTTTGAACTTCTCGACCGAAGGCGAAATAAAAACGGCGTTTCGCGCGCTTGACTTGTCGATGTATTCTGAAAAATCGAAAGAGATTTTATCGTCGGAAAAATTTGTCGCGCCGTTTAACGGATAAGTCGCAACGATAGTCGGCGGCTCGGTGTCTTTCGGCCCGCCGCTCGGTGGCACTTGCTTTGCGCAAGAAAGCGCAAGCAGTAATAAAATCAATATTTTTAGCGATTTGCTCTTCGCCATTTCCTATAAGCGCGTATGTTTTTTAAATGGTCCGAATAACGCGTTGCGAATTTGTGTCCGCCTTTGCCGTCGGCGACAAAATAAAGATAATCGACATCGGCGGGGAAAAGCGCCGCGAAAATTGCGTCCTTGCCGGGATTGTTAATCGGCGCGGGCGGCAACCCAGCATATTTGTAAGTGTTAAAAGGCGAATTGATTTCCAAATCCTTGTAATAAATTTTATTGTATCGACGACGATTTCTTTTCAAATATTGGATTGTCGGGTCGGCTTGCAACGGAATTCCTTTTCGCAAACGATTGTGATAAACCGCCGAAATCAAAGGGAACTCCGAAACCTTGTTCGATTCTCCGTCGATAATCGAAGCGAGCGTTAAAATTTCGTGGCGCGTCATTCCCAATTTTTTCATTTGTAAAACGACTTTCCGCTTTTTGAAAATTTTGTCGTTTTCGTACTTCAACCTTTCGAGAACGTCGCGCTCCGTCGCGTCCGTAAAAAAGTAATACGTGTTCGGAAGCAAATAGCCTTCGAGGTTTTTCACGTCGAGACCGAGCGAGCGCAGAAATTTTTTGTCCGACGAAAGGCTCATTATTTTTGCGGAATCCAATTTCATTTCCCGACGTAGCAAGCCCGCAAGTTTATTTTGCCAAATTCCTTCGGGAATTACAACGCGCTTTTGTTTTCTTGCGCCGCCTTTTTGAAGTTGTTCGAGAATTTCAAAAAAGTTCGAGCCGCTTCTTAAAATATATTTCCCCGCTTTGATTTTATTTTGCGCGCCGGTAATGTACGCCGCGAGTTTCATTCCGCTTGTGTTTCGGATTAAACCTTCTTCGAACATTCTGTTTACAACCGAATTCAAAGTCTCTCCTTTTCTAACTTCGAATTCGCGCAAAGAAGCGTTTGTGAAATAATTGGGCGTGAACAAATAAAGGTAGAAGAAAAAAGTTAGGAAGAAAAACAATCCGAGCGCCAAATAAAATTCTTTGGATTTCCAGAAGTTCATTAATCAACCTTTCGAAAATGATTTTCGGGTAATGCGGGGAACGCGTTAAAATCAAGCGTGTGCGTAATTCCGTTTTCGTAAAGTTGTTTTCCGCGCAAGGCAATCATAGCCGCGTTGTCGCCGCAAAATTCAAGAGAAGGAACGACGAGAGTCTTGCCGTATTTTTTCGCAAGATTTTCAAACGCGGTTTTGACCGCGGAATTCGCAGCAACGCCGCCGACAACGGAAATCGATTTGACGTCGTAATTTTTCAACGCTTTTTCCGCGCGAGCAGTAAGCGCGTTTACAACCGCATCTTGAAACGCTTTCGCAATGCAAGGCTTTGCGTCGTCGGTTGCGTTTCCGTTTTCGAAATTGTTTTGCAAATAACGCAACACCGAAGTTTTAAGTCCGCTGAAAGAAAAATCGTATTCTCTTTTTGTTCGCGCCACGGGAAAACGAATATCGGTTTCGGCGCATTTTTCCGCAAGCGTTTGTATTTTCGGACCGCCCGGATAACCGAGGCCGAGCATTTTCGCGACTTTGTCGAACGCTTCGCCCGCGGCATCGTCAATCGTCGTTCCGAGTTTAACTATTTCAAGTTCGTTTTTTACGATTAACAAAAGCGTGTGTCCGCCGGAAATTACGAGCGCAAGGAAAGGGAATTGCGGTTTTTCGCTCATCAGAAATCCGGAAAAAATATGTCCTTCGATATGATTAACCGCAACGAAAGGTTTGCCGAGAGAAAACGCAAGTCCCTTCGCGAAAGTCAATCCCACAAGCAATGCGCCGATAAGCCCCGGACCCGCCGTCGCCGCGATTACGTCGATTTCTTCTTTTTTTAAATTCGCTTTACTCAAAGCTTGTTTGAACAATGGCGTTATTATTTGCAAATGCGCGCGGCTTGAAAGTTCGGGAATTACGCCGCCGTATTCCGCGTGAAAATCTTGGGAAGCGACGAGATTGGCGACAAGTTCGCCGTCGGAAATTATCGCGACGGAAGTTTCGTCGCACGAACTTTCTATTCCGAGGACGTTCATTGCCTTGTAAAGAGCGCTTTTGTGATGTACCAAGCCAACTGCGGATTTTCTTGCAAGCGTCTCATCGAATACTCATACCACCGTTCGCCGAAAGGCACGTAGATGCGAATTTTATGTCCGTCGGCGTTTATCTTGTCGCGCAATTCTTCGCGCACGCCGTAAAGCATTTGAAATTCGTATTTATCCGCGGGGACGTTTTTCTCTTTTAGCATTTCGTACGCTTTGTTTACAAGATAATCGTCGTGCGTGGCGATACCGACGTAATTTCCGTCGGTTAACATTTTGTCGAGAATTTTCAAAAAGTTTTCGCGAATTTCTTCTCTGTCTTGAAACGCAATTTCGGGCGGTTCGACGTAAATTCCTTTGCACAAACGATAATTCGTCCCGAGCGGATTTAATTCTTCGACGTCTTTCAGCGTGCGTTTCAGATAAGCCTGAACGACAACGCCGACGTATTTCACGCCGTATTTTTCGCGCAATTTTTTATAGAGTTCGAATGTCAAATCCGTGTAAGGCGAATCTTCCATATCGATGCGCACGAAGTTGTTCATCTCTTTGGCTTTCGCAACGAGTTCCCCGACAAGTTCGTAACAAACCGCCTTGTCGATTGCAAGCCCGAGTGAAGTCGGTTTGATTGACAAATTCGCATTCAAGCCGTGCGCTTCAATCGCTTCGAGAACGCGCATACACGCTTTTTGTTCTTCGCGCGCTTCGTCGAGATTCGTAATCGCTTCGCCGAGCACGTCGATTGTGGTTAAAATACCTTTTGCGTTCAGTTCTTTCGTAACGCGGATAGCGTCGTCGAGAGTCGTGCCGGCAACATATTTTTTCGCAAATACGCCGACGACCGACTTCGGTAAAAGTTTAACGAAATTTACAATCGCTCTGTTTAACGTTTTCACACTTACTCCGAATAATAAGAACACATTAAAGTCCGAAAATTCGACATCTAAAAATAAGAGAAACAAACCGTGCGACAAAACGAATTAAAAGAGCCGAACACAATGCAATCACCGAGTTTACGAAGCGTAATTCAAAACGCACGAAACAGCGACGAAATCGATTTGGATTTGCGAGAAGGGAAAATTCACTCCATTAAAAGAAAGTCGCTATTATGACTTTTCTCTGATAATCACAAAACCGATTAACAAATACAAAAACGGCGCAGGCGAAAGAATGTGTGAAACGCTCAAAACAAAGGCGCTTAAAAGTCGAGCGGGAATTATCGCAACGTAACTCCAACCGAGCAACAAAGCGATGGCGGCAAGCGGTAAGTAAATCACGTGGTTTCTGTTATTAAAATAAAGAAGCACGAAAATCAAAGCCGCGGCGAAAAAGAAAGAAAAAGCGACGAATTCGTTTTGGTGTTTAATTCTGAAAAGAGCATCGATTAAAAGCGTAATTCCGCCGAAAAAAAGCGCGAGAGAAGAAAAAAGAAGAAACGAAGATTTGGAATTAAAATATTTAACGGAAAGAAAATAACCCGCAAGCGCATAGACGGCGGCGGGGATCCAAAGAGCGTTCCAATAAATCGTTCCCGAAAAATCGGCAAGCATAAATAACCCGATGAAAAGAAAAACCGCTCCCGCTAATTTGTCGGACTTCATTAAAATCGCAATTTGTTTTTTACGTTGATAACTCTGCGCTCCGTAATTATTTTATCGACGACAAAATCGTCTTCGGTCGATTCAATTTCGGGGAAAAGTTGAAATTCAAAGGCGAGAATTACGCGCGGCGCAAGCGTTCGAGAAATCAAATTCACGTAATACGGATTTCCGTAACCAATACGCTTTCCGCTTAACGAAACCGCAACGGCGGGGACGACAATCAAATCAATGTCGTCGAAATTTTCATCTACGGCTACCGTCGATTCAATATATCCTTCTTCGGTTTCCACCGTTTTTTCCCAATCGAGAAAAGCGCCGCGCACAAATCTGTTTTTGATTTTATTCGTGCGCGGAAGCGAAACGACCTTCCCCATTCCAATCAACATATCGATTATTCGCCGCGTGTAAACTTCGCCTTTATTGTTCGATGCGTAAATCAAAATGTTTTGCGCGTTGAGCAATTCGTCCTGTTGAAAAAAACGCTCCGCTATGCGTTGCGTTTTACGACGCGTTTCATTTTCGGACATTTTTTCGCGCATTTCGTAAACGAATTTTTTCGCGTCATTTTTATTTATGATTTTTCGCATCGTTATTTTTTCTTTTTCTTTTTCGCGCCTTCTTCAATCAGTTTCAGCGCCTCTTCGTATGTCAATTCCTTGGCGTCCGTGCCTTTCGGTATTCTGTAATTGTTTTTCCCTTTTTTGATGTAAGGTCCCCAGCGTCCGTTAAGAATTTGCACTTCGGGGTCTTCGTCGAAAGTTTTAATGATTTTCTCTTTGTCCGCTTTCCGTTTCGCTTCGATAATCTCAATCGCTTCTTCCGAAGTAACCGTATGCGGGTCGTAATTTTTCCCGAGCGAGTAAAATTTCCCTTTGTGGCGCAAATAGGGACCGAACCGTCCGATTGCGGCTATGATTTTATCGTTTTCGTATTCGCCCACTTCGCGCGGAAGTTTGAACAACTCCAACGCTTCTTCAAGCGTAATCGTTTCGAGCTTCTGACCTTTGCGCAAACCTGCGTATTCCGGCTTTGCGTCGGGGTCGTTCGGGTCGGTAAGTTGCGCGACGGGACCGAAACGCGCCATTCTCACCGAAACTTGCTTTCCCGTTTTCGGGTCGATTCCCAAAACGCGTTCGCCGGAAACGCGTTCGCTCTTTTCAAGCGTCGTCTCAACGTCCTGATGAAACGGGCCGTAAAACAAATTCAGCATTTCGTTCCACTTCATCTTGCCCGTGGCGATATCGTCGAGTTCGTCTTCCACCTTTGCGGTGAATTGGTAATCGAGAATTTTCGGGAAATATTTCATAAGAAAATCGGTAACGAGAATCGCAATATCCGTCGGGAAAAGTTTACCTTTGTCCGCGCCCGTAATTTCCGTAAGCGTTTCTTTTTTGATTTCGTTGTTTTCGAGCGTAAGTTTCACGTATTTGCGCTCCGTGCCTTCGCGTTCGCCTTTTACGACGTAGCCGCGTTTTTGTATTGTGCTAATTGTCGGCGCGTAAGTGGACGGACGTCCGATGCCGAGTTCTTCGAGTTTCTTGACAAGCGACGCTTCCGTATAACGCGCGGGCGGACGCGTGAATCTTTCCACGGCTTCTATTTTTCGCGCTTCGAGTTTTTCCCCTTCTTTCAGCGGCGGAAGAACAGCCGAACCGTTTTCGCCGTTTTCTTCGTCGGAAGATTCCATATAAACTTTCAAAAATCCGTCGAACACGATTACTTCCCCTTTTGCGGTAAAATAATAGTTCGATTTGGAGATATTGATTTTAACCGTCGTGCGTTCGATTTCCGCTTCCGCCATTTGCGAAGCGACGGTGCGTTTCCAAATCAAATCGTAAAGCGCTTTTTCATCCGCGCTTCCCGCCACTTTGCTTTTTTCAAGATAAGTCGGACGAATCGCTTCGTGCGCTTCCTGTGCGTTTTTGGATTTCGTTTTGAATTGTCGCGGTTTCGAATATTCCTTTCCGTATTCCTTTTCGATAACTTCCTTTGCCGAATTGATTGCAAGCGCGGAAAGATTGACCGAATCGGTTCTCATATAAGTGATTTTTCCCGCTTCGTAAAGTTTTTGCGCAATCATCATCGTCTTCGAAACCGAGAACCGAAGTTTGCGCGAGGCTTCCTGTTGCAAGGTTGAGGTCGTAAAAGGCGCGGGCGGATTTTTCTTTACGGGTTTTTTCGTAATCGCTTCCACCGAAAAATCGGCGGATTTTATTTCTTCGAGGAATTTCTTCGCCGCTTCTTCGGTATCGAAACGTTCGTTCAATTCCGCCTTGAAAAACACTTCTTCGTTTTCGGGCGAATAAAATTCGGCGATTACGCGGAATTTCGATTCGGGAACGAAATTGTCGATTTCCCGTTCACGCTCCACAATCAAACGAACGGCGACCGATTGTACGCGTCCCGCGGAAAGTTGCGGACGAACTTTTCGCCACAAAATGGGGGAAATTTCGAAACCGACGAGTCTGTCCAAAATGCGCCGCGCTTGTTGCGCCTTAACCAAATTTTCGTCTATCCCGCGCGGATTTTCGATAGCCTTTTTTATTGCGGGCTTTGTGATTTCATTGAACACGATGCGTTTCGTTTTTTCGGGGTCGAGTTTCAACGCCTCTTTCAAATGCCACGCAATCGCTTCCCCTTCGCGGTCTTCATCGGATGCGAGCCAAACCGTATCGGCTTTTTTGCTCAATTTTTTCAGTTCCGAAACAACTTGCTTTTTTTCAGCGGGAATAATGTATTTCGGTTCGAAGTTGTTTTTCACATCAACGCCGTTGTCTTTTTTCGCCAAGTCGCGAATGTGTCCGTACGAAGAAACAACGTGAAAATCTTTTCCGAGAAATTTCTCTATCGTTTTCGCCTTTGCCGGCGATTCCACTATTACAAGATTTTTTGACATATCGTTCTGAATTTAGTTGATAAAAAATACGGCAACCGTAAAAATTCGGTTTCGAAATAAAAGGAAAAAAACGTCTTTTTCAAAATGACGCATATTAAGGAAAAAAACAAGGGGATTATATTCGTATCCGAAAAAGCGGGAAAACGACGTAGCGACGGAATGAAAAAAAGAACTTTTCTTTTCGAAAAAAAACGTTTTTTACATCTGCGCAATAAATTAATTGATTTTCACTTAACGCTTGTCTAAATTTAGGGTTCGTATTTTTTGAGAGAATAAATAATTAAATAGGAGTACTTTAACTATGGGAATGATGGCTCGGATGCGCAGCTTGGCTCCGTGGTTTATAATTTCGGTAGGTGTTTTGTTTGTGTTATTTATGGTATTGTCCGATGCCAATATAACTCAAATTTTCAGACAACAGCGTCAAGTAATCGGCTCTGTTGACGGAAAAGAAATTACTTATCAGGAATTTGCCAAACGCGTGGAGTTTGAGAGAAACAATCTTGAAAGACAAGGCAGAAAAATAGACGAATCCCAAATGGCGGATTTCAGGCAACAAGTTTGGGACGCGATGGTCAACGAAATTTTAATTGAGAAAAAGATGAAAGAATACGGAATCGAAGTCAGTGATCAAGAAGTTGTTGACGCTTTACTCGGTCCCAATCCGCCGCAATTCGTCCAGCAATATTTTCTCGATTCCAACGGCGTGTTTAATCGTGAACTTTACGACGCGGCGTTACGCGATCCCAAAAATAAAGAAGCGGTTTTACAATTGGAAGAAATGGTGCGTAATAACATTCGTCAACAAAAACTCACCGACTATTTATTCGCCGCCGTTCAAGTGAGCGAAGACGAAATAAAAGACAAGTTCATCCAAGACAATATTACGATGAGCGCCGAATATGCCTTGTTTTCATTTACTACCGTTCCCGATTCGATGATTAAATTCAATGACGATTACGCACGACAATATTACGATAAACATAAGAACGATTACAAACAGGAAGAAACGAGAAAAATCGAATATGTACTATTCGAACTCAAACCTTCGAAAAGCGATACGAGCGATATAATCGAAAATCTCGCGGCTATAGTTAATAAGATGAAAAAGGAAAAAGCCGATTTCAAAACTTACGCGGAAATTTACACGGACGAAAATCATCCTTATTCCCGCGATACCGTTTCAATAACCAAAATAGATCCTGAAGTTCAGGACTTGATTATCAAAGCGAAAGACGGCGATATTATCGGTCCCGTTCTTACTCGTAGCGGCGCTGTCGTTTATCATCTTGTTAAGAAAATAAAAACGAAAGAACCGGTCGTAAGAGCCTCGCATATTCTCGTTCGTTCCCTCGGAAAAGGCGTCCAGGATATGGCGGCTAAGAAAGAAGCCTACGATATTTATAATCAATTGAGAAAAGGCGCGGATTTCGCAGAAATGGCGAAAGAAAAATCGAAAGACCCGGGCAGTGCGGCTCGCGGCGGAGATTTGGGCTGGTTCGGAAAAGGACAAATGGTTAAAGAATTCGAAAAAGCCGCTTTTTCGGGAAAAGTCGGCAAAGTTCTCAAACCTATTAAAACTCGTTTCGGATATCATATCATAAAAGTGACCGACAAACTGTACGACGATTTCGTCATCGAAAAAATAGTCAATGAAATCAAACCTTCCGCGACAACTCAGGATAGAATATACAACAAAGCGAACGATTTTTCGTATCTCGCCAAGAAAAACGACTTTGTAAAAGAAGCCGATTTAATGAAATACAAAATTGTAAAATCGGGTGCGTTTACAAAAGAAACGCGAACCGTCGCCGGACTCGGTTCGAGCCGTTCCATAGTGGATTTTACTTTTGCCAATAAAGTGGGAACGGTGAGCGACGTGTTCAAGGTCGCGAAAGGCTATGTCGTTTTCAGAGTTTCTGAAATCACGCCGAAAGGTTACAAGCCGTTCGAAAAAGTAAAGGCTTCGGTGAACAACGCGGCGAGACGCGAATTAAAACTCGAGAAAGCCTACGAACTTGCCAAAGAAGCGAGAATGAAAATCGGAACGAGCGGAAATCTCGAACTTGCAAAAGAAGTTTGGCCTAACGTAAAAGTGGCGAAAATATCAAATGTCAAACTCGGTAAGGTTTTGCCCGTACTGGGACGCGAATTCGCTTTTTCCGAATATTGCTACATCGGAAAACTCAATGAGGTTTCCGACCCCGTCAAAGGAAACCGCGGCGTGTTCTTGATTAAAGTTACACAACGCACACCGTTCGACCAAAACGCTTACGATATTCAACGGACATCCGTTTTGGAAGATTTGATGAGAACGAAACAACGTCAATTCCTCGGCGAATGGCTCAAATCGATAAAAGAAGAAGCTAAAATCGTTGACGAACGTTATAAATTTTACAGATAATTTTTCACTCGGTCAATTCGTTTTTAAGAAGGTCGGCTTGTTGCCGACCTTTTTTATGTTATACGCTGAATCTGAAAACAACCGTGCCGTTTAAATTCATAATATTTAATTCGAATGCCTTTCGAATCGCATAAAAAAACTTTTCCTTGCCTTCACCACCTTATGCTAATTTTGTTTTATTTTTCGATTGCGATTTTTTAGGATTGAAAAATGAAGTTGAAATTAAAAATAACTTTCGGTTTTATCATCATTGCGATAATGCTTTTCAGCGCCGGCGCGTGGTCGGTGATTCAAGTAAAGTTCGCGGGAAACAATTTGCGCACAACTTTCGAAGAAAACCTTTCGATGATTTACGAAATCAATAATTTAAACCGCGCGTTGGAAATCGAACAAAAAGCTTTTATGCTTTTTCTTCTCGATAAGAAAGACGAAAGCCGCCGACTGCTCGCAAAGTCGGATTCAATTTTCGGCGCGACTTTCACGAAAATTGAAACGAAAGCCGTAAGCGGAAAGGAAAAGGAAATTATTGCGAACATCAAAAAGAATTATCTCGAAGCGAAAGAGTTAACGGAACTTTTGCTCGCGGCGGAGCCCGACAAATCGAACGAATTTTACTTTCTGAAATTAAAGGAAGTGATTGAAAAAACCGATGCCGTAATCGACGAATTCCAAACTTACTACGAAAAACGCCTTTCGGAATTAACCGAAAGAATTGACGCCGAAGAAAATCGCTCGATAACGCCTGGACTTGTGGCAATGAGCGCCGCGATTGTTTTCGCTTTGCTTTTCAGTTTCTTCGTTAATCATTACGTCGTAACGCCGATTGTAACAATAACAAAAAAAGTTATCGATTTCACCGAACGCGGAATTCCTTACGATTACGAAACGGAGACGGAAGACGAAATTCACGAACTTTCGGAAAGCGTGCGCATTTTGACAACAAAAGCGGAGATTAATCGGGATTAATCATGCGTCCGCAAGTTGTAATCAGATATATCGGTTTCGTTTTTCTTTTCAACGCGTTTTTCCTTTTCGTTTCAAGTGTGATTTCACTTTTCAATCACGACGGCGGTATGTTCCCGCTTGCGTATTCGTTTGTAATCGCTTTGCTTTTCGGACTTTTCCCTTTGATTTTTGTTCCCGCG
This sequence comes from uncultured Melioribacter sp., assembly GCA_964479645.1. Classification (GTDB taxonomy): domain Bacteria; phylum Bacteroidota; class Ignavibacteria; order Ignavibacteriales; family Melioribacteraceae; genus WGAL01. Next base: position 12,270 of record CAYZMW010000150.1, on the reverse strand, counting down.
CCGGAAGAAATTACGAATCAAGAAGGTTTGATAATCGTCGTCGGCAGTTGGTTTTTATCCTGCCTAATCGGAATGCTTCCTTATATTTTGAACGGCGGCGAATTTACAATTACAAACGCTTGGTTCGAAAGCGTTTCGGGCTACACGACAACGGGCGCGACGATTTTGAACAACATCGAAGGACTTCCGCTCGGAATTCTTTTCTGGCGCGCTTCCACGCACTGGATGGGCGGTATCGGAATTATCATTTTCGTGCTTGCCGTTTTGCCTTCCACCGGTTTCGTAGGCGTTCAACTTTCAAGAACCGAACTTTCGGCTTCGACTTTGAAGCAGTTCAAGAAGCGAACAAGCGACGCAATCCGTATCATACTTTACATTTATCTCGGAATAACAGTGCTTGAAACCGCGGCGCTAATGTTTGCGGGAATGAATTTTTTCGACGCTTTGACGCACTCGTTCGCAACGGTTGCGACCGGCGGATTTTCGGATAAGAATATGAGCGTGGCGGCGTTCAATAGCGTAACGATTGAAATAATCATAATGATTTTTATGATTTTATCGGGAACGAACTTCGCGCTTTTGTTTTCGGTGGTTGTCGGTCGTTTCACGGATTTGAAAACGTCGTCGGTGTTTAAATATTACATCGGCTCTAATTTCGCGGCGATAATTTTGGTTTCGCTCGATTTGTTTTTCACGGGAAGTTACGGAACGTTCTGGGAAGCGCTTCGCTATTCGTCTTTCCAAATTTTATCTGTGGGAACTTCCACAGGTTTTGCAAACGCCGATTCTTCGGTTTGGCCCGCGTTTTCGCAATTGATGATAATTTTCTTCACTTTGCAATGCGCAATGGCGGGTTCAACCTCGGGCGGAATAAAAATGGACAGAATAGTGATTTTCTTCAAAGCGCTCGCAAGGCGTTTCAGACAAGTTCAACATCCGAACGCCGTAATTCCCTTGCTTCTCGACGGCAAAAAACTCGACGACCGCGCGGTCTCGCTCGCAGTGCTTTATATTACGGGCTACATTTTCGTGGTCTTCGTTTCGTCAATGATTTTAACACTTTTCGGCGTCGATCCGCTTTCGGCGTTTTCTGGTTCCGCGGCGGCAATGGGAAATGTCGGTCCCGGACTTGCAACCGTCGGTTCTCTTGAAAATTATTCGCAAATTCCTATGGCCGGGAAGTGGTTGCTCGGATTTGTAATGCTTCTCGGACGCTTGGAAATTTACGGCTTGATTGTTTTCTTCTTTCCGAACACTTGGAAGATTAAAAAATAGATACTGAAAATTGGATTGTTTTTTGCGTCGTTTATCTTTTTAAAAATTGAATTTTCTCTGCCGTTTGAGTAGTTTAAAATAATGTTTCGAATCTTTTGACAAACAAGCACAGGAGCAATTATGGATTTTTTACTTACCGACGAACAACGAATGATTCAAGAAACCGCGCGCGAATTTGCGCAAAAAGAAATTGCGCCGACCGCAATTGAGCGCGACAAAAACGCCGAATTCCCTTACGACATCGTAAAAAAACTCGGCGAACTCGGATTTATGGGAATGATGGTCGATCCGAAATACGACGGCGCCGGGCTCGACACCGTAAGTTACGTTCTTGCAATGATGGAAATTTCAAAGGTTGACGCCGCCGTTGGCGTGATTATGTCCGTTAACAATTCGCTTGTCACTTTCGGACTCGAACGCTGGGGTTCGGAGTACATCAAGGAAAAATATTTGAAACCGCTTGCGCGCGGCGATAAACTCGGCGCGTTCGCTCTTTCCGAGCCGGAAGCGGGTTCCGACGCAACGCAACAACGCACTACGGCTTACAAAGACGGCAACGAGTGGGTTTTGAACGGAACGAAAAATTGGATTACCAACGGAAAGAACGCGGATTATTACATTGTTTTCGCTCAAACCGATAAAGAAAAACGTCACAAAGGCATCACCGCGTTTATGGTCGAAAAGGGAATGCCCGGTTTCGAGCAAGGCGCAAAGGAAGATAAACTCGGTATTCGCAGTTCCGACACTTGTTCGCTTCTTTTTACCGATTGCCGCGTTCCCGACGAAAACGTTTTGTGGGAAGTGGGCAAAGGCTTCAACTTTGCGATGAATACGCTTAACGGCGGGCGTTACGGCATCGCCTCGCAAGCGGTGGGAATAGCGATGGGCGCATACGAAAAAGCGCTTGCTTACGCAAAGGAAAGAAAGGCGTTCGGAACCGAAATTATTAATCATCAGGCGATAATGTTCAAACTTGCCGATATGGCGACTAAAATAGAAGCGGCTAAATTGCTTACGCTACAAGCCGCGGCGCTTAAAGATGCAGGGAAAGATTACATTATGCAGGCTTCGATGGCGAAACTTTTCGCTTCCGAAACGGCGGTGGACGTTGCGCGCGAAGCAATTCAAATTCACGGCGGTTACGGTTACGTGCGCGAGTACGAAGTGGAAAGAATGTATCGCGACGCGAAAATCACGGAGATTTACGAAGGCACGTCCGAAGTGCAAAGAATAATTATCGGAAGACAAATTCAAAAAGATTAAAATGGCGAGAATTGTAGAAGTCAGACCGTCCGACGATTTTAAGTTGTATGTCAAGTACTCGGACGGTCTTGACGGTTTTATCAATATGAAAAAAATGCTGAAACACAAAGATTACGAGTGCATTCGCGAACTTGACGAATTCAAGAAAGTTTTCGTCGACCCGAAAAGCAAAGATATTATGTGGGAATGCGGCGCGACGATGTGTAAAGTGGCAACGCGCAGTATGCTGAAATTGTTGAGCGAAATGCGTTCGCTCGGATTAAATCCCGATTAACATTGCGCGAAATGAAACGTCTTTTTTTTATAACGTTATTTTTTACCGTCTCGGTTTTCGCGCAAACCGAAACGAAGCATTGGATGAAAAAAGTATCGTCCTACCGAATAAATATTGAAGGCAAAAGTAAATCCGAAACCGAAGGCGGATTTCTTGGCGCGTTGAAAAAAGGCTACAAACTTTTAGTTTCAGATTACGACGGCGATAATTGTCCCTTTACGCCGAGTTGTTCTGAATTCTTTTCCGAAGCGGCAAGAAAGTATGGTTTGGTGCGTGGATTCCTAATGTTCGCGGACAGATTTACCCGCGACTTGAATTATTTCAATCGAAAAAATTACCCGAAGATGAAAAACGGCAAACTTTTCGACCCGCCCGAAAAATACGTTATGTAGCATACATGCTCTCAATAAACGGGGAGCCGGCGTTCGGTAAATTAAGGTAGAGGAAATGGAAAGAAAATTAATTGTAGAGACGCGCTATAGCGCGTCTTTTGTACAATAGAACACAGATAACACTGATTTTATTGGATGTTCACGGATTAAAATTTTCGCGTCTGCGAGTCCCGCCAAATACCGTCCGTCTGCGACCCCGCCAACGGCGGGGGAAGCAATCTATCGGTTTTTCAGCAAAAAAAATCAGCGCACGGCATGGCAGATTGCTTCGTCGTTTTCCCGCTTTCCGCGGGAAATCTCCTCGCAAGGACAAAAAAATTTCGCGTCATTGCGAGCGACCACGACTTGTCGGGGGCGCGAAGCAATCTATCAAATTTTCAGCGAAAGACTATTCAGCGCTCGGCGCGACAGATTCCTTCGTCCCGCCAGAGGCGGGACTCGGAATGACTGTGTTTATTAAAAGTGCGTTTATCCAGTCAACCAATCATTCATTCATCCATTCATCCAATCAATTCATCATTTAACATTCATAATTCATAATTAAAAAAAATCGTATTATCCGTCTTCTATCAAAACACCAGTCATAATCATAATCAATCGGTTTAATCCGCGTTCCATAATTTCATCAATCATACGACAGCGTTAAACTGTGAGAATAGACGGAGGAATTTCTTAGATTTGTTAATCGGAATTTTTTAAGAAAGGAAAAACATTGTTTGTTGATGAAGCGAAAATTTTTGTAAAAGCGGGTAAAGGCGGTGACGGAGCGGTTGCCTTTCGTCGTGAAAAATACGTGCCGAAAGGCGGACCCGCCGGAGGCAACGGCGGAAAAGGGGGCGATGTGATTTTTGTCGCGGACGGAAATCTGATGACCCTACTTGATTTCAGTTACAAACGCAAGTATGTCGCCGAAGACGGAAAACCCGGCGGCAATTCGTTAAAGGACGGAAGAAACGGTGAAAACGTCGTCATTAAAGTCCCCGTTGGAACGGTAATTAAGGATTTTGAGACAAAAGAAATTCTCGCCGACCTTTCCGAAGAAGGCGCTACTTACATTGCCGCGCGCGGCGGAAAAGGCGGGAAAGGAAACGCGAGTTTTGCAACGCCCACGAATCAAACGCCGCGATATGCGGAAGAGGGAAAACCGGGCGAGGAACGCAGAATTTTACTCGAACTGAAATTAATCGCGGATGTCGGTTTGGTCGGTTTTCCCAACGCGGGAAAATCCACGCTCATTTCCGTGATTTCCGCGGCGAAACCGAAAATCGCCGATTATCCTTTTACCACCCTGCAACCGAATTTGGGAATTGTCAAATACAAGGATTTTAAGAGTTTTACCGTTGCCGATATTCCCGGAATTATTGACGGCGCGCATCTCGGCAAGGGACTCGGACTTAAATTTTTGCGTCACATCGAGCGCACGAAAATATTGCTGATTATGATTGACGTTACCGATGAAAATTACCAAAAAACTTACGATACGATTTTGAACGAATTGGAAAGTTACGGCGAAACGTTGGCGAAAAAGAAAAAATTACTCGCTTTTACAAAAGTCGATTTGCTTTCTCCCGAAGAATTGGAGGAGGCGAAAAAACGCAAAGTAAAAGGCTACGAAGGAACGCCGTTGTACATTTCAGCTGTTGCGGGAACAGGCATAAAAGAACTTTTGGATGAACTGTGGAAAATGTTATCGGATTAAAAAGTTGAGTCGCGCTCAAATGAAAATATTGCTTGTCTCCGCGCTGATTCTCTTGGCGCTTGTTTTTCTTGCGCTCGGTGTCGGCTCGGTCGATTTAACCTGGCGCGAAATTTTTTCCGCTTTATTCGGTGATACGAACGCGAAAGTTAATGCCGTGGTTTTGCAAATTCGCTTACCGAGAATTCTGCTCGCAATTGCAGTCGGAGGCGGACTTTCCGTGGCGGGCGCGGTTTTGCAAAGCATTCTGAAAAATCCGCTCGCAGAGCCTTACATTCTCGGAGTTTCGAGCGGCGGCACTTTCGGCGCGCTTGTTTCGATGTTGCTCGGCTTTTCCTTTTTTTTCACTCAACTCTTTTCGTTCGTCGGTTCGTTGATTGTAATCGCTTTAATTTTATTTTTAAGCAACGAGAAAAAAGTCGCCTTTAATCACGTCGGTGTTCTGCTCGCCGGCGTAATGATTGGCGCGTTTTTCGGCGCGGCGATATTAATTGTTTTAACTCTCACGCGGGAAAATCTTCAAACGGCGGTATTTTGGCTTGTCGGTTCGCTTTCGTTCGCCGAGCCGTCGAGTTCCTACTACGTTTTTGCTTTCGCTTCGGCTCTTGTTTTTTTTCTTTCGCTCGGCGGATACAAATTAAATTTGATTGCAATGGAAAATGCGCAAGGCGAAATTTCGGGCGTCAACATCAAAGTCGCAAGATTAACTTTTCTCGCCGCGACAGGCGTTCTTACGGGCGCGCTTGTTTCCGTTTCCGGCGTTGTCGGATTTATCGGAATGATAGTGCCTCATTTGGTAAGAAACAAATTCGGTTTCGATAATCGCGCCGTTGTCCCGATTTCTTTTTTCGCGGGCGGAGCATTGCTTTTGATTGCCGATACTATTGCGCGAACCGTTATTTTGCCGGCCGAACTTCCCGTCGGAGCAATTACCGCGTTTTTCGGCGCGCCTGTTTTTATTTGGATTTTGAAAAAGAAAGATTATTATTTTTCGATATGAATTAACCTTAATTAAAATTAACGTTACGGAAAGAATATGAAAAATTCGGATATAATAAGAGCGAACAAATTATTCGGCGGCGTGAATTTCGCAAGTTTAAATTTCGATGAAATCGAAGGCGAACCGCTTAAAAAAGAAGCGGGCGAAATAGTTTTCAGAAAAAGCGATAGCGCCGATGCGCTTTATTTAATTATTGAAGGGCGCGTCGTTTTGATAAGAGGAACGGAAAAAAACACGCTCGGAGAAAACGACTTTTTCGGAACGGGCGTTCTCAAGGGCGATGTTTACGGCGAAACCGCAGTTTGCGACGACGACTCTTTTTTGCTGAAAATTTCAAAAGAAGAACTCGAAAATTTGATTTCGCAAAACAAGAAAATCGAAGAAAATATTCTTGACTATCCGAAAGAAAAAACGATTGAAAAAGAACCCGAAAGCGTGGAAAAAGAATGTCCGCCGTGTCCCGAAGCGGAAGCCTTGCCGCCCGTAGATGTTCTAACGTACGAAGAAGCGGCGGAGAAATTTGCCGACACGATTATCCCGAAAACCGAAGCCGCGCTTGAATTAATTCGTAAACTCGAAGAGAACAATGACGATGAGCGATTACTTGAAATCGAAAAAAATATAAGAAGATTGTACGAAGCGGGAAACGTCGCGAGATTATTTGCGGAAGGTTACGGCGAATACGAAATGAAAACAATTAGCGTTCTCGATTTGGTGAACGAATTTATCGAAAGATTTAAAATGGATTTCGCTTTTTTGAATTGCGAAATTTTTCTCGACAAGGAAGAAAGTCATTTAGTAAATGTTGATAGAAAAGCCTTTTACGAAGCGGCGAAGCAAATATTAATTAACGCGTGCGAGGCGACCGAAAACAAGGGGGAAATCTCAATTCAAATTTCGGAAGATGCCGATTTTGTCGAAATTCAATTTTCCGACAACGGTTTCGGAATTAAAGCGGAACACGCACTCGATGTTTTTGAACCATTCGTTACAATAGACAAAAAAGCGCTGGGATTGGGTTTGACCGTTGCGGATAAAATTATTCGCACGCAAAAAGGAAAAATAGCCGTAAAGAAAACCGAAAGCGGCGGAGCTGTAATTTCCGTTTTTCTGCAAAAAGTAAATGAAACGGAATAAACTCGTTGTAATTTTCGGACCGACGGCGACGGGCAAAACGAGGCTTGCCGCGCGGCTCGCTTTTCGGTTCGGAGGAGAAATTATTTCCGCCGACTCACGACAAGTTTATCGCGGAATGAATATCGGAACGGGCAAGGATTACGAAGATTATGTTGTAAACGGAAGTAAAATTCCCGCGCATTTGATAGACATCGCCGAACCGACCGAGGAATACAATCTCGCAAGATTTATCGAAGATTTCAATCGCTCGTTAAGTGAAATAACCGAACGCGACAAGTTGCCTTTTCTTGTCGGCGGAACGATGCTTTACATTCACGCCGTTTTGACAAATTACAAATTGGCAAAAGTATCTCACGAACCGTCTAAAACGGAAGAATACAAAAAACAGCCGATTGAATTTTTGCGAAAAAAATTGCTTGCGTTAAATCCCGAACAGCACAACACGACGGATTTACTCGATAAGGAAAGATTAATCAAGGCGCTGTTGATTGCCGAAACGGACGATGCCGAAATAATTTCACCGGCAAAAACCGAAACGCTTAACATTTGCATTTTACCCGAACGCGAAATTATTTATTCTCGCATTGACGAGCGCCTCGAAAAAAGATTGAAATCGGGAATGATCGAAGAAGTGGAAAGATTAATCAAAAACGGTGTAAATTACGACAAACTCGATTTTTTCGGATTGGAATATCGCTATGTCGGAAAATATTTGCGGGGAGAATTGAATTACAACGACATGAAACAGAAACTTGCATCCGCAATTAAAAAATTCGCGAAGCGACAAATTACGTGGATACGTAAAATTCAAAAAGAGGGAATTGAAATTAATTTTTTGAATAGCCCTGATGAAAAAATTTCCGCCGAACTGATACGGGAATTCATTTCCGATGATTGAAGTAAAATTAAGCGACAATATTCGAACTCTGCCGAAAGCCGTCCAAAAGTATTTGATGAAATTCGGTAACGAAAAGTGGACGGCGCTTGTTGGCGACAAAAACAAACGGTTTGAAAATGTTGTTGTAATTCCCGCACTTGCCGAGTTTGAAAATATTAAAAAATTACTGCAATCCCTTTCCGCAACCGAAGATAAATATCATGAGAAATTTTTAATTCTTTTTGTGATTAATCAAACGGTTTCGGCGAAAAAAGAAATCTCGGAAGACAATAACAAAAGTTTCGAATTGATTAAGAAATTAATGGAGAATACTCTATTTGCGAATTACACGTTTGAAAAATTAAATTTTGCCGTGATAAACGCTTTCGAAAAAGAGAAAGCGCTTGACGATAAAACGGGCGGCGTCGGGCTTGCGCGCAAAATCGGACTTGACTTCGGATTGACGTTGCTCGATTATAAATCACCGAAACAAAAATCACTTATCTCTCTCGATGCGGATTGTGAAGTCTCGAAGAATTATTTTACCGCGCTTTACGAGGGTGTGAACAATCGGAAAATTAAGGCGGGACATGTTCGCTTCGAGCATCCGACGAATATCGAGCCTTATTCGGATGCGATAATCAAATACGAAATATTTTTGCGTTATTATGTTTACGGATTAAAATATGCACGCTCGCCGTTCGCTTTTTTCACAATCGGATCCACAATGTTTTCGGACTGGGAAGCGTATGTGAAAATTGGAGGAATGAACAAACGAAAAGCGGCGGAAGATTTTTATTTCATGGAAAAACTCGGAAAATTGTTCGACATCGTTGAAGTTAACGATGCCGTTGTTTATCCTTCGCCGCGTGTTTCGCATCGCGTTCCGTTCGGGACGGGAAGAAGTGTCGGGGAAATGCTTTCGGGAAAAAATAAATACGACGCTCTATATTCGCCCGGAATTTTCGAAATCTTAAAACGCTGGAACGAATATTTTTTCGATGAAAAAATAAGAGATGCGCATAAATATTTATCATTTGCAAAAAACATAAACGAATATTTGTACGATTTCTTAATGGGACGTGAGTTCGAAGAATACTGGACGGAAATTCTAAAAAGCGGCGGTTCGCAAAAACAAATTAACAGACAAAAGAAATTTTGGTTCGACGGTTTTCGCACTTTGAAATTCGTTCATTTCATGCGAGATAATTGTTGCGAAAATGTGGCGCTTGGCGATAAAAGTTTTACGAAATTTTTGAGAAAAGATTATTGGGGAAAAGATAAAATGAATTTTTATGAAAAAATTTTGGAATTCTTAAGGAGAATAACTTAAGTTAAGGGAACATAATTATTTATTTTTTGTGACAATAATCACATTTTTAGTTATTAAACTATTTGACAAAATGTATTTTTTTGTTTAAATATAACCTAATGAAAATTAATTATTAATCAATATGGGGTTTACCATGAAAAAGATGTATCTTTTTTTAACGGTTTTTTTAATTGCAAGTACCGCTTTTGCTCAAGTTGCAAAAAATAGCTGGGGTTTTGATTTCGGCTTGTCGTATCCCCGTGCCGTAAGTCAAAATAACGGTATTGTAGGAAATATCAATTACGGTGCATATATTGGTGTAACAAGAAATTTTTCCGAAAGTGTTGGAATGAGAGCGAAACTTAAATACAATAATTTACAATTTAAACAAACTAACACTTCACCATGGACAGAAACCAATACGACAGTTCTCGGCGGAGATATTGATTTTCTTTATCGTTTCGTGCCTTGTGAAAAAGCTTCTCCTTACCTGCTTGTAGGTTTGGGCGGAATTTATGCTGATAATAGTGCGAATAACGGTTCCGCCAGTGAATCGTTAATCGATTATGAATTTAATTTCGGTTTAGGCGTAAATGTGAAACTGAGTGATTCTTGGGATTTCGCTTCGGAGTTTGTTTACCACACAGCTCCTGCAAGTAACCTTGATGGTTACTGGGGAACGTCGGGCAACGGCATGCTCGGTGGCAACGAAGATACTTACATGTCAATGAACTTCGGATTGATTTATTATTTCAGCAAAGGAGAACCTTCCAAACTTTGCCAAATTTACGAAGGCATCAAAGCTCCTGAAATCGACTATGAAAGAATCGATAACATTGTTAAAAAGAACACGGCTAATGTTGGTGTAAATAAAGCTGAAGTTAAAGATGCTGTAAGCGAAGCGATTGCGGAATTTCACGCGAAAGAAGAACATGCTCACAAAGTCATCCTTTCAGGTGTTAATTTCGAATTTAACAGCGCGAAATTGACCCCCGAATCTTACCCGATTTTGTTCCATGCGGCGATGACCTTATTGGAAAATCCCGATTTGAAAGTTGACGTTATCGGTTATACCGATAATATCGGTTCGGCAAAATACAACAAAGCACTTTCTCTCAAGAGAGCGAATGCTGTTAAGCATTATTTGATTGCTCGCGGCGTTGACGCTTCAAGAATCAACACAATCGGAATGGGCGAAGAAAATCCGATTGCAAGCAATAAAACTGCAGAAGGCAGAGCACTCAACAGAAGAATAGAATTTAAGGTTCATAAATAATCTTTCTCGAAAGGGGCGTTAATCGCCCCTTTTTTTTTGCCCTTTAATTTTATCCGAGAGATAAAAAAGGAATTAAATGAAGAAAAATCTAAAAATAAAAAAGGAGACCTCCGCGGCGTAAGCCAAGGAGGATTTTTTGTATGAAAATTAAGGCGAAAATAATCGACGAAGAAGGAATGGCTCGTACAATTACGAGATTGTCTCATGAAATTTTAGAACGAAATAAAGGAACTAAAAACATCGTTCTTATCGGAATGCGAACGCGCGGAGAATTCCTGGCGGAAAGAATCGGCGAAAAAATCAAAGAAATTGAAAACATCGACGATTTGGATGTCGGTGTTCTCGATGTTACTCTTTATCGTGACGATGTAAGAAGTAAACTGAAACAACCGCAAGTTTCGGTTACGGAAATAACTTTCGATATTACTGAAAAAGACGTGGTTCTGATTGACGATGTTCTTTATACGGGCAGAACTGCGCGCGCTGCTTTGGATGCGCTGATGGATTTGGGACGCCCCCGCACAATACAATTTTGCGTGCTCGTAGATAGAGGACACAGACAGCTCCCCATCAAAGCGGATTTCGTCGGGAAAAACATTCCGACTTCAATTAACGAAGAAGTGAAAGTAAAAATGAAAGAAATAGACGAAGAAGACGCGGTTTATCTTGTTGATATTTCGGAGGAAAACTAATGCCGTTAAGTTCAAAGCATTTGCTCGGTTTACAAAACACGCCGCGGGAAGATATCGAGTTAATTCTCGATACGGCTAAAACTTTCCGCGAGATACTTTCACGTCCGGTGAAAAAAGTGCCGACATTAACTGGGAAAACGATAGTTAATTTGTTTTACGAAAATTCGACGCGCACGCGCATCTCGTTCGAACTCGCTCAAAAGCGCCTTTCGGCCGACACGGTAAATTTTTCGACATCGACAAGTAGTACTAAAAAAGGCGAAACTTTCAAGGATACCGTCAGAAATATCGAAGCGATGAAAATTGATATGATTGTCGTCAGACATTCTTCCGCAGGAGTTCCGCAGTTTTTGACAAAAATCACCAGCGCAAATATCATTAACGCGGGCGACGGGAGACACGAGCATCCGACACAGGCTTTGCTTGATTTTTATTCGATAATTGAAAAAACCGGTGAAACTCTTGAAAATAAAAGAGTTTGCATTGTCGGAGATATTGCGCACAGCAGAGTGGCTTTGTCCAATATTTACGGCTTAAAAACACTCGGAGCGAAAGTTTCGGTTTGCGGACCAAAAACAATGATTCCGCGAGGAATAGAAAAATTAGGCGTGAAAGTTTATTACAACATTGACGATGCAATTAAAGAAAATGAAATATTAAACGTTCTGCGAATTCAACTTGAGCGCGACGCCGGTTCTGCAATTCCTTCGTTGCGCGAATATCATAAATATTTCGGTATTACTAAAGAAAAAGTTGACAAAAACAACAAAGATGTTTTGATTTTACACCCGGGACCGATAAATCGCGGAGTGGAACTCTCATCCGAAATTGCCGACGGAGAATATCAAATAATTTTGGATCAAGTAACAAACGGCGTCGCCGTCAGAATGGCGGTGCTTTATCTTTTAGGAACATTCCCCGCATAGGAGAAAAGAGAATGGGAATTTTATTAAAAAATTTGAGAATAAAAAATTTTAACGAGGAAATTTATTCCGCGGATATTTTGATTGAAAACGGCGTAATAAAACAAATCGGCGTAATTGATAAATCGAATCACGAAGTTGTTGAAATGAACG